>NZ_MQTS01000084.1 GCF_020532825.1 Arthrobacter sp. SO3
TCGGTGTGTGTGGTAACCACCAACCTAAGAGGTCTTCACCCTTTCACCGTGCAACCAACGTCCTGGCCGAGTACAGCTAGCGGCAGCGGTGTTCGATCTCGGGGCCAAGGGTGTGGCCTTGGTGGGAGACGTGCCCAGCGGGTTACCGTCTCCGGAGCTCCCGGACGGCCAGCTGATGTGGGACAACGTGGGAACTGTCGCCGTCGCGGCGGTGGCCCTGGTTCTGATCGGCTTTTCCCAGACAGCAGGGGATGCGCGGGCGTTCGCTGCGAAGCACCGATACCAGATTGACATCAACCAGGAGTCCATCGCCCAGTCGTTCGCCAACGCGGCCGCGGGAATCCTCAAGGGGATGCCCGTCTCGACGAGCCTGTCAGCGAGCTCCCTTAACGACCACTCCGGAGCAAAAACCGGCGTGGCCTCCCTCACCTCCGGTGTCACTGTGCTGCTCACGCTGCTGTTCCTGGCGCCGCTCTTCTCGAACCTCCCCAAGCCCGTGCTTGCCGCGCTGATCATCGAAGCCGTCGTCATGGGCATGATGAATGTGCCGGAGATGCGACGGCTGGCCCGGGTGCAACGGTTCGATTTCTGGATCGCCATCGCAGCCATTGTCGGCACCCTCATTTTCGGCGTGCTGGCGGGCGTTATCATTGGGATCGGCCTCTCACTGATCTGGCTTGTCGGGGTGGCCACCCATCCGGGGATGCCGTCCCTCGGACGTGAACCCGGTACGCAGGTCTTCCGCGAATCCGATGAGCACCCCGGTGACGAGGTGATTCCGGGCATCGCCGTCGTCCGGTTCGACGGCGGGCTCTTCTTCGCCACGGCTGACGCCCTGGAGGATCGCCTGCGCGAGACCATCCACTCAACTCCGGGCCTCACAGGCATTGTTCTCGACTGCGGCGGAATCAATTTCGTCGACTCCCAGGGAGCAGCAAAGCTGGCAGACATCGTGGACCTCGCTTGCGAGTCGGACATCACCCTGCGACTAGCCCGGCTGAAGCCGGCGGTCCGGGCGACCCTGGCCAGGGACGCCGCGATTGAGCGCATCGGCGAGGATAGAATCCACGGGAACGTCTTCCGGGCCGTGGAGGCGGAGCAGGCTACGGTGCAGAAGGAGCGCGGAGACAAACAGGAGTAACAGCGTGACTCCAAGCTCACCCGCCGGGAATGATTTGGCCACCGGGCCGGGTAGCTAGCGTTGGGGGGAGCAGCACATCCGACAAGTCGGGGAGACGACCGCAGATGACCTCGCCAAACGCCGGCAACACCCAGACAGCGCCGTTCAATGGCAGACTCGCGATGCTGCTCGCCATGGCGATGTTCGTGCTTGTTGTGGACACGTCGATCATGAACGTTTCGATCTCTGCCGTGGTTAAGGACATCAACTCGACCGTCAGCGGGCTCCAATCAGCGATTGCGCTTGAAGCACTGGTATCAGCCGCCTTCATCCTGATCGGCGGAAAAATTGGGGATCTGATCGGCCGCAAGCGCGCCTACGTGATCGGGCTGGTCTGTTATGCGATCGGCGCCGTGGCGATGACGTTGGCTCAAAGCCTCCTCCCGATCATCATCTTTTGGGCCGTGATCGGCGGGCTCGGTGCCTCGCTCCTGCTACCCGCCATGCAATCCCTTATCCATGGAAATTTCGAGGGTGCGGAGCAGAAACGGGTCTATGCCCTGGTGGGTGCCTCGGCTGCTGTAGCCGCGGCGGTCGGGCCCCTGCTCGGTGGGTTTATCACCACTTTCCTGTCTTGGCGGGTCGCCTTCATGCTCGAGGCGCTCATCATCGCGGTCGTGCTGTCCGGGATTAAGCTCGTTCAGGACGTGCCTTTTGTGGGATCCCGATCGTTGGACATCGTCGGATCGGTCCTTTCAATTGTGGGGATGGGCGGAATTGTACTTGGCATCCTGGTCTGGCAGGAGGGTGGTGAATCTGTAGGGGCGCTCCTGGCCGTGGGTGCGGTCGGTCTCGGCGGGCTGATCTATTGGCTTCTTCGGCGCAAGCGCAGCAACAAGGCCGCACTTCTGGACCCGGACTTGTTCCAATCGAAAGCGTTCCGGTTTGGCGCCACGGGACAAATGCTTCAGCAGGTCGCTCTCGGCGGCACCATGATCGTGTTGCCCATCTACCTCCAAATGGTGCTCGGCTACAACGCCATGCAGGCCGGGTTGTCGATTGCGCCACTCTCGCTGACCATGTTTGCGGTTGCAATGCTCGCCGGCAAAAGGGCCGGGGCGCGTCGCCCGGCAAGCCTCATCCGGTGGGGTTTCTTGCTGTTGATCGTGGGCTTGGTGGTGCTGGTTCCGATCGTGCCGCGGGCGGACTCCGGCTGGTGGCTCCTGCTCCCGCTTGTCATCGCCGGAAGTGGTTTGGGCCTATTAGTGTCCCAGCTCAACAACTACACACTGTCCCCTGTCTCGGACGAGCGTGTCAGCGAGGCCGCCAGCGTCAACTCGGCCTCAGGGTCATTCGGTCTATCGCTCGGCCTCGCGTTTGCGGGTGGCATCATGCTGGCATCGCTCTCCTCCATCTTCATCGGCATGGCGACGTCCAGTACGGTTCTGGCGCCCGACCAGCAGCAGCAGGTCTCGCAGAGCCTGGAACAGGATGCGCAGGTCATGAGTGATGCCCAGCTCGAGGCACTCCTCGCCGGCCAAACGGAGGAAGTCCGGAACGAGATTATCCGCATCAACACGGATGCGCGGCCCCTGGCTCTCCAGCTCGCGCTATCGGTGCCAATACTGGCCGGTCTCGCGGGACTGTTCACGTCCTTGCGCATGATGCGGCTCCCGGATCCCAAGCCCTCCGGTGCAGGGGAAGACGCGATCCTGGGTTGAGCTGTGGCAGACGGCCGATCCCATCCGGAGTTCACCCCCAGCGCATGAGGAATCTATCAGGATTCCGGGCGGAAAATGTGTATACCGGCCAGTGGTCAGGCCGCCAGGCGGGTGACCCGGGCACGCGGTGACCTCCATTCCGACACCCATTGGCTGCGTAGCAGCACCAAACCGCCTCAACTGAAAGTAGGAAAGCTGAATGAGTTTCTGGGAGAACTTTTGGAATATATTCTGGTGGTTCCTTTGCGTGTACGCATTCATCGCTTTCCTGTACGCGCTATTCGTCGTGATTGGTGACATATTTCGCGACCAAGAGCTGAATGGCTGGTTGAAAGCCGTCTGGCTCGTACTCCTGGCCTTCTTACCCTTCTTGAGTGTGCTGGTGTACTTGATTGCCCGCGGCAAGGGCATGACCGAACGGACCATGGAACGGGGCCGCCACAACCAGGAGGCCTCCGATGCGTACATCCGCCAGGTCGCCACTGCGAGCCCCACTGAGGAGATTTCCAAAGCCAAGGCTCTTCTGGACGCTGGAACGATCAGCCCCGACGAGTTCGAAAAGATCAAGAGCACCGTGATGGTTTAACAGCAGCCGTTCAGCAGGACCGTCCCGGCGATTCCCATCGCAGCCCGGAAGGGACCAGCTCGGCCCGATCAGAGCTGGATGATGGTGTAGCCGATGATGAACACGCCGATCGTCAGGGCGGCGATCGCCGCTATCGTGCGACCGTTTCGCTGCATCCACGTGTAGATGGCGGTCAGGGGCACTTCGGCCCGCTCCGGGGAGTGTAACCACACGGCGATTGGTACGACGACTGCAGACTGGGCTACGACGGAATAGGCGAGGACCAACAAGGTTCCTTGGAACGGCGGCGGCTCCCGGACGCTGATCAATGCACCGGCGGTCACTGCGAGCAGGATGGCCTTGGGGCGCAGATTCAGGCCCAGACCCAGGAGCACGAATTCCCAAGGGTGTGCGGACTGAAACCTCGTTTTAAGCTTCCCAACCACAGCGCTGTCGGTCTGGCTTCTGTGCCCAAAAAGGTATCCGGCGTAGCCAATAAGAAAAGTGCCGACCAACAGGCCGAGCCAGGCCAGGAGCTGGTCCTGACCAATTTTCGGCCTCACCGGCAGCAACTGCATCCCGACAGCTGACAGGCCGACAACCAAGATCGATCCGGCAACACTGCCAATTAGGAAGGGCAGAGCCCCGCGGCGGGGATTGGGGGAAAGCAGGATCATGATGGTGATGCTCACGGGCACAGTGCTGATCGCGCCTGCCAAGGCGAAAAGCACCAGGCTCGGGATGACGCTCAGCACGCGGCAGTCACCTGGCCTGGACAATAGTCCGACGGCATGTCATACCGCCGGAGAACTGCCGAGATCTGGTTTGTCCGGTCCCCGTCGGACCCGGCGGGCGCGGATCGCGTCGTCTTCTTGCTTGAGGATTAGTTCAAGGGCCTTTTTGTCTCCCGTCAAGGGCCGCCACCAGGCGATGGTGGGGTCGGAGTCGAGGAGGATTGTGCGGGCAAGGAGAGTCAGGGGCACGGCCAGGATGGCGCCGACAGGTCCCAGGATGACGGCCCAGAACAGGACGGAGACGAACGTTATCGTCTCACTAAGAGCCACCGCGTTGCCCACGTATTTGGGCTGGATGATGGACTGGATGACGCTGTTGATCCCGCCATAGATGACGATGACAGCAATGAACGTCGGCCATCCGCCCGTGAGGAATCCGAAAAACAGCGGCGGGATGATCGCGATGAAGTAGCCGATGTTGGGGATGAAGCTGCAAATGAAGGAGAGCAGTCCCCAGAGCAGCGCGCCCGGGACCTGGAGGATGATCAGGACGAGCCAGTTGAAGAGGCCCTGGGCTACTCCGAGGACGGTGGTGGCGATCATATAGCGGCGAACGCCGGCGCCAAAGCCGTTAAAGGCGGCGACGAGGGCGGGCCGGTGGTGGTTCAGATGGGTCAGCAAGGCGGGCACGCGCGAGCCATCTACCGCCATGAGGATCAGCATCGTCAGAATGATCACGAGGCTGCCCACAAGGCCTGCGATGTTCCCCAGGAGGCCACCCAGGAAACCGATAATGCGGCCGGGGGTAAGCCCCTCCAGGATTGTCTGAGTCTGCTCGGGGCCGAATCCCACGGACTCCAGCAGCCGGGAGATGGAGGCTGCTAATTCGGCCATTTGGGGGGCGAACTGCGGCAACAGCGCGGAGAACTGGGCGAGCGAGGCAACCAAGACCGCAGCGAATCCCGTAAGCAAGGCCAAGACTGCTGCGATAGTGGATCCCGTGGCGATTCCCCGGGGCACTCCGTTGCCTTGCATCCAGCGCCGCAGAGGATGAACGCAGAGCGTAAGCACAAAGGCTAAGAACACGGGGGTGACAATCCCCCGCATCGCGGCAAGGCCGAAGGCTACAACAGCCGCGCAGGCCAGCGTGAGCAGGACAATGGCGGAACGGGGGAGTCCAGGACGTGGATACGATTCCGCTGATTCCGGCTCCATGCAGTTCTCCTTCGTTCGCCTCGGAAATGGTCTGGAGTCGCGGCGGTCCGCTCAGTAGGGGCCGGGTGGCACCCTCCGTGTTCGGTCGGCGCGACTGCTTTTGCCCGCCGCGTCGTCCAGACGGCCGTTCAAGGTAATGGCGGCATCAACGAGGGCGAGGTGCGTGAACGCTTGGGGGAAATTGCCGATCTGTTCACCTGTAGGCGCGATTTCTTCGGAGTAAAGGCCGAGGTGGTTGGCGTAGGTCAGCATCTTTTCGAAGGTAAGGCGGGCATCATCCAGCCGGCCTGCCCGGGCCAGGGCATCGACGTAGAGAAATGTGCACAGCGAGAATGTACCTTCGGAGCCGCGGAGACCATCGGGCGATGCACCTGGGTCATAGCGGTATACCAGGCTGTCCGAGACCA
Organism: Arthrobacter sp. SO3; assembly: GCF_020532825.1. Classification (GTDB taxonomy): domain Bacteria; phylum Actinomycetota; class Actinomycetes; order Actinomycetales; family Micrococcaceae; genus Arthrobacter. The sequence goes on from NZ_MQTS01000084.1 coordinate 5,763, forward strand.
GTTCCGTATCCATTGCGCGGAGGGTCGACTGCCAGATGGGATCACTCGGTGCCACGAAGCCGACTTGTGGCATCTTCAGCAGGGACGCATCGAGAACGGTGTCGCCATATTGCTGCACGAATGCCTCGCGTTCGGTGTTCCAGCCTTTGTCCATGATTTGGTTGTAGATAGCGTCACGCTCGGCCATCCAGCGGGCGAGGGGTGCCGGACGGCCATGAGCTGAGGCGAGCCGGATGGCCCGGTCGAACGCGACCCAGCACATCAAACGCCCGTAGGTGAAGTCCTTCCGCCCGCCCCGGGTCTCCCAGATTCCTTCTTCCGGCTGGTCCCAGTTGTCGGCGAGCCACTCCAGCAGTTCGCAGATGGCAAGCCATCCGGGTTGCCCTATTCCGTCTCCGATTCGGTCAAGGGAGTACACGGCGTCCAGCGCTTCTCCGTAGATGTCCAATTGAAGTTGCCCGGCAGCGCCATTTCCGATCCGCACGGGATGGGAGCCTCGATAGCCTTCCCAATCAGCCAGGACTTCCTCATGAAGTTCGGGGTTGCCGTCAACGCGGTACATGATGTTGAGCGGACCGGTGTCGCTCCCCAGCCGCTCGGTAATGCGGTCGCGCAGCCACCGGCTGAAGGCGGCAGCCTCGTCAACAAAACCCATCCTGATCAGGGTGCGCACCGAGAAGGATGCATCGCGGATCCAGGTATAGCGGTAGTCCCAGTTGCGTTCCCCACCGACCTGTTCCGGCAGCCCGGCGGTGGGAGCGGCCACCAGGGCGCCGGTTGGCGCGTAGGTGAGGAGTTTCAGGGTGATGGCCGACCGCTCCAGTTCCTCGCGCCAGCGCCCGGCATAGGTCGATTGGCTGACCCAGTCGTGCCAGTAGTGCGCGGTGTCGTCGACGAGTCGCTTGGCCTCGGGAGGGCGCATGACGCGAGGCACAACCTCCGGACCCGTCTCCAGGACGACGCCGCGCATTTGGCCCTGGTCGAGGCTCAGGGAGACATGCAGATCACCGTCACCTGTGGCTTCGTATCGTCCGGGTCGGTCGTCGCCTTCCTCGCGGATGAGGCTGAGCGCCAGGCGGATTCCGCCGGTATCGAAGATCGCGCCGTCGCCGCTGAGACTCAGGCGGTGCGGCCGCCGGCCGTAGTCGAATCGGGGCGCCACCTCGACGTCGAAGGAGATCTGTCCCCTCACGCAGCGCAGCATGCGAACCAGGCGGTGCTGTTCGCTCGCCGACTCGCCGGTGGTTGGCATGAAGTCGATCAGTTCGCCAACCCCGCCCTCCGTCAAAAACCGAGTGACGAGAATAGCCGTGTCGGGTAAATAGAGTTGCTTCGTGGCGAAGGCCTTGTCGAGAGGCCGGGTACTGAAGTGGCCGCCTCGGGAACGGTCCAGCAGAGCCGCGAAAATGCTGGGAGAGTCGAAACGTGGACTGCAAAACCAGTCGAGAGTACCGTCCGTGGCTACCAGCGCAGCCGTTTGCAGGTCACCGATAAGACCATGATCCGCGATCAGTGGGTATTCCTTCATCTGGACAGCCTCCTGGACGTGTTTACGTGGCACCGAATCGAGGATCATGTTCGCGAGTAGACGTCGCGGGCTGTTAGATCGACCGGACGGATCAGGTTGTCACCCTGGTCTTGATCCTTTGGAACTCATCAGGGCTGATGGTTCCGGCGTCCAACAGAGCCTTGGCCTTGGAAATCTCCTCGGTCGGGCTCGCTGTGGCGACGCTGCGGATATACGAGTCTGCTTCCTGCTGGTCCCGACGGGCCCGTTCCATGGACCGCCCGGCCATGCCCTTGCCGCGGGCAACCATGTACACCAGCAGCGTCAAAAAGGGCAGGAATGCCAGGAAGACGATCCAGACGGCCTTCCACCAGCCGTTCAGCTGACGGTCACGAAAAACGTCGGCAATGACGAGCCACAGCGCGTACAGGAATGCGAAGAACGCATAGACGACGAAGAACCACCAGAAAATGTCCCAGAAGTTGTCCCAGAAATTCATTTGGATTCCCTACTTTCATTTAATGTGGCGTTGCCGTGGACGCAGCATTGGCTGGGGTTGAGGCGAACGGCAGATCCTCGCAGAAATCCGGCCCTAGCACTTGACCTCAGCAGCAAGGTCGCTCAGCGCGCCCTGGACGTTTGCTGCTTCGTCCCGCAGGGAATCAAGGGCTTCGGCGAGGGTTGCGTCGTTGGGCACGTCGGCTACGGCGGCAGTAAACTTGTCCTCGGCCGCTGTAACTGCGTCCAAACGATCTTTGGCCGCGTTCCCCATGTCCTTGATGAGGGCGTTGTAGGTCGTCGCGACCTGGTCCCGTGCCGCATGGACCTGCTCCAACGTGGAACTTGGCTTCTTTAGCGTGTCCTTGAAGCTTGTTAGTGCGGCTGCAAAGGAGTCGGCGGAGGAGCAGGCCGGCGAAACAGTCGGCTGCGGGCTGGAAGTGCCCGCTGGCGGGCTGGACGAACTTGCCTGTGGGCTGGAAGTCCCTGCTGGCGGGCTGGCAGTGCTGCACCCGGCGAGAAACGCGACGCTTACACCGATTGCCAGCAATCGTGCGCGGACTGGTTGTGGTCTCGACACGGGAAACCCCTCTCAGATGGGCATTCGCCTGGCAGCCCAATCACTGGCAGGTAGAACCATCGTTAGCCCGGAGTCGGGCCTACGTATCACCCGCAGGGGGTGATATCGGACGGCGCGGCAGCCAGGGAATGGCGCCACGAAACGTGCCCAACTTATCCGTACCGCTCCGGGCAGGAGACGGGCAGGATTGAGGCCGGAGGGCCGTTCCGGAGCGGCGATGACTGTGCAATGATGCGGACATGCGAGCCATAGAACTGATCAAATCACTGACCTTGTGTAAGCCTCGAGCGCGTAGATTTCCGCTCACTTACGTCACGGGCCGGCCGTGAAAACCGAACCAGGCCCGGCGCATAAGGAGTCGATAGCCCGCGCCCAGGCAGCAGGGCGGGAGGCACGGAATTTACTGCCTCGCCGTGACTTCGCGACCCTCACGTTGCCGGAGCGGGACCCCGTGGAAATCCTCGAAGGGCAACATGCCACCCGCCTGCCTGAACTCATTCCGGTGCGTGTGGGGAGGATGTTGGAAACCCCGTTTTCCTTTTACCGCGGGGCGGCCGCTGTCATGGCGCATGATTTTGCCGATTCCCCGGTCACCGGCCACACCCTGATTGCGAGCGGCGACGCGCACCTGGCCAATTTCGGGCTCTTCGCCAGCCCGGAACGACGATTGATCTTCGACCTCAACGACTTTGATGAAGCCTACCCGGCGCCCTGGGAATGGGACGTCAAACGCCTCGCCGCGAGCATCTGGCTGAACGGGCGCAATAGTTCCCACACGGAGGAACAATGCCGCACGGCAGTGAAGTCCTGTGTTCGCAACTATCGACAGGCGCTCAAAACGCTGTACAGCCATACGGCGACTGAACGCTACTACTTCCAAGTGGATGCGGAATTTCTTGACGCGCGCCAGTCGGCGGCGCGCAAACGAATCAAGACAGAGGAGAAGAAGGCCCGGCAGCGAACGTCTGAACAGGTGCTCACCAAGCTGACAGCAACCACGGAATCAGGTGAACCCCGAATCGTCGACCAGCCGCCGATAGTTCGGCACCCGGAGGTTATGGATCACGAGGCGATGGAGGGCCTCGTGGAAATGTACCGGAGTACCCTGCGGCCGGATACCTCCTTGTTGATGAGCCAGTACCGCCTGGTGGACTTCGCGCGGCGGATCGTGGGGGTCGGCAGCGTAGGAACGCGCAGTTGGGTGCTCTTGTTTGAAGGTCCCGCGGGCGAGCCGTTGTTTCTGCAGGCCAAGGAAGCCGGAAAGTCGGTCCTGGAGACCCACGGGCGCATTCTCCACGCGCCCGAGCCGGTCGAGAAGAGCCTGACCACACGCGGGCAGGGATTCCGGGTGGTCGGTGCCCAACGAATCCTGCAGGCGCAGTCGGATCCGTTCCTGGGCTGGATAAAGGACGTGACGGGGGACGACGGACGGCAACGGGACTTCTACATTCGCCAATTCCGTGACATGAAGGGTTCCTTCACGCTGGCGGAAATGAACGCCCAAGAGACGGAGGACTACGGCAGGCTGTGCGGAGGGCTCCTCGCGCGGGCTCACTCCCAAAGCGCCGGCAGCGCCTTTATCCTCGGGTATCTGGGCGGCAGCGACGTCTTTGATGATGCGCTGGCGGACTGGGCCAGGAGTTATGCGGACCAAACAGAAGCCGATCATGCGGCGCTGGGCCAAGCGGTCAAGTCAGGGCGGTTGCCCGCGGAGCGGGGCGTGTGATCGCGGCTGGCATAAAGACAGATTGGAATCAACAATGCAGCAAGTTGGCTGAGAGGAAATTAAATGACCTTCTGGGATTTCTTTTGGCTCATGATTTCTTTTGTTCTTTACGTTTCCTACCTGATGGTGCTCTTTCTGATCGTCAAAGACATTTTCGCTGATTCGACCCGCAACGGGTGGAGCAAGGCTGTCTGGGTCCTCTTTCTGATCTTTCTGCCGGTCATCGGGGGTCTGGCATACCTCATCGCACATGGGCAGTCCATGTCCCTGCGGCAGGCTGCCCGGAGCGACGTGGCCAGGGAGGATTTTGACGAATATATCCGCCGTGCGGCCGGAACCAACCAGGCAGAACAGATCGCCCAAGCCAAGACCTTGATGGATGACGGCGCACTGACGGCCGAAGAATTCGCAGCGCTCAAGCAGCGCGTGCTCAGCCAGTAAACGGAAAGACTTCTTGCCGCGGGCGGGTCACCCACGGAAGATGATGCGCAGGCGCCGTGGCACTGATGGAATCGTGGGGGAATTCCGGACTGAGTAGAAGGAGAATGACATGTGCCGCTGGCTCGCGTATTCGGGGTCTGCCGTGCGACTGGATGAGCTCCTTTACAAACCCGCCAATTCGCTCGTTATGCAGAGCAAGCACGCACGCCTGGGCGTTGAGACGACTAACGGGGACGGCTTCGGCGTCGGCTGGTACGGAACCGCGGCATTTCCGGGAGCGTTCCACAGCACTGAGCCGGCCTGGCATGACCGAAACCTGCGCGAGCTCGCATCGCAGGCATCAGCCGGCCGGGTGTTCGCGCACATCCGGGCCACTACCGGGTCCGCGGTCCAACAGACGAACTGCCACCCGTTCCGGCACGGCCGATGGCTGTGGATGCACAATGGACTCATCACGGACTTTCCGACAGTGAAGCGTGAATTGGCCATGGCAGTGGATCCCGCGCTCTATCCCGACATCGAGGGATCAACTGACTCGGAAATGTTCTTCTTCCTCGCACTCACCTTCGGTCTGGAACGGGACCCCCTCGAAGGGGTCTCCGCAGCGGTTGGACTCATCGAGGACGTCGGACGGCGCCGCGGAATCGAATTCCCGATTCAGATGACCGTGGCAACTACCGACGGCGACACCACGTGGGCATTTCGGTACTCCAGCGAAGGGCGGTCCCGGTCGCTCTTCCACAATACTGATGTCTCCACGCTTCGCGCCCAGTATCCGGACAACCCGGTCCTCCAGGAGCTCTCGGACAATACCCGCATAGTCCTGTCCGAGCCGTTGGGCGATCTCCGCGGTGCCTGGCGGGAGGTACCGGACGCCACCTGTGTCGTCGTGCACGGCGGTGGGGAAGATGTGTTCTCGTTCTCGCCTTCAGCCGCCTAGCACCAGCACCGCGCCAAGCGTTTGGTGAACCTTGGGAGCCCCGCAAAACGGCCAGCACGTGCGGGGCTTCCGTGCACCGTGGAAGCCCCGCAAACTGCGAGGACTGACATGTCTTCAGAGGATGGGGCGCGTTGGCTGGGAATCCTCCGGCGGCCCCCCCGGCACGGGTTCGGCGACGGCCGCAGCGCCGGTCGTGTGCGCAGCGACGACGGCAGGCCGGCAGAGGAGTTCGATGAGGAGAATTGCCAGCCCGGCAAGGACTGCCGTCCAGATGGCCACGGCCGCCGTGGGGTACTGCCAAAGGATGAGCACTAGCACGGCGACGCCGAGGACTGCGGCTTCCAGGATCCGCCGGAACCGGGCCAGCCAGTGCTGCCAGGGTTGGGCCTGGCCGCCGCCGACCTTTCCAGTCAGGTAATCTCCTGTCCGGGCGAGGCCTTGACGGACGGACTCGGCCGGGCGCGAATGACCGGTGAGGAAAGCGCCCAGGGCAATGAGCAAAGCCACGACAAAAACAAACCGCACGCCGGTCCGCAGCGGCGTCAGGAGGGCATCAACGAGGCTTTGAGCCGCAGCGGGGGAGACTGTGGCCGATGGGATCGTTCCGAGGAAGATGTCCAAGCCGATAGTAAGTCCGAGGGCCAGCACTGCCATGGCCACTGCTATCCCCAACCCGACGCGGCTGGTGGTGCGCCGTCTCCAGCCCCGTGGCGCCACTGCAATGGCGCCAACGGCGCTCAGCGCGGTCAGCCATGCCAGTATCGGGGCGGTGCGGTCCAGTGTCTGGATGGCGTCTGTCGCCCTGACCAGTTCCGGCGACTGCAGCAGGGCAATCTGCGTGTCAATTTCCGGAATCCTGGCGGCGATGTCCACCCCTTGCTCGACGAGGAGAGTCTTGACCCGGGCAATAATCTCTTTGGTCGAGATCGTGACGGTGCCGCTCTGATCGATACTGACGGTGCCGCCGGTGTTTCCTGTAGCAAGGTTGACGATTCCCTGGTGCGCCACACGGTTGAGCTGGGTCCAAAGATCCTGGAACTGCGGGCTGGCGACGAATTTGGACACAGCCGAACGGATCAGGGACTTTGTCTGCTCAGCAATTGCCGGCGCCAGCCCGGTGATCACTGCGGCCACACGCGGTGCGACTTTGCCGAGTTCCGTCATCGCATCCCGGGTGATGCCGTCAACGTCCACTGCCGTGGTGATTTGGGTGGTGACCTTGTCGGTGATCTCTGCCTGGATGGCAGGATCCGAGGCCAAAGGCGCGACTGTGGCCACGTAGCGGTCCGTGTCCAGCACCTCACTGCGCAGATACAGGGCAGGAACTGCGGCGCAGGCCAGGACCGCAGTCAGAACCACTAGGACAATGGCGACAATCCGGCGCGCCAAACCTGTTCCCCGCCCGTGAGGTCTCAGGCTGGTCTTTCTGGCGTCGTCGCGTTCGTGCTGAAGCCGTGCAACTTCGGCGCGTAACCGGAGTATTTCTTCCTGCTCCGGGCTGCCAGGGACCCTGGTGTCGTCATGGAGTGACATGAGGGCACTCCATCTTTGCGTCTCGTTGCCCGGACTCGAATTTCGAGCCCGGCGGGACAGGATGGGTCGGTACGGCCCTCACTACGGGGACTGGAACGGGAATCGTTGATCGCAACACGAGCGCCACCTCCAATGTCTGGTTTCGGGTATGGATGCCTGGCTTCCCAGGCTGATGTCACATCAGGAGTCGGGCCTTCGCGCTGGCGAATTCTGAATCAGAGAGGAGGCCAGAGCTACGCAGATCGGCGAGCCGGGAGAGCTGGTCAGCAAGTTCCTTTCCGCTAACGG
>NZ_MQTS01000085.1 GCF_020532825.1 Arthrobacter sp. SO3
TCGGACAGTGGGCCCTCCTAAAATGGGGGTCTACCGAAAGTAGAGATCAGCATGACCGCATCACGCAAGCGATTTACCCAGGAGTTCAAGGACGAGCTGTGCCGCGAGGTGATCAACACGTCCAAGCCGATCAAGGACGTGGCCACCGCGTACGGTGTCGGCCCTGAAACGCTCCGCAACTGGCTGGTCAAGTACCGGGCGGCCAACGGCGGCACGGAGGTGGATCTGACGGTGTCGGAACGGGCCCGGCTGAAGGAGCTCGAGCGTGAAGTTCAAGAGCTGCGGGCGGAGACTGCCTTCTTGAAAAAAGCCAGCGCTTACTTCGCGCGGGAGCAGCGGTAGTGAGCAAGCACGAATTCATCGATTCCCAAAAAGCTGAGCCCGCCAATCTCAATTCGGTCGTGAAAATGTGCCGTTGGTTGGCCGTCTCGACGTCCGGTTTCTATCACTGGGCCACACGCCCGCAATCGGCCACGGCGGCCCGCCGCCAGGGCCTGACCGCGCGGATCCAGCACTTCTTCGAGGAGTCCGAGGGCACCTACGGCTACCGGCGCATCCATGCCGACCTCGCCGCGGAACAGACCGAGTGCTCACCCGAGCTGGTGCGGCAGATCATGCGCTGCCAGGGCCTGGTGGCCTGTCAGCCACGGCCGTTCCGCATCACCACCGAGGCTGATGCTAAGGCTGCCGCGGGCATGCCAGATCTCGTCAACCGGGACTTCACCGCCGACCGCCCTGGGGTGAAGTTCGTCGGCGACATCACCTATTAGGCTCAGCGTCTCGTTATGTG
>NZ_MQTS01000086.1 GCF_020532825.1 Arthrobacter sp. SO3
GGACGGTGTCGGGGCGGGCGAACCCGGAGCCCAGCAGGCTCATGGAATCGATCAGGAGTTGCCGGAGGGTGGACAGGGATTCCGGCGTCAGGGATCCGCCGCAGCGGGCGAACCAGACGTCCATCGCGGCTTTGCCGCAGGAGATCACGGAGCCGGCCAATGCGCGGAGGTACAGTTCGTCGAGTTCGACGCCGCCGCCGGCGCTGAAGCGCTCGCGGGCCGCGGAGATGATTTGGGCGGTGCAATGGTCCCAGGCTTCCAGCTCGGACCTGCTGAGTTGCGGGTTGGCCTGGCCAAGGCTGTACAGCTCGGCCAGCGGAGCGACGGTCATCGGATCCGCGAGTTCCACGAGGGCGGCCCGGGCGGACTCCAGGAAGGGTTCCCCGACCGGCCGCAGCCGGAACTGCTGAAGCGCCGTGTCCAGGAAGCCGAAGGTGACGGCCGCGATCGCGGCTTCGGTGCTGCCGAAGTAGTTAAAGAAGGTGCGGCGGGAGATGCCGGCGGCGTCGGCGATGTCCTCGACCGTGAAGTTGCCGGGGCCGTTGGAGCGGAGGAGCGCCAGGGCGGCGTCGGTGATCGCCTGGCGGGTGGCCGCCTTGTTCAGCTCACGGCGCGAGGGCGCCTCGGGCGGGGTGCCGGACGCCGGGGGCGTGGCTGCGCGGAGGGAACTGGAAGCGGACACGCGCTTACACTACGTGCATGTTTGCACTCTGGGCAAGTTTTTCCGAGAGTTGGGAACATTTGTGGGAAACGGGCGCAGATCTTCGCCCCGGTGTCCCTGGCAAACCTTCACAGGAAGATGAAAGGTTCCGGACAGCTCCCGCAGAAGCGGCTGGCGGAGACTGGAGCTACGTCTTGGAAGAGACAGCAACCGACCGCAGCGGGCACCATGCTGCAGACCAGGAGACAGCACATGTCACGTACGAAGAGAATAACGCTCGCCATTTCGGCCGGGGCACTCGCCCTGGGCGCCGGCCTTGGAGTCACCGGGATGGCGTCGGCAGCCAGCACTCCGACCCCCACCCCCAGCTCCAGCGCCTCGGCGGACGCGACGCCCGGCACCACCGACGGTCACGGCATGCGCGGCGGCCACGGACCCGGCCGCCGCGGGGAGCACGGCGGCGCCCAGGCTGCCGCACTGGCTGCCAAGCTCGGCGTGGACGAGGCCAAGGTGACCGAGGCCCTGCAGGCCTTCCGCGAGGCCAACAAGCCCACGACCCCGCCGGCCGAAGGCACCAAGCCGGACCGCGCCGCGATGGACGCGGCCCTGGCGAAGTCGCTGGCGGCGTCGCTGGGGATTGACGAAGCCAAGGTCACGACCGCCCTGGAGGAGCTGCGGACCGCGGCCCAGACCGACCGTGCTGCGGAACTGAAGACCAGGCTGGACAAGGCCGTCACCGACGGCACGCTGACCCAGGGCGAGGCTGACGCCGTCACCAAGGCCGTCGAGAAGGGCGTGATTGGCGGAGGCGGACGCTAGGCCCCGCTTCGCCGCCGACCCTGACGCGGCACAACCAAAGAAGTCCCCGGGAGGTTCCCGGGGACTTCTTTGGTTGTGCCTGGTGCAGGCGGTTACGCTTTGGCGCCGGCCAGCTCGCGGCCTTCCGGCGACGCTGCGGGAGCAGCGGCAGAGGAGGGGTCGGCGGCGGCGGTGCCGGCGTCGTCGACTGTGCCGTCGACTTCGTCGGAGAATTTGTCACCGGTGCGCGGTGCGTTGTACAGCGTCTCGTCGAGGATGCCCTGGCGCTTGGCCACGATGGTGGGGATGAGCGCCTGCCCGGCCACGTTGACGGCGGTGCGGCCCATGTCCAGGATCGGGTCGATTGCCAGCAGCAGCCCGACGCCGGCCAGCGGCAGTCCCAGCGTGGAGAGGGTCAGGGTCAGCATCACGACGGCGCCGGTGGTGCCGGCGGTTGCCGCGGAGCCGAGCACAGAGACGAGGGCAATGAGCAGGTACTGGGTGAAGTCGAGCTGGATGCCGAAGAACTGGGCGACGAAGATCGCCGAGATGGCCGGGTAGATCGCGGCGCAGCCATCCATCTTGGTGGTGGCGCCGAGCGGCACGGCGAACGAGGCGTAGGCGCGGGGGACGCCCAGGCTGCGTTCGGTCACGCGCTGGGTCAGCGGCAGGGTGCCCACCGAGGAGCGGGACACGAAAGCCAACTGCACCGCCGGCCAGACGCCGGAGAAGTACTGCTTGACGGACAGGCCGTGGGTGCGGACCAGGACCGGATAGACCACGAACAGCACGAGGGCCAAGCCCACATAGATCGCGAAGGTGAACTTGCCCAGGGAACCGATGGTGTCCCACCCGTAGATGGCCACAGCGTTGCCGATCAGGCCGACGGTGCCGATCGGGGCGATCCGGATGATCCACCAAAGGACCTTCTGGATCACGGCGAGGGCTGAGGCATTGAGGTTCAGGAAGGGCTCGGCGGCCTTGCCCACCTTCAGTGCCGCGATGCCGACGGCGACCGCGATCACCAGGATCTGCAGGACGTTGAAGCTCACCGCGGTGGTGGCGACGCCGTCGGTGACGGTGGTGCTGGCGCCGAGGCCGAGGAAGTTCTTCGGGAACAAGCCCGTCAGGAAGGCCCACCAGTCGCCGGACTTGCCGGCGTACTTGGCCTCCTGGGTGATGCCGGTGTTGGCGCCGGGCTGCAGGAACACGCCCAGTCCGATGCCGATCAGCACGGAGATCAGCGCCGTGATGGCGAACCAGAGCAGCGTGTTCCAGGCCAGCCGGGCGGCGTTGGAGACGGCGCGCAGGTTGGAGATGGAGCTGACGACGGCGGTGAAGATGAGGGGCACGACGGCGGTCTGCAGCAGCGAGACGTAGCTCGAGCCGATGGTCTGCAGCGTGGCGCCGAGGGCGTTGGGGCTCGCCTTGGTGCTTCCCGTGTACTTGGCCAGGAGGCCGAGGCCCAGGCCCACGATCAGGGCGGCGATGATCTGGAAGCCGAACGAACCGGCCCACTTGGGCAGCTGGAAGCCGGTCTTTCCGGCGGATGCGGGGGTGCTTGTCTGAGTGCTCACGGGAACACGCTAGGACTGGAGCATCTATCACGGCGAACGGATGTTGAGAAATGTTACGGGGCAGCTTTCTGGGTCCGGCCGCGGAATCCCGGTGAATACGCCGGAATACTACCCGTTTGTGAAGTTATTCCGGTCCCCGGTGTGGCGATTGTCTCCCGCTCTGGAACCTGTGGCACGGATTCCCGCCGGGGAGCGCGAGTCCGCCGCCGGCCGCCCCGAGGTGACACTTCGCGCCCATGGGCCGCTCCGCAATGGGCGCGAAGTGTCACCTCGGCGGTGGATATGGGAGAACTTACTCCGGCAGGGCGCACTTAAGGCTGTCGAGGCCGACGGAGCCGATGTTCAGCGCCTTGGTGTGGAAGGCTGCCACCTCGACGCCCTACGGCCGGCCAGGATTCCCGCGGGGGAGCGCGAGTCCGCCGCCGGCCGCCCCGAGGTGAGACTTCGCGCCCATGGGCCGCTCCGCAATGGGCGCGAAGTGTCACCTCGGCGATGAAAGTGGAGGGGCCTACTGCAGCAGGGCGCGCTTAAGGGTGTCGAGGCCGACGGAGCCGATGTTCAGCGCCTTGGTGTGGAAGGCCCTGAGCTCGAAACCCGGGCGGGATTCGAGCTCGGTGCGGATCTGCTCCCAGAGCCGCTGGCCCACCTTGTACGACGGCGCCTGGCCCGGCCAGCCGAGGTAGCGGGTGAACTCGAAGTTGAGCTGGCCTTCGCTGATCGCGAGGTTCTGCTGGAGGAAGCCGTAACCCTTGTCCGGAGTCCAGGTGCCGGAACCCCAACGCTCGGGCATCTCCAGCTCCAGGTGGACGCCGATGTCGAAGACCACGCGGGCGGCCCGCATGCGCTGCATGTCCAGCATGCCCATGTGCTCACCCGGGTCCTCGAGGTAGCCCAGTTCCTGCATCAGTTTCTCGGCATAGAGTGCCCAGCCCTCACCGTGGCCGGAAGTCCAGCAGACGTTCCGGCGCCACTTGTTGAGCAGTTCGCGGCGGTAGGTGGCGGTCGCCACCTGCAGGTGGTGGCCCGGCACGCCCTCGTGGTAGACCGTGGTGGTCTCGGCCCAGGTGGTGAACGTGTCCTCTCCCGGCGGCACCGACCACCACATGCGGCCCGGGCGGCTGAAGTCGTCCGACGGCCCCGTGTAGTAGATGCCACCCTCGTCGGTCGGGGCAATCCTGCACTCCAGGGTCTTCATGACGTCCGGGATGTCGAAGTGCACACCCGCGAGGTCGGCCACGGCCTTGTCGGAGAGATCTTGCATCCAGGCCCGGAGGGCGTCGGTGCCCTTGAGCTGCCGGGCGGGGTCGTTGTTGAGGACCGCCTTGGCTTCCTCGATCGTGGCGCCGGGCCGGATCTCCTCGGCCACACGCTCCTGTTCGGCAATCAGGCGGTCCAGTTCCTGCACGCCCCAGGCGTACGTTTCCTCCAGGTCCACCGCCGCGCCAAGGAAGACGCGGGACGCCAGCGAGTAGCGCTCGACGCCCACCGCGTCCTTCTCCGGGGCGACGGGAAGCAGCTCGGACTCCAGGAAGCCGGCCAGCCGGGAGTAGGCCACCCGCGCCGCGGCAGCTCCGGCGTCGAGCCGGGACTGCACGTCCTCGGGCAGCGGGCCCTCCGCGGTCTTGGCCCCGGCTGCCAGCTTCGCGAAGAAGCCGTCTTCGGCGGCGTGCTTGGTGGTCTGTTCAATCACGATCTTCACCTGGCGCGCGGCGGAAACCTTGCCGTCCTCCTTGGCTGCGCGCAGCGACACGATGTAGCCGTCCAGTGCGGCGGGGACGTTGTGCGCGCGGCCCGCGATGTGGTCCCACTGCGCCGCGGTGTCCATCGGCATGAGGTCGAAGATCGCGCGGATCTCCTGCGCGGGGGACGCGATGTTGTTCAGCTCGGCCAGGTCCCAGCCGGATTCGTGGAGTTCCAGCTGCAGGCCCAGGCGCTCGCGCATGGCATCCAGGGTCACGGCGTCGACGTCGTCCGCCGGCTCCAGTCCGTCCAGCGCGGCGAGCGTCTCCCGTGCGGCAACCGCGAACTCCTCGATCCCGGCAGGGGAGAAGTCCTGGTACTCGGTCTCGTGCCCGGGCAGCCCGAGCTCGGTGCCAAAGCTCGGGTTGAGCCGGATCAGGGTGTCCGTAAAGGCATCGGCGACGGCATCGATGGCGGTGTGCGGGCGCCCGGGGGCAGTATTTCCAGTGGTTTCGATAGTCACCCGAAAGACACTAGCCGGGCTCCGGCTGTTATGAAAGGGTTGCTGCACTTTTCCCGGGGACTTCTTCCCCGGAGGGTTGCTGCACGTTTCCGAGGGACTTCTTCCCCGGAGGACTTTGCACGTTTCCCCGCAGGCGGCTTAGCCGCGGCTGCGCTTCCAGGAGCCGGGCCCCGGCTTCGGTGCCAGCTGCAGCTGCTGCCGACGGATCCAGTGCCGGGCGCTCGGCTTTTCCGGTGCGGCAGCTTCGCCGCTGCCCAGGGACAGCACGACGGCGGTCAGCGCCGCGAGCTCCTCCGGCGTCGGCTCGCCCTTGACGACGGCGAGCAGGGGCTGCTCGGCGGGCGGCGTCGTCGCCTCAGGCTCGGCCCCGGCCTGAGCCTGCGACGGCTGGGAGCCGGCGGAGATTTGCGGCGACAGGGGCTGGGCGGGGCTCACAGCGGGATGTTCCCGTGCTTCTTGGCGGGCAGGCTGGCGCGCTTGTCCCGCAGGGCACGCAGGCCCTTGATGATCTGCACCCGTGTCTCGGACGGGGCGATGACCGCATCCACGTAGCCGAGCTGGGCGGCCTGGTAAGGGTTGAGCAGCTCTTCCTCGTACTGCCGGATGACCTCGGCGCGCTTGGCCTCGACGTCGCCGTCGGCCTCCGCCACGGCGGCGAGTTCGCGGCGGTACAGGATGTTGACGGCGCCCTGGGCGCCCATGACGCCGATCTGGGCGGTGGGCCAGGCGAGGTTGAGGTCCGCGCCGAGCTTCTTGGAGCCCATCACGATGTACGCCCCGCCGTAGGCCTTGCGGGTGATGACGGTCAGCTTCGGCACGGTGGCCTCGGCGTAGGCGTAGAGCAGCTTGGCGCCGCGGCGGATGATGCCCTGGAACTCCTGGTCCTTGCCCGGCAGGAAGCCCGGCACGTCCACCAGGGTGATGATCGGGATGTTGAAGGCGTCGCAGTGCCGGACGAAGCGGGCGGCCTTCTCCGAGGCGGCGATGTCCAGCGTGCCGGCGAACTGCATCGGCTGGTTGGCCACGATGCCCACGGTGTGGCCCTCGATCCGGCCGTAGCCGATCATCACGTTCGGCGCGTAAAGGGACTGCATCTCCAGGAAGTGCCCGTCGTCCACGAGCTGCCCGATGAGCTTGCGCATGTCGTAGGGCTGGTTGGCCGAATCGGGGATCAGCGCGTCCAGGGCGAGGTCCTCGTCGTCGAGCTCCAGCTCCTGGGAGTGCTCCAGCACCGGGGCCTCGGCGAGGTTGTTGGAGGGCAGGAAGTCCAGGAGTTCGCGGACGAACTCGATGGCGTCGGCCTCGTCGGAGGCGAGGTAGGTGGACGTTCCCGTGTTGGCGTTGTGCTGGCGGGCGCCGCCGAGGGTTTCCATGTCCACGTCCTCGCCGGTGACGGTCTTGATCACGTCAGGGCCGGTGATGAACATGTGCGAGGTCTTGTCCACCATGACCACGTAGTCGGTCAGGGCGGGGGAGTAGGCCGCGCCGCCGGCGGACGGGCCCATGATGAGGGAGATCTGCGGAACCACCCCGGAGGCGTGCACGTTGTTGCGGAAGATGTCCGCGAACATGGCCAGCGAGGCGACGCCTTCCTGGATGCGGGCGCCGCCGCCGTCGAGGATGCCGACGACGGGGCAGCCGTTGCGCAGCGCGAATTCCTGGACCTTGACGATTTTCTCGCCGTTGACCTGGCTCAGCGAGCCGCCGTAGACGGAAAAGTCCTGGCTGTACACGGCGACGGGGCGGCCGTCCACGGTGCCGTAACCGGAGACCAGGCCGTCGCCGAGCGGCTTCTTCTTCTCCATGCCGAAGGCGGTGGAGCGGTGCACGGCCAGGGCGTCGAACTCGACGAAGGAGCCGGCGTCCAGCAGCAGGTCGATGCGCTCGCGGGCCGTGTTCTTGCCGCGGGCATGCTGCTTCTCGACCGCTTCCGGGCCGGAGGGCTGTGCAGCGCGGGCCTGGCGGTCGCGGAAGTCGGCAATCTTTCCCGCGGTCGTGGTCAGATCGTGGCTCATCAAGTGTCTCCGGCTCTGTAGCTGATGTTCTGCTGAATCGTGTGCTGCTGGTCCTGCGTGTGCTGCTGCATGTGCTTCGCCGGCCCTGTCCCGCGTGGCGCTTTAGCTGGTCTCCACAAAAGCCGGGCCTTGATGGCAAGTCTAGTGACGCTATTGGCCCATGCCGCTGTAGAAAACCTACAATAATCGCCCCAACTCTCACCGGGACCACCTTGCCAGTGCGGGGCGCCGGCCGGGCGCGTCGTTGTTACTCGTGAGTAACATGACTCCGCTAGAGTGTCCTCATGACTTCGAGCAATGATGCTTCGGGCACCGCTGCAGGGCCCTACCAGGCCGCCGGTTCCCTCCAGGGCCGCACCATCCTCATCTCCGGGGGAAGCCGCGGCATCGGCCTGGCCATCGCCACCCGCGCCGCGCGCGACGGCGCCAACATCGTTCTGATGGCCAAGACCGGCCAGCCGCACGCCAAGCTGGAAGGCACGGTCTACTCCGCCGCCGAACAGATCGAGGCAGCCGGCGGCCGGGCCCTGCCGCTGGTCGGGGATGTCCGCAACGACAGCGACGTCACCGGCGCGGTGGCGGCCGCGGTGGAACGCTTCGGCGGGATCGACATCGTCATCAACAACGCCTCCGCGATCGACCTGTCGAAGACGGACGACGTCGACATGAAACGCTATGACCTGATGCAGGACATCAACGTCCGCGGCACCTTCCTGCTCTCAAAACTCGCGCTGCCCGCGCTGCGGGACTCCGACGCCGGCCAGATCCTGACGCTGTCCCCTCCCCTGAACCTGGACCCCAAATGGGCCGGCCTGCACCTGGCATACACGATGGCGAAGTACGGCATGAGTCTGACGACCCTGGGGCTGGCCGAGGAGCTGAAGATCGACGGCATCAACGTCAACTCGCTCTGGCCCTGCACCCTGATCAACACCGCCGCCATCCGCAACATGCCCGGCGGCGAAAGGATCGTCCTGGGCGCCCGCGGCCCCGAAATCATGGCGGACGCCGCCCACGCGGTCCTGACCAGCAGCAACGCGATCCCGGAATCCGGCAGCTGGAGCGGCAATTTCTACACCGACGAGCAGGTGCTCGCCGCCGCCGGCGTCACGGACTTCGCCCCGTACAGCCTGGGCGCGCCGGAAGACCGGCTGATCCCTGACATCTTCCTCTGAGTTTCCTGTGCGTCGGGGCCGCCGGCGGTCCGGAACGGAGCCGACAGCGCCATGACTCGGTAGGATTCAAAGCATGGAAGCCGCGCAGGAAGTCCCGGACCGTCCGCCCCTCGATCTGAATGCCCTCAGCGATGAGGCGTTCCTCTCTGCCAACGGCATCCCGCGGCTCACGGTGGTGGACTCCACCGGCTCCACCAACGCCGACCTGATCCGCGGCGTCACCGAGGATCCCGGGGCATACCCGGACCTCACCGTGCTCACCGCCGAATACCAAAGCGCCGCCCGCGGACGCCTCGACCGCCGCTGGGAAGCTCCTGCCCGCAGTTCGGTGTCCGTGTCGCTGGTGCTGCGTCCGGTCAACGCCGAGGGACGCCCGCTGCCCACACAGAGCTACTCCTGGCTCTCGCTGCTCGCGGCCCTTGCCCTGCGCGAGGCGCTGCTGGAAACCGCGGGAATCCCGGCCGAACTCAAGTGGCCCAACGACGTCCTGGTCCGCGGCCGGAAGATCGCCGGCATCCTCGCCCAGCTGGGCCCAATGGAGGGCGGCGCCGTGCCGCCCGTCGTCCTGGGGACCGGGCTGAACGTCACTCTCACCGAATCCGAGCTCCCGGTGCCCACCGCCACCTCCGTCCTGCTGGAACACCCGTCCACGGTGGACCGTACCGAGCTGTTGAAGAGCTTCCTGTCCCGGTTCGCCACTCTCTACCGCAGCTTCTGCAACGCCGACGGCGACCCCACCGCCGGGATGGCCGGCGGCCACTCCCTGCACAAACGGGTGGAACACCTGCTGACCACGCTCGGCAAGCAGGTCCGTGCCCAACTGCCCGGCGACCACGAAATCATCGGCCATGCCACCCGCCTGGACGAGTACGGCTCACTCCTGGTGGTGGACTCCGGGGGACACGAGCATGTGGTGACGGCCGGCGACGTGGTGCACCTGCGTCCCTGGACCCCGCCCGGCACGGAAAGCGGCACAGAAAGCGGTGAGGACCAGCCCGGGGGTGCTCCCGGCGGGGCCAGCCGGCACCCGGGCCACGAAAGCGGTTATGCGTAAAGAGCTCCACCCGGGCGAGCAAGTGATTGTGGTGTCCCGCCCGCAGCCCAGGACCCTGATTGTCCCGGCGCTGCTGTTTATCCTCATTCCGGCGCTCGCCGCCTACGCCAGCGCCTGGATCGTGAAGGGCGGCCCGGCCCGGCTCGTCCCGCTGGCTAAGGACTCCGCCAGGGAGTGGACGCCATGGCTGATCGGGGCCTGCATTGCACTCGCGGCCTGGGTGCTGCTGGGCTACTGCCTGCCGCGCGTCATGGGCTGGCACGCCACGAAGTACATCCTGACGAGCCAGCGGCTGGTTGCCCGGTACGGCATGTTGCGGCGGCGCGACGAGCAGGTTCCCCTCGCCACTGTCCGTAATGTGGTCATCCATCAGTCGTTGCTCCAACGCGTATTGCGCTCCGGGAATATATCCTTGGAGACCGGACACCCCACCAGCATGGTGGTGCCCGACGTCCCGGAGGCCGCGACGTTCCGAAACTTCATCCTCGACGCCATCAACGATCTCCCGCCGGACGGGGGCTGGGGCTCCGAGGGCATGATGCACAACCCCGATGCGGCGTGGCCGTGGGAGACGAGAGAAGGTGGAAGAGATGAGCGCTGAGAACGTCCACCAGGACACCGGACTCCTGGACGAGGAACCGTCACAGGTCCCGGATGCCGTCGTCGAGACCGCCAACCTCCAGGAAGCCGTCCTCGATTCCGTGGCAGAGCAGATTGATGCGGACGCCGAGGAAGCTGCCGCGAACGCCGAGGCCTGGCTCCCGGACTCCGCTGACACGGATGTCACGGTGGAGCCCCAGGCGGACGACGACGACGCCGCCGAATCGGCCGGCGCGGCAGGGGCAACGGCCGCCGTTCCCCCCACAGGCACCATGTCCACGGAACGCATCGCGTTAAAGGCCCTGGAGCAGCGCCTGCTCGGCGGCGAACGCAAGCTCCGCCGCCGTGAAGTCGCCTCCGGCGCCGGACTGTCCCTGCTGTCCGCCCGCAAACTCTGGCGCGCCCTGGGCTTCCCCAATATCGGCGACGAGGACGTTGCCTTCACCGAACGCGACCAGTACGCGCTGAACACCATCGTGGACCTGGTCCGCGCCGGCAAGCTCACCGAGGAAGCCGCGATTTCCGTCACCCGCGCCATCGGCCAGATGACGGACCGCATGGTGGTCTGGCAGATCGAAGCCCTCGTCGAGGACATGGTCCACAAGCAGGGCGTCACCGACGCCGTGGCCCGCAAACGCCTGGTCAGTGAGCTGCCGTCCCTCGTGGACACACTGGAGGAAATGCTGGTCTACTCCTGGCGCCGCCAGCTCAACGCCGGCGTCCAGCGCCTGGCCGTGCGCGCCGAGGCCGGACTGGCCTCCAGCGAGGAGGGCCGCGAAGGCGACGAGGACGACGCCCCGCTGCCACTGGCACGGGCCGTGGGCTTCGCGGACCTCGTTTCCTACACCAGCCTGTCCCGCAGAATGAACGAAAAAACCCTCGCCCAGCTGGTCCAGCGCTTTGAGAACAAGTGCGCCGAAATCATCTCGGTGGGCGGCGGCCGGCTGGTCAAGACGGTCGGCGACGAAGTCCTGTACATCGCGGAGACCCCGGCGGCCGGCGCCGAAATCTCGCTCGCGCTGTGCCAGGCCTTCACGGAGGATGAGATCCTGCCGCAGGCCCGCGTGGCCATGGTGTGGGGCCGCATCCTCTCCCGGCTGGGCGATATCTACGGTCCGACCGTGAACCTGGCGGCGCGCCTCACCGCGCTGGCAGATCCCGGAACGGTGCTGGTGGACTCCATGACCGCGTCCGCGCTGGAACAGGACGAACGGTTCGTGCTGCTTCCGCGCCCCGCCGAGGACGTCCGCGGCTTCGGCGAAATCCACCCGGTGGAGCTGCAACGCGGCCGCGGTCACGGGCTGGTGCTGGACTAGCCGCGCCGGGGCAAAGCCACCCTGACCTGCACCGATGCCGGCGCCGTGGAGCTTGACCCCGGCAGGGTTTCTCTAATCGATAGCTAATATGGAATAGTCGTTGCTATCTGGCACCAGCAGGGGGCGACGCCCATGCTTTGGCTGCCGTGACTTTGGGGGACACCGCACACATGAAGACCTTCCTGGCAGCCCTGCGGCCAAAAACGCGCCGCCCGGTCCCGGCACGCCCGCTGACCGCCCGCCGCAAACACCTGATGGCCGGAACGGGCATCGCTGCCGCCTCCGCCGTCCTCATCACCGGCGCCGTCATCTATCCGGGGTTTAAGACCACTGAGGTGGAGTTGAATGATGGCGGGGTGTGGGTGGTGTCGAAGTCGAAGAATGCGGTGGGGCGGTTGAATTATCCGTCGCGGGTGTTGGATGGGGCGGTGACGCCGGCGTCGGCGACGTTTGATGTGTTGCAGGATGCCGGGACGGTGTTTGTTGATGACAGTGCGGCCTCGACGTTGAATCAGGTGTCGGCGGCGCAGTTGCGTTTGGGCGGGGATAAGAAGCTGCCGGGTGCGGCGGCGGTGAGTTTTGGTTCGAAGGTGATTTCGGTGACGGATGCGGCCAAGGGCCGGGTGTGGGCGTTGTCGCCGTCGACGGTGAATGGTTTTGATGAGGAGGGTTCGGAGCCGGTCCTGAGTGGTTCGCAGGGGTTGGTCTCGGCGGTGGGGGCTGATGACCGGATTTACAGTGCGGATCCGAAGTCCGGGCAGGTCACGGTGACGGCGGTGGGCGCCGATGGTGGGGCTGCGGAGGTGACGACGGAGTCCTGGGACGGGTTGAAGGGTGCCGGGGATCTGCAGTTGGCGGTGGTGGGGGACCGGCCGGTGGTGTTGGATGCGGGCCGGGGGAAGTTGTTCCTGCCGGGCGGGCGTGAGTTGGCGTTGGCGGATGCGCGGGATGCGAAGTTGCAGCTGCCGGGTCCGGGTGCGGATGCGGTGGCGGTGGCGACGCCGAAGGCGTTGTTGCTTCAGCCGTTGGATGGCTCGACGGCGAAGACGGTGACGTTCGGGGGGCAGGGTGTTCCGGCGGCGCCGGTGCAGCTGGGCGGTTGTGTCCATGCGGCGTGGTCGGGGGCGAACAGGTATGTCCGTGAGTGCGTGAACGATGCCGATGACAAGACGGTGGATGTGCCCAAGGCCAGTGCGGCGCCGTCCTATGTGTTCCGGGTGAACCGGGACCTGGTGGTCCTCAATGATGTGAATTCGGGCAATGTGTGGCTGGTGAACCAGAACATGCAGCTGGTCAACAACTGGGACGACGTCGTCCCGCCCAAGAACCAGTCCAATGACCAGGACCAGGAGTCGGCGGACAACAACACCATCAACATCCTGCCGGACCGCACCAAACCCAACCGGCCGCCGGAAACCAAGCCCGACGCCGTCGGCGTCCGCCCCGGGCGCACCACCATCCTCTCCGTGCTCGACAACGACACCGACCCCGACGGCGACGTGCTCACGGCCTCCGCCGGCGGCAAGGGGCCCCAGTCCGGCAGCCTGGAGAGCATCTACGGCGGCACCGCCTTCCAGATCACCGTCCCGGCCGACGCCGCCCCGGGCACCGACACCTTCGGCTACAACGCTGCCGACGGCCGCGGCCTCTCCGCCGCCGGAAGCATCACCCTGAACGTCGTCGGCCCGGACGAGAACAAACCGCCCCTGTTCAAACGCGGCGACCCCACCACCATGCTCGTCGAACAGGGAAAAACCGTCAGCCAGAACGTCCTCACCGACTGGACCGACCCGGACGGCGACGACCTCGTGCTGATGGACGCCAAGGCCGACAACGACCAGGACCAGGTCAAGATCCGCCGCGACGGCCTGCTGACCTATCAGGACTCCGGTGCCGCGCCGGGCAAGAAATCCGTCACCGTGACCGTCTGGGACGGCCGCGTCAGCACCACGGGCAAGGTCGTTGTCAACGTCCAGCCTCCCGGCGCCCTGCAGCCGGTGGTCAACGCGGACCACGTGACCGCCGCCGTCGGCCAGGACCTTGTGGTCGCACCGCTGAAGAACGACGTCGACCCCAATGGCGGCGCGCTGCGCCTGGCCCAGGTGGAAGGCGCCGGGACAGCGCAGCTGGGCCCGGTGACCGACGGCGGGACCTTCACCTTCCGCAGCGAAACACCGGGACCGGTCTACCTGACCTACATCGCGAGCAACGGCCCGCAAAGCAGCCAGGGCCTGATCCGGGTGGACGTCGAATCCGGCAAGGACGCCGGGGACCCGGTGGCCGTGCACGATGTCGCCCTGCTGCCGGTCGGCGGCAGCGTGCTCGTCGATCCGCTGGCGAACGACTCGGACCCGTCCGGGGGAGTGCTGGTGCTGCAGTCCGTCCAGCTGCCGGAAAATTCCACCGCCTCGGTCAGCGTGATCGACCACAGCGTCCTGCGGATCACCGACGTCATCGGCACCAAGGACCCGTTCACCTTCCGCTACACCATGTCCAACGGCACCAAGTCGGCCACCGGCAGTGTCTCCGTGGTCCCCGTCCCGGCCCCCGCCGTCCTCGAAGCCCCGCAGCCCAAACCGGACGAGGTGAACGTGCGGGTCAACGACGCCGTCACCATCCCGGTGCTGGCCAACGACACCCACCCGCAGGGCGAAAAGCTCAGCGTGGACCCCGTCCTGCCGCAGCCCGTCCCCGAAACGGACGGGAAAAGCTTCGTCTCCGAAAACACCCTCCGCTTCATCGCCGGCGCCGAACCCAGGACGGTCCGGGCCATCTACAACGCCGTCGACCCGCAGGGCCAGAAGAGCGCCGCCGCGGTGACCATCCACATCCTCCCGCTCGAAGGCGCGGAGAACTCCCGGCCGCAACCGAAAAACCTCACGGCCCGGGTCGTGGCGGCCGGTTCTGTCCGGATCCCGGTGGAGCTCGACGGGATCGACCCCGACGGCGACTCCGTCCAGCTCACCGGGATCGACAGCGCCCCGGCGATGGGCACGGCCACCGTGGGCAGCAACTTCATCGACTTCACGGCCGCCGGAGACGGCGCCGGCACGGACACCTTCCGCTACAAAGTGGTGGACCGGCAGGGCGCCGTCAACACCGGCACCGTAACCGTCGGCATCGCCCCGCGCGGGGACACCAACCAAAAGCCCACCCCGGTGGACGACGAGGTCATGGTGCGGCCCGGGCGGCAGATCGCCGTCGACGCCACCGGCAACGACACCGACCCGGACGGCGACCCGATCCGGATCATCGGCGACGGCATCGAGGCCGCCCCGGAACTGCAGGCCACCGTCAGCAAGCAGAGCGGCCGCATCATCCTGCTGGCCCCCGGCGCGGAAGGGACCGTCAACGTGCGCTACTCGGTGGCGGATGACCGCGGCGCCACGGCGCAGGCCGCCATCGCCGTCAAGGTGCGGCAGGACGTGCCGCTGCGGGCCCCGATCGCCCGGGACGACCGCGTGACGTCCGCCCAAACGCTCGGCAAGACCGCCGTCGACGTCCCCGTCCTCAAGAACGACGAGGACCCCGACGGCGTCGGCGAGAACCTCAAGATCGCCACCGAGGCGCCCACCGCGCGGCCCGGCGCCGAGGGCACCATGCGGGTGGATCTCACCGAACAGCCGCAGCTCATCCCGTACACCGTGGAAGATGTGGACGGGCAGAAGTCCACCGCCATCATCTGGGTTCCCGGCCTGGGCCAGCAGGTCCCCACCCTGGCCAAGGACGAGGTGATCGAACTCGTCGCCGGACAGTCCGTCACCGTGGACCTCAAGGAATGGGTCAAGGTCCGCGACGGCCGCTCGCCCCGGCTGACCCAGACGGACCGGATCCGGCTGATCGGCGCCGATGGCTCGGACCCCGTGGCCAACGACGGCACCGCACTGAAGTACACCGCAGGCCAGGACTACGTGGGCCCGGGCTCGCTCAGCTTCGAGGTTACCGACGGCTCCGGCCCCGACGACCCCGCCGGCCTGAAGTCCACCCTCAGCATCCGCACCAAGGTGCTCCCGGACCCCAACCAGAACAACCCGCCGGTGCTGCTGGGCAGCCAGGTGGACGTGCCCAAGGCAGACTCCACCAGCACCGACCTGGCCATGCTGACCACCGACCCGGATGACGGCGATGTGGAGAAGATGAAGTACGAGCTGGTGGGCAGTGTCCCGGCCGGCTTCGACGCCGGCATCGACGGGAAGACCCTGAAGGCCGCCGCCAAGGACGGGACCGCCGCCGGGGCTACTGGCGCGGTCCAGGTCAAGGCCCGGGACCCGCGCGGACTCGAAGCCACCGCGACTTACCAGCTGACCGTCACCGCTTCCAACCGGCCCAAACCGGTAGCCAACGACGATCTCGAACCCAACGCCGCCGCCGGCAAACCCGTCACCGTGCGGGTGCTCGACAATGACGCCAACCCCTTCCCGGAGACGGCGCTGAAGATCGTGTCGGCCGCGACCGAAACCGGACAGGGCACCGCCGCCGCCACCGGGGACACCGTGACCGTGACCCCGGCCGGCGGCTTCTCGGGAACCATGATCGTGGCCTACACTGTGGCGGACAAGACCGGCGAAGCGTCCCGCCAGGCGACAGCCCGGATCCGGCTGACGGTCAAGGACAAGCCGCTGGCGCCGACCACCCCGCAGGCCGCAAGTGTGGGGGACGGCACCGCCCTGCTGAACTGGACCGCGCCCGCCGACCGCGGATCGGCCATCACCAGGTACACGGTGTACGGCGAGGGCGGCTACCGCCAGGATTGCCCGGCCAACTCCTGCACACTCACCGGGCTGACCAACAACTCCAAGTACCACTTCCAGGTCACGGCGACCAACGACCTGGGCGAATCCGAGCGGTCCCCGGCGTCGGCCGAGGTGCGCCCGGACGTCAAACCGGACGCCCCGGCCGCGCCCGCCGTGAAGTTCGGCGACACGCAGCTCACGGTCACCTGGGTGGCCCCGGCGTCCAAGGGTTCACCGGTCAAGTCCTACGACCTGGAGATTTCCCCGGCACCGGCGGGGCAGAACGCCCAGATCCAGAACCTCACCTCGGTGAACTACGTCTGGAAGGGACTCAAGAACGGAGTGGCCTACAAGGTCCGCGTGCTGGCCCGGAATGATGCCAAGGAGCCCTCCGAATGGAGCGCCTACTCAGCCGCAGAGACCCCTGCCGGGGTGCCCGTCACCCCGGCGGCACCGAGTGCGACGGCGGCCGGTTCCGTGGGCAGCCAAAGCCAGCTCAAGGTGAACTGGACGGCTCCGAACAACAACGGCGACGCCATCGCCAGCTACACCCTCACCACCCTGCGGGGCGGCGCCGCCGTGGCGACCCAGCAGGTCGCCGGCACCACCCAGAACGTCACGGTGGACAACTCGGAAGCGGACTACGCCTTCACCGTCTCCGCCACGAACAAGGCCGGGACGTCCGGGACCAGTCCACGCTCCGCGGGGATCCGGGCAGCCGGCAAGCCCGGCACGGTGACGAGCGGCACGGTGAAGGAGACCGGCAACTCCGGCCAGCTCGACGTGAGCTTCACGCCGCTCACCGCGGCCCAGCGCAACGGTTCACAGGACACGGAGATCCGCTACAGCTACCGGGCCTCAAGCGGCCAGACCGGCGCCATCGCCGCGGGCGGCGGCCTGATCGGCGGCCTGCCCAACGGACAGGACGTGACCATCAACATCATCGCCACCTCCACGAAGAACAATGCCGCCGGCGATGCCAAAGCCATCGGCACCGCCAACCCGTACGGTCCGCCGGCGGCGCCCGTGCTGACGGCACAGGGTTCCACGACGCAACAGGTCCACTGGACCTGGACCAACCCCGCAGGCAACGGACGTGCCATCCAGCGCTTCGAAGTCAGCTACGACGGCGGCGGATGGACGAGCGTGGGCCTGGCCAACCGGTATGACCGCGACACCGGTGCCTGGAGTTCCACCAAGAACCTCAAAGTACGGGCCTGCACGGTGGTCTGTGGTGCCACGGATTCCGCCAATGCCACCAGCGGGACCGACCCGACACCGCCGCCGCCGACGTCCCAGGTCCAGGTGGATGCCAGCATTGTCAGGACGTGCCCGGGCAAGCCGGGCCAGACCGACAGCTACTCGGCCGGGCCGCCGAAGGACTGCGGCGTCGGCTGGGTCGAACGGGCCGAGGGCAAGCTCACCATCAACTGCACCAAGGACATCTACGGCAACGGCACCCCCTGGTTCCGGGTGACCGAAGGCAGCCATCCGGGCTGGTTCGTCAAGTCGACCACCGTGGACCTCACCGGACCGCGGCCCGGCGGATGCTGACGGCCGGCAACTGAACTAACCGCCGGACACAGCAGGACCCCCGCCGGTGGCCCACAACGCAGTTTCACCCAGAACAAAATTCACCCAGAACAGAAGAGGACCAACCCATGACCATGACCACCGAACAGGCCGAATGGTTTTCCGGCACCTTCGAGACGCTCGTCGCCAACGTAGGCCAGGCCGTCCTCGGCAAGGCCCACGTCATCCGCCTGACCTTCACCGCGATGCTCGCCGAGGGGCATGTCCTCTTCGAGGACGCCCCGGGCACCGGGAAGACCTCGCTGGCGCGGGCCCTCGCGGCCACCGTGCAGGGCTCCAACAACCGCATCCAGTTCACCCCGGACCTGTTGCCCTCGGACGTCACCGGCGTGACCATCTACGACCAGAAGACGCAGAAGTTCGAGTTCCACAAGGGGCCGATCTTCAACAACATCGTCCTGGCCGACGAAATCAACCGTGCCTCGCCCAAGACACAGTCGGCGCTGCTTGAGGTCATGGAGGAATCCCGCGTCACGGTGGACGGCACCACCTACGAGGCCGGCCGCCCGTTTATGGTGATGGCGACGCAGAACCCGATCGAGCAGGCCGGCACCTACCGGCTGCCCGAAGCCCAGCTGGACCGCTTCCTGATCAAGACCTCCATCGGCTACCCGGACCACGCCTCCACGGTGCAGCTGCTCGGCGGCGCCAACCTCAAGGACCGCTCCAAGGACATCACCCCCGTCATCACCACCCAGGCGATCGCGGACATGGCCGACCTCGCCGCCACCACCCACGTCGACACCGCCGTGCTGGAATACATCTCCCGGCTCTGCGAGGAGACCCGCAACGCCCCGGAAACCCGCCTCGGCGTCTCCGTCCGCGGCGCCCTTGCCATGGTCCGCGCCGCCAAGGTCTGGGCCGCCAGCCAGGGACGCAACTTCGTGCTGCCGGACGACATCAAGGACCTGGCCGCCGTCGTCTGGACCCACCGCCTCGTCATGGACCCGGAAGCCGAATTTTCCGGTGCGACCCCCGAGGCCGTGCTGGCGCGCGTTCTGTCCGAGGTCGCCGCGCCGCAGCAGCGCGCTTCCGTCGGCTAGCTGCCCGGCACCACCGCCCCTGAAGCACCGCCCCGCAGTACCACCTGCCCTGCACCCTCCGCAGGGCCCCGGCACCCCGTCACCCAGCACGAACAAAGGCACCCATATGTCCTCCAGCACTCCGCTGACCCGGCTTGCTGAACGCCTGCAACGGCCCTTCCACCGGGACGGCAGACCCACGCGGCTGCATCCTGCCTCCCTCTGGGCCGACGCCGGCAGCACCGCCGGCCTGGCCCTGAGGCCGGTGTGGCGCGCCGTGCGCGGGCTCTGGCTGCGGTACGCGTGGCCCGTCCTCTCGGTCGTCAGCGTCCTGGGCTGGTCCGTTCTCGCGGCGTCGATTCTGCTGTGGACCGTCGGCCAGGCCTTCGGCTGGCAGGAAGCCAAGGCCGCCGCGATCGCAGCCTTCGTGCTGTTGGTGCTGGCGGTCGGCTTCATCCTGGGCCGCTCCTCCTTCGGGGTGGTGCTGGACCTGGCCCGGACCCGGGTGGCGGTGGGCGACAGCGCCGTCGGCAGCATCGCCGTTTCCAACACCTCCGCCCGCCCGCTGCTGCCCGCGGACCTGGAATTGCCGGTCGGAGCCGCCACCGCCGTCTTCCACCTGCCCCGGATGAAGCCGCAGCAGGTCCACGAGGACCTGTTCACCATCCCCACCGCGCGCCGCGCCGTGATTGTCGTGGGCCCGGTCCGGTCCGTCCGCGCGGACCCGTTGCACCTGCTGCGCCGCCAGGTGCTCTGGACCGAACCCGAGGATCTGTTCGTCCACCCCAGGACCGCGGCGCTGGCAGGCTCGGCCGCCGGGTTCATCCGCGACCTCGAGGGCATGCCCACCACCGACCTCTCCAGCGCCGATGTGTCCTTCCACGCCCTGCGCGACTACGTGCCCGGCGATGACCGGCGGCACATCCACTGGAAGACCACGGCCCGCATCAACAAGCTGATGGTCCGGCAGTTCGAGGAAACCCGGCGGGCCCACCTCGCCATCTCGCTGTCCATCAACACGGACGAATACGCCTCGGAGGAGGAATTCGAACTGGCCATCTCCACCGCCGCCTCGATCGGACGCCAGGCCATCCGCGATCAGCGCGACCTCGACGTGCTGACCCAGAAGGGCCCGCTGCGCTGCGAAACCGGCCGCAACATGCTCGATGACATGACCCGGATCGTCGGTGCACCGCAGCGCAGGACCGCCGTCGACCTCGCCCGGAGCCTGGCGGACACCGTCCCCAACGCCTCCGTGGTGTTCCTGGTCGTGGGCAGCAACGTCACCCCTGCCCAGCTGCGCTCCGCTTCGGCCTCCGTGCCCATGGGCGTCCGCAGCCTCGCCGTCCGGCTCCAGCTCGGCGCCGCGCCCGCCCGGGCCAACATTGGTGAGCTGACCGTGTTGACCCTCGGCGACCTCGCCGATCTGGCCATCGTGTTGAGGAAGGCGGCAGCATGAGCACCGCAACCCCGCTCCGCCCCCGCAACAACCTGCGGGGCAACGCCGCCCGGTCCCGCCGTTCCGGCTTCGCCGACGGCCAGCCGCTCTGGCATCTCGCGCTCGACGCCGGAGCCCTCACGGTGCTGCTCGGCCTGGGCGTTCTCGGTTTCAGCCTCAGCTTCGGCGGCGACCCGTACTACCTGGCCGCCGGCTTCGGCGGCATCCTGCTGGGCCTCGCCCTGGCGGCGGCCAATGTGCACTTCCGCCTGGGCCTGCTGATCACGGCCGCCCTGACACTCGGGGTGTACCTCCTCTTCGGCACCGCCCTCGCAGTCCCGGAGGCATCGGTCGCCGGCGTCCTGCCCACCCTCGACTCGCTGCGCACGCTGCTGCTCGGAGTCGTGTTCGCCTGGAAGGACATGCTCACCGTGGGAGTTCCGGTCGGCACCGCCGGCGGCACCCTGATCGTGCCGTTCCTCAGCTCGCTCCTCACGGCGCTGGCGGCCGGGCTGCTGATCTGGCGGCTCAGGAACCCCTACTGGCCGCTGCTCTCGGTGCTGGTGCTGTTCGTCACCGGCATCGCCTTCAGCACCAACGCAGGTTTCCTCACCGTGGAACGAGGCATTTCGCTGACCGTGGTCGCGATCGCCTGGGCCACCTTCCGCCGCGATGTGCTGCGCCGCAGCGACACCCGCAAGGTCTCCGTCAACCGGCTGGAAACGGACGGGGCCACAGCCCGCGCGGCCACCCTCCGCCGGCTGGGCACCGCCGCCGCTGTGATCGCCGTCGCCGTCGGGATCACCGCCATCGCCTCCCCGCTGGTCACCGCCAGCGACGACCGCCGCGTGCTGCGCAACACGATCGTCCCGCCCTTCGACCCGAAGGACTACGTGACCCCGCTGGCGAGCTTCCGCAACTTCGTCAAGGACAAGAAGGACGACAAGCTCTTCGAAGTCAAGGGCCTGCCCAAGGACGCCCGGGTGCGCCTCGCCGCGCTCGATTCCTTCAACGGCACCAACTACAACATGGACCCGAACGGCTCCGGCAGCTTCAGCAAGGTGGGCGACGCGAAATCCATCAACACCCTCGCGGACACCACCGGGATCGTGCCGACCACCAACTACGCCCTGGACATCACCATCGAGGACTACCAGGGCTACTTCCTGCCCGGCGGCACTAAAACCACCGGGATCAGCTTCGCCAATGACGGTTCGGGTGCCGCCGCCGGGCTGTACTTCAACGCCGGAACGGACACGGCCGTGACCACCCGGGGCCTGGCCAAGGGCGACGCCTACCGCGTCCAGGTTGCCGACCCCGTCACCTTGGAACACGGGCAGCTGACGCAGTACGACTTCGCCAGGCTGTCCCTGCCGGACCCCGCCGAGGTGCCCCCCGTCGTCGGCTCCCAGGCCAACGACCTCGCCGCCGACGCCCCCACCGCCATTGACCGGGTGCGCCAGATCGAGGCGCACTTCCAGAAAAAGGGCGCCTTCAGCAACGGCCTGATCGCCGACGGCCAGCTGCCCAGCGTCTCCGGCCACGGCGCCAACCGGATCCGGAGCCTGCTCACCGCCAAGCAGATGCTCGGCGACGACGAACAGTACGCCGTCGCGATGTCGCTGATGCTGCGCCACCTCGGCATCCCCTCCCGGGTGGTGATGGGGTTCTACCCGGATCCCAAGAGCCCGGAAAACGGCGCCGGCGACGTGCAGATCACCGGCAAGGACGTCCATGCCTGGGTCGAGGTCGCCTTCGACC
>NZ_MQTS01000087.1 GCF_020532825.1 Arthrobacter sp. SO3
GGGGCGGGCGGGAACTAGAAGTAGCCTATCTATGTGGATGATCTCTTTGGCGCAGGACGGGACAGCGCCGCTGTCGAGGATGACGGCGACGCCGAAGACACGGCCGACGAGGGCTCCGCCCGGCGTGCCGCCTCGCCGCGCAGCCCGCTCGCGGTCCGGATGCGGCCCCGGACGCTCGATGACGTGGTGGGCCAGCAGCACCTCCTCGGCCAGGGCTCGCCGCTGCGCCAGCTCGCCGCCGGCACGGACGCCACCGGACCCGCGGGCCCCAGCTCACTGATCCTCTGGGGGCCTCCCGGCACCGGCAAGACCACGCTCGCGCACGTCATCGCCAAAGGCCCCGGCCGGAAATTCGTCGAACTCTCCGCCATCACCGCCGGCGTCAAGGACGTCCGCCGCGTCATGGACGAAGCCCTCACCGCCCGCGACCTCTTCAAGACCACCACCGTGCTGTTCCTGGACGAGATCCACCGCTTCAACAAGGCCCAGCAGGACGCCCTGCTGCCCGGCGTCGAGAACCGCTGGGTGGTCCTGGTCGCCGCGACCACCGAAAACCCCTCCTTCTCGGTGGTCTCCCCGTTGCTCTCCCGGTCGCTGCTGCTGACCCTCAAACCGCTCACCGACGCCGACGTCGAGGCCCTGCTGCTGCGGGCCGCGGCTGACCCCCGCGGGCTCGGCGGCAAGGTGGAACTCAGCGACGAGGCACTCGCGCACCTGGTCCGGCTCTCCGGCGGCGACGCCCGCCGGGCACTGACCGCGCTCGAGGCGGCAGCCGGCGTGGCCTTCGGGGACGCGGACGACACTGTCGCAGTGGTGTCCGGCGCAGCCGCCGGGGCGGCCGGGGACGCCCCGGTCAAGATTGAACTCCGGCACACGGAGCGGGCCCTCGACGTCGCGTCCGTGCGCTACGACCGCGCCGGCGACCAGCACTACGACGTCGCCAGCGCCTTCATCAAGTCCATCCGGGGTTCCGACGTCGACGCCGCCCTGCACTACCTCGCCCGGATGCTCGAGGCGGGGGAAGACCCGAAGTTCGTGGCCCGGCGCATCGTCATCTCCGCGGCGGAGGACATTGGCATGGCGGACCCGACGGCGCTGCAGACCGCCGTCGCCGCCGCCCAGGCGGTCCAGCTGATCGGCATGCCCGAAGGACGCATCATCCTGGCCGAGGCCGTGGTCCACCTCGCCACCGCGCCCAAATCAAACGCCGCCTACCTCGGGATCAACCAGGCGATCGCCGACGTCCGCGCCGGCCTCGGCAACGGCATCCCCGCCCACCTGCGCGACGCCCACTACCCGGGATCCAAGCAGCTGGGGCACGGGCAGGGCTACAAATACGCCCACGACGCGCCGCACTCCGTGGCCACCCAGCAGTACCCGCCCGACGACCTGGTGGGACGCAATTACTACGAACCGACCGCCAACGGCGCCGAACGGGACATCTCCACCCGGCTGGAACGGCTGCGCAGGATCATCCGGGGCAAGTAAGCTGCGGGCCGGGAAAGTGGACGTTGACTTCGTGTCCGTGAGGTCTAACGTGGACTTAAGTCAGCAAGGACCTGCTGAACGTGTCCGCCATGACAAGGGACAGCGGCACACTTTGCCGGATCTTCGCTTCCCGGACCACCGGTCGGCGGCCGGCACCCCAGTAGCCAGGTTCCACACCGGGCTGCTTCGCCCACATTCCAAGGTCGTCTCCCATGTCCGTAAATTTCGTCACCGCCCTGGCAGTCAAGTCTTTCGACGTACCGGACCGGAAACGCTGCCCGGACAACGCCGAATTCGACCTTGTCACCGTGAACGACTACTCGGTGGCCAAGATGATCCTTGGCCCGGGCTGGCGGTGGTCCGAGTCCATCAGACCCTTCGAGCAGACCGAACTGTGCCAGCACCACCATCTCGGGTTCTGCATCTCGGGGGAGATGGAAGTCGAATCCTCCGCGGGGCTGCGCTCCACGATCCGCGCCAACGATACCTACGCGATCCCGCCCGGCCATGATGAACGGGTCGTCGGGCCTGACGCGTTCGTGGCCGTGGAATTTCTCGGTGCGGCATCCTTCGGGCGGCGCAGCAGCAAGGGCATGCACGCCAGGACCTGACGGGCCGCCGGCCCCGACATGGTAAGGTTATTCGTTGTCTGGCAAGGCACAGACGCACAATCCACCTGATGTCAGCATTTGATGCTGTTGAGATGGGTTTGCCCTGTGCCCAGTAGCAAAAGGCAGCGGTTGGCCGATGCTCTCCATGATGGAGGCCAGTAACACTGACACACCGCAGATATTGGAAGGACACAAGTGGCTAACAACACTCGTGCTCGCCGGACCGCACGCCTTTCGCGTGCACTCGGTATCGCTCTGACCCCCAAGGCCGCCAAGTACATGGAGCGCCGCCCGTACGGCCCCGGTGAGCATGGCCGTGCCCGCAAGAAGCAGGACTCCGACTACGCCGTACGTCTGCGCGAAAAGCAGCGTCTGCGCGCCCAGTACGGCATCCGCGAAGCCCAGATGACGCGTGCCTTCGAAGAAGCACGCCGCACCAAGGGCCTGACCGGTGAAAACCTGATCGAACTGCTCGAAATGCGTCTCGACGCCCTCGTGCTGCGTGCAGGCTTCGCCCGCACCATCGCCCAGGCCCGCCAGCTGGTTGTGCACCGCCACATCCTGGTCGACGGCATCCGCGTTGACCGCCCGTCCTTCCGCGTCTCTGAGGGCCAGCTGGTCCACGTTCACAGCCGCAGCGAGACCATGCCTCCGTTCCAGGTTGCAGCAGCCGGCGCGCACCGCGACGTCCTGCCGATGGTTCCGGCATACCTGGACGTCAAGCTTGACGCCCTGCAGGCACGCCTGGTCCGTCGCCCGAAGCGCTCCGAGGTCCCCGTGACCTGCGAAGAGCAGCTCGTCGTGGAATTCTACGCACGCTAGATCCAACGCGACACCTTACAAAGAAGCCCGTGGCACGCGCCGCGGGCTTCTTTGTATGTAAGGTACTTGGGGGACTTCTGCGGTTGCCGGCTGCGTCAGCCGGTGGCGCCCGCAGGGACACAACGCAACAAGGAGATGAACGACTATGACTGGTGGCGATATTGCCGGCCTGATCGCGGCCGGAGTGTTTGCACTGCTCGTCCTGCTGCTGGCCGTGCCGATTCTGAAACTCGGGGGAGTGTTCGACGAAGTGCGGACCTCGATCCGTTCGATCAGCGACGGCGCCACACCACTTATGGACGAAGTCACCGCCACCGTCTCCACCACCAATGAGCAGCTGAAGAAGGTCGACGGCATCGCGAACAACGTCTCCGACGCTTCCGCCAACATCTCGGCGCTGTCCTCGCTCGTGGCCGCCACCGTGGGTTCGCCGCTGATTAAGGTAGCCTCCTTCAGCTACGGCGTGCGCTCGGCCTTCACCGCCCGCAAGAAGCCCGCCACCGGCCGCCGCAGCCGCTAACCCCAGCTGGAGAACCTGACATGAACAGAATCATCTGGATGGGAATCGGCGTCGCCATCGGCGTCATCGCGTTCCGCAAGATCACTGAAGCGCAGTCCAATCTTGGCCCCGAGGGCCTCAACCGTGCGGTGGGCCGGCTCGCCGACGGCCTGTACGACTTCGCCGACGCGGTCCGCGAGGGCATGAGCGAGCGGGAGACTGAACTCCGCTCTGCCCTTGGCATCGACGCCGGCCTGGAGAAGGCCATCGGCAACGGCTCCGCCGGCCGGGATGCAGTCCGGCGCTAGCCGGGAGAGAATGAGAAAGAAGGCGGCACCCGCAAAAGGGGCTGCCGGAACGGCCGACGGCCGGACCAGACCGTTCCGCGGACCACGCGCGCGAACCACGAACGCAGTGAATATTGAAGGGTATGTAATCAGCTCATGAAGTCGCAGGAGATCACCAAGCGCTGGATCGACTTTTTTGTCAGTAAGGGCCACACGGCGGTTCCCTCCGCCTCGCTGGTCTCCAGCGACCCGTCCCTGCTGTTCACCGTCGCCGGCATGGTCCCGTTCATCCCGTACCTGACGGCCCGTGAGGAAGCACCTTACAAACGCGCCACCAGCGTGCAGAAATGCATCCGGACCGGCGACATCGAGGAAGTCGGCAAGACGGCCCGCCACGGCACCTTCTTCCAGATGTGCGGGAACTTCTCCTTCGGCGACTACTTCAAGGAAGACGCCATCAAGTTCGCCTGGGAACTGCTCACCACGAGCGTGGACGACGGCGGCTACGGACTTCCGCCTGAGCACCTCTGGGTCACCGTCTACGAAGAGGACGACGAGGCTGAGCAGCTCTGGCTCAAGAATACGGGTATGCCTGCCGGGCGGATCCAGCGGATGGGCAAGGCCGACAACTACTGGTCCACCGGCCAGCCCGGCCCCGCAGGCCCCTGCTCCGAGATCTACTACGACCGCGGCCCCGCCTACGGCGTCGAGGGCGGTCCGATCGCCGACGAGAACCGCTACGTCGAAATCTGGAACCTGGTCTTCATGCAGTACCAGATCGACAATGTCCGCTCCAAGGTCGACTTCGACATCACTGGTGAACTGCCCAAGAAGAACATCGACACCGGCCTCGGCATGGAACGCCTCGCGATGATCCTGCAGGGCGTGGAGAACATGTACGAAACGGACCAGGTCCGTCCCGTCATCGACCGGGCTGCGGCCCTGTCCGGCCGGGAATACACCTCCGCCGAATCCGCCGAGGACCCGCACCACACCGACGACGTCCGGATGCGCGTCGTCGCGGACCACATCCGCTCCTCCCTCATGCTGATCGCCGACGGCGTCACCCCCTCCAACGAGGGCCGCGGCTACGTGCTGCGCCGCCTCATCCGCCGGGCCGTGCGCTCGATGCGCCTGCTCGGCGTCGAGAAGGCCTGCCTGCCGGAACTGCTTCCGGCCTCCCGCGACGCCATGAAGGGCGTCTACCCGATCGTGGAGACGGACTTCGACCGGATCAGCCGGATCGCGTACGCCGAGGAGAAGGCGTTCCTGCGCACCATCGCCTCCGGCACGGCCCGCCTCGAGGACGCCGTCAAGGAGTCCCAGGCCGCCGGACGGCCGCTCTCCGGCGCGGACGCATTCGCCCTGCATGACACCTACGGCTTCCCGATCGACCTCACGCTTGAAATGGCCGAAGAGGCCGGACTGAAGGTCGATGAGCCCGAGTTCCGCAAGCTCATGCTGGAACAGCGCCAGCGCGCCCAGGCCGATGCCAAGGGCAAGAAGGGCTCCCACGCGGACCTCAGCGCCTTCCAGGAACTGCTTTCCGCCGGAGAAACCGTTTTCACTGGCTACACCGAACTCAGCGGCGAGTCCAAGGTCCGCGGCATCCTCGCCGGCGGCCGCAAGGTCTCCCAGGCCTCCACGGGTGAGGAAATCGAACTGGTCCTTGCCGAGACTCCGTTCTATGCCGAAGCCGGCGGCCAGGCAGCCGACACCGGGCTGATCACCGGCGACGGTTTCGTCGTCGAGGTACTCGACGTCCAGCGCCCCATCAAGGGCCTGAGCGTGCATAAGGCAATCGTCCGCGAGGGCGAAATCGGTGCCGACTCCCTCGTCCAGGCCGCCGTGGACCGGGAACGCCGGCACGCCGCAGAGCAGGCCCACACCGGCACGCACATCGTGCACGCGGCCCTGCACCAGATCCTCGGCCCGGAAGCGCTGCAGCGCGGCTCCTTCAACAAGGCCGGCTACCTGCGGTTCGACTTCGCGTGGGGCGAGGGCCTGAGCCCGGCCACACGCTCTGAGATCGAGGAAGTCTCCAACATCGCCATCCGCAACAACTACCGGGTGGCGACCAGGATCATGGGCCTCGCCGAGGCCAAGGCCCTCGGAGCCATGGCGCTCTTCGGCGAGAACTACGGCAATGAAGTCCGTGTTGTGGAAATCGACGGCGCCTGGTCCCGCGAACTCTGCGGCGGAACCCACGTCGAGAACACCTCGCTGATCGGCAGCCTGTCCCTGCTCGGGGAACAGTCCGTCGGATCAGGAAACCGCCGGGTCGAGGCCTTCGTCGGCATGGACGCGTTCCGGCACCTCGCGGCCGAGCGCGCCCTCGTCACCGAACTCACCGAAATGCTCAAGGTTCCCTCCGGCCTCCTCGCGGACCGGATCGCCACCACCCTGACCAAACTCAAGACTGCCGAGAAGGAACTCGAGCGCCTGCGCAGGGAGCAGCTGACGGCAGCTGCCGCGCAGCTCGTCGGCACCGCCCAGGATGCCGCCGGCGTCAAGGTCATCGCGCACGACGCCGGACAAGTCAGCGGCGCGGACGACCTTCGCGGCCTGGCCCTGGACCTGCGGACCCGCCTCGGCTCCGAGCCGGCCGCGGTTGCGGTCGCCGGCGTCAGCAACGACCGCCCGGTCATCCTGATCGCCACCAACGAAGCCGCCCGCGCGGCCGGCGTCAAGGCCGGCGCCCTGGTGCGCCTCGCCGCCGGAATCCTCGGTGGCGGCGGCGGAGGCAAGGATGACGTCGCCCAGGGTGGCGGCACGGATGCCGGCAAGGTCGGCGCGGCCCTCGCCGCCGTCGTGGACGCCATTACCCGGCGATAACGGACTCTCCATGAACGAAGCTGCCGTGCCCGGCGACTACCCCAGGGGCGTGAAACTTGGGGTGGACGTCGGCACCGTCAGGGTGGGCGTGGCGGTCTGTGACCCCGATGGCATCCTGGCCACGCCCCTGCGCACCCTGGACCGCAACGTGAAAAAGAACACCGACGTGCGGGTCCTCGCGGCCCTGGCCGTGGAACTCGGTGTGGTCGAGGTCTTTGTCGGCCTGCCGCGCACGATGAAGGGCGAGGAACATGCCTCGGCCCGGATGGCCACTGACTACGCGAAGCTACTGGCGGGTAAACTGGGGGAGTGCGGTTCCGGGGCGCCGGTGCGGCTGGTCGATGAGCGGCTGAGCTCTGTCACTGCCCACCGGAACCTGCACGAAGCTGGCATGAGCAGCCGAAATCACCGTAAGGTAGTTGATCAGGTTGCGGCGGCAGGTATCCTGCAACATGCGATTGATATGCAAAAGGCCAAGGGGACGGAGGTCGGAAGCCGCGTTTACGCGGAGTCCGCACCGGGGCCAACCGGGGATGGCGCTCAGGCCGGCCCGGCACTAGACACACATTCTGCACGAGGCATTCTGCCCAAAATGGAAGGCGACAGTGAGCCCGGTCAACAGTGACGACCCCTCCGGTGAGGCTTTCGGCGGCGCCGGCCGACCGCTGACCCGCAAAGAGATCAGGGCCCGGGAGAAGTTCCAGGAGACCCAGGGGCACGAGTCTATCCCGCCGCAGGCCTTCGAAACCGGCGAGCACACCCCCCAGCCGGTCCTGTCGGAGCCGA
>NZ_MQTS01000088.1 GCF_020532825.1 Arthrobacter sp. SO3
CCAGGGCGGGCGCTACCGTGTTCCCGGAATCGTGCTACCAACTGTCCAGACTCGCGCTACCATCAAGCGCTACTCGCCAGTCCTGAGAAGGTCTTGTGGATGCCATCGCGATCGCGTGTCGAGATGTAGGGTCCGAGCGTGAAGTAATGCTGGTACCGGTCGGAGTAGTCGAGATTTCGCATCGACCTTAGGACTTCGGCAATATAGTCGACGACGAATCCGTATCCGGCGGAGAACATCTCGCTGCGGATCGTGTCTACTTCCCAGCCGGGGATATAGAAGTGCAACCGGTCAAGGAAAGCGGGGTCGTGATAGCTCTCGGGCAGTTCGTCGAAGAGGTCGGAGTGCTTGAGCATGTATGGCAAGGTGTGCGAGGTATTGCCGACGAAAACCATTGATGCCTCAGCGCCAAGCGTCTCCACACCCCGGGAGAACGACTTGTTCGCCATGTAGTTCTTCATGATGTCGACCAGCGCCTTGTCCGTACGCTTCTTCTTGCCGGCAAACTCATCGAAAGCGACGACGTCCCAATACCCGACGGGGGCCGAGGCGACCGTTCGCGTTGTTCACGAACAGCTTTGGTACGGTCACCTCTCCACCCGAGATGAGCATGCCGTGCGGCGAGAACTCCGAGTAGATATGCGACTTGCCGGTGCCCTTGGGGCCCAGCTCAACGAGGTTGTAGTTGCGCTCCACGAACGGGATCAGACGCACCAACTGCAGCAGTTTGCCGCGGCGCCCAAACTTGTCTGGGTCAAATCCGATCGACTGGATCAGCAGGTCAATCCACTCAACCGTCGTGAACTTCGCGCGCGCTTCGAGATACCCCTCGTAGTCGAAGTTCGACATCTGGATCGGTTTGATGGAACCAAGGATCCACGGTGAGACGCGCGCATCCTCAGCGTGGAAGTACTCGACGTCGCACAGGCACCACACGCCTCCGACAAGCAGCTTCTGGTGGGCGTTTACGGTGGCCGAATCCACTACCACGCTGCTGATGCCGAGGTTCGCGAACGTGGCGTGGTAGACGTCGTCCTTCTCGTT
Organism: Arthrobacter sp. SO3; assembly: GCF_020532825.1. GTDB lineage: Bacteria > Actinomycetota > Actinomycetes > Actinomycetales > Micrococcaceae > Arthrobacter. Next base: position 1,045 of record NZ_MQTS01000088.1, read on the forward strand.
AAGGGTGACGCTGACCTTGTCGATTATCCGGTAACGCCCGCGCTCGTTGATCTTCGATTTCACCAGCTCCGACTCGTTACGGTGCACGTAGTGCTTGGCGAGGATGTCACGTACCTTGTCAATGCCCGCCTGGATCGTAGCCTCGTTGTCGGATGCTGCGTACTGGCCGAGCAGATACTCCAGCACGTACGAGGGCACGATCGCATTGCCCTTGACCGCCTTGACGAGGTCTTTCCGAACGACGGCCCCGGCGAAGTGTTCGTTGATCTTTCGATCTAACTCGCTCGGCGCGCCACCCTCGGAGGTTTCGGCGTCGTCGGCTTCCTCGACGGGCGCTACCTGGGTTAGGTCGATGTTCTCGCTCAAGAGTGCTCCTTAGAAGTCGAAGTCCGTGGTAAAGGAGCGCTTGAGCCTGTAGGGCACGCTCTTGTACTTCTTCCACTCGCCGGTTTCACCAATAGGCTCGGAAAGCCGGAACTCAACGATCTGATTATTAGCCTCATCCGCGTCCTTGCTCAGCAGCAGACGGACAGTCTGGAACCGATCACGCCCCTCGGCGCTCTCGGCATCGAAAAGCAGCTCAGCTTCGTTGGAGATCAGCTGATCACCGAAGAAGAGCCCCGCACGCAGCTTCCTCGCCGTGCGCTGATCGGCGACAGCGCTCTGCTGGAAGAGCTTCACCACGATCTGACCCGTCGTGATCTTGTCGGACTCCGGGTGGATGTCGACGTTCACAGGCTCGACGGTGTCGGAACGTCCCTTGTTGATCGAGATGACCGGCACCACGATCTCCTGCAGCGAAGCGCCCCCGTGGACGAACTGGAACCCGGCACCCGGCTTTACGATCCGGCAGATCGAGTTTGGGATCTGCACTTCCAAATCGCTCGACAGCCCGAGCTGCTCGGGCAGGAACCGGCGGAATGCATCGTCTTCCTTCAACCCGCGGCCGAGAACATAACGGCGACTCTCGACCACGACCTTATCGCCCTGCGGCTTCACGGTCAGATTGAACTGGGGCGCCAGCTTCGACTCTTGATACAGGAAGCCGTGGTCCGCGGTGACGAAGATATTCGTCGCGTTCGCACTCGCCAGCTTCTTCACGACGTCGACGAGTTCATCGATCGCATCAGCTGCAGCCTTGAACGTGCGGTGCTCGGACACCGCCTTGTCACCGGTCGCGTCGATGGTGTCGTGATAGACGTACAGCACCTGGTGCGCTGCGTAGAGATCTCGCCGCTCCGCGGGCTTCATCTTCAGGAAATCAGTGGCCTGGATGGCCGTGCCGTCGACGGTGCCGAGGATCTTCGAACGGTTCGCCGTGCCGTTGGAGGGCTGGCCGTCGACGAGCACAGGGTCGCCGCCCTCGGAATGCGCCAGCCTGAGACACCACCCCATCCCCGGAAGAATCAACACGGACAGACGGGTAAAAACCGGTAAAGTAACTCACCTGCAGGGTGCTCCTGATGTGTCATGAAAAATGTTGTGTGGTAACTACATTTTCCCACGTCAGGGCACCCTTCAGGCTTTAATTACGCGGCCCGGCAACACCCCCGATGAAATCTCGAGGCTAAGACGACTTGCTCAGCCTGGCCGGACAAAAGAAACGCTAAATTCTCGCTGATTTTGCGGCTGGCGGCGCCTTAGGGGACCTTATTCAGGTGCTGCGGGCAGAAGATGCGCGTCGCTCTAGGTGGCCGAGTGGCGGTCGGGGGCTGTTGCGGGTCGGTCAGCCGGTTGCGGACGAAGACGTCGACGGCATGGAACGTTCCGTGCTGATTGACGCCGATACCGGTGCGATCAGGGGTCCAGTCGCGGTAGTACTCATCCGTCGTTGGTGAGCGAGGAGGATCCTTCGCCGGCCATGCTGTCGGCCCACCCTTGCGCAGCGAAGCCGAGGGAATCCGCGGCGGGCTGATGATCGAGTCAACGCGCAGCGCGGCGAGCTCTTCGCAGGGTCGTGATGATGCGGAACGGTTCCGTGGCCTCTATGTGTGGGGCAGGACAGGGAAAGCTTCCCGCGCTGCTGGTCGCGGGCAATCACGCCGCCGGCCCAAACCGGGGGCCAAGCTCGCTGATGGTTCCAACGACGCCATGAGACTCCCACGAACCAGGCGGCGTTGTCCCGAATCCTTGTGCACCCCTTGTCCCACGATTCCTCGAGCAGTAGCATTGCGCCGCGGGGCCGGGGCAACGGCCACGAACGGCAGGAGTTCAGCTGATGTCATTTTGGCAAGTCCAACTCATTCGAAGGACAGCAGGGCGAGGTATCAGAGCGGCGAGCTTGCTGGTTGCCCTTTGTCTCGTGTTGAGCAACCTCACCGCGTGTACCTCCGAGCCAGGGGCAGAATCTTCGGTATCCGGTGCACAACCTGCTAGCGATGGAACGCTGGCGAATCCCTCACAGATGACGACCACAGACCCTGCCTCGGCTGGCGCCGGCCAAGCTGCCAGCGGCCCCGTTGATCCCAGGGGCGGCGCCGTATTGTGTAGCGAAGCGTCAGGCACAGTCACGATCTCGCAATATCGCAGTGGAATGCCATCTCCCGTTCCAGTGGCGACTTTCAGCCCGTCGAAGGTGATGTCGGGTTGGTCAGTGGAGGGAGCCTGCCAAACACCGTTGCGGTGGACTCCTAATTTCAGTCTTTACCTAGCGGCAGGGAGGCCTCCGGGCGAAGCTAGTATGCACGTGGCGGTCGTGGACGTGACAAGGGGCACGTACACCGACGTCACCTCGTCTCGCCCGGAAGTGATTCCCTCAGGAACCAGTGAAGACAACCCTACATTCGTCTCCGACAATCCAACTGACAAGGTCACGTTCGGATCCCATGTCGTATTGATCCAGCAGGCGACGGCAGCCGGGGAACTAAAGTCCGTGTATGTTGACTTAAGATCCCCGCAGCAGTCGACTCCGGGGCCAAGCATCACCCAGGCTATGCTGGGCCAAGTTCCAGGGCACCCGGAGATGGTCCTTGCGACGCCGGGTCTCGGGCGCGTCTACAACCTGGTTAGCCCCGGCGGCGCCTACGTTGCAGACGGCGGGAAGATCAGGCCCGCAGGCTCGCCCGCCAATTCGGGCTGGACGGCGAAATGCTTGGATCAATACATGGGGGCCGTCCTTGGTTGGGCGGATTCAAGCCATGTAGTCTTCACAGACGGGCACAAGGCCGACTTAGTCACAGCTGAGCCGAACCCGGTGTGCTCCCCAATATCACCGCCGGGAACCACGGCAGAAACAAGCAAGCATGTTTGGCTTTCCGAGGACGGTAGCACTTTCTACTACACAAGTTTAACCGGCGTAGGGGACTACAGAGACTACTCGATCCCAGTACACAATCCGGGAGCTGGGCCGCAGCCCGCCGAGGTTCCAGCGTCCGTGCTTGCGTCAGACGACCCCGCATCCGGCGTCGTCACCTACGCTCGCGGAAATTTCTGATAGACCTGCGCCAGGCCTTCTCACCAGATCATCGTCTCAAGGCCGGAAACGGGTCCTGGATGACCAGGGGCCCTGGTCATCCAGTACCGAGTTGGATGCGTCTGTCCGGCGGCCCATGACGTCGTCCATGTCCGTCGCGAGCTCCTGCAGGGTCGCCAGGGCAACATTCGGGTTGGCGGCCACATACTCGCGGCACCAGGCGGCGTCCGAGTCGTGCTGTGCGCGGTCCCCGGCCAGGTGCGCCAGCTCGTGCAGGCGCTCGGGCGAAGTTTCAGGGTTTCGTGCTTCACCGCGAAGGGAGGTAATGGACCCCATGTGTACGGCGCGTTCCGCGCGGCTCACCGGGCCCGCCGGTAGTCTGTGGCTCAGCGGCCCCGAGGCCGGCAGATCAACCGAAGGAGCAGTCAATGGCAGGCAAGTTCGAGGTCTACAAGGACAAGGCCGGCGGGTTCCGGTTCCGGCTCAAGGCAGGCAACGGTGAGCCGATCGCGACGTCCGAGAGCTACAAGACGAAGGCCAGCGCGTTGAACGGAATCGAATCCGTCAGGAGCCTCCGGCGAGGTCGTAGACCTCACTGAAGGCTCCTGACCGTACTGTCCTGGCAAAAGGAAAAGCCCGGCACCCGTGATGGGCGGCTGGGCTTTTCCATGCCGGTTACTTGCCGAACGCGGCGGTGTACTGGTCGTTCACGCTCGGGTTGAGCTTGCCGCTGACGCGCAGGAGGGTCGCGCCGTCCAGGTGGTGCCACTCGGTGCCGGCGGCCGGGCCCATCGTCTTGAGGACACCCTGGATGTACTCGGACCGGGTCTGGGCGTCGGCGGGGGTGGCGAAGACTTCCACGACGGCGCCGCCGTCAACGCCGGTTGCGCCGGCCATCGCTCCGGAGTCGGCGATCCAGACAAATCCGGCGGATTCCGGTTCCGACTCAAGGCCGCTAACGGTGAGACGATCGCCTCCTCGGTGAGCTACAAGACCAACGCGGGTGCCCTGGGCGGCGTCGAGTCCGTCAAGAAGAATGCCGGCTCCAACATCGTGGACCTCACCGAGGAGACCTGACCGGGGCTTAGACAAACCCGGTCGCCCAATGCAGGGAGGCCGGGTTTAGTGCTTCATCGCGAAGGGTCGCCATGGCCCTGATGCGTGCGGCGCGGGTCACCGGCAAGATGGCCTGGTGCGTCCACCGCGGGAAATCATCCGCCGGCGTTCAGGGCCTGGACCCTTTGGTGCTTTACAGTCCTACTGTTCAAACGTCGCATCACACATTGGGGGATTCCTTGACTATCAACAACGAGCACGCGCCGACCTACGGGCAGCCGCCGGCGGCTTATGGGCAGGTGCCCATGGCGGTCCAGGCTCCTGCCGCCCTGGCGGTTCCCGGTGGAAGTGTTCCCGGCGTTCAGATCTACCAGTTCCGCGGCGGCGCCGGGTCATGGTTCGGCACCCAGATCCTCGGTGTCCTCATCACGGTCTTCACCCTGGGGATCTGCTACCCGTTCGCCGTCGTCCTCGTCGAACGCTGGCGGGCCAAGAACACCTACCTCCTGGGCCGGCAGCTGCAGTTCGTCGGGACCGGCTGGGGCATCTTCGGGCTGTGGTTCAAATGGCTCCTGCTGTGCATCATCACCCTTGGCATCTACAGCTTCTGGGTCTATCCGCGGCTGATGCAGTGGAAGGTCGAGAAAACCGTCTATGCCTAAAGAAGATGGCCCCGCCGGCTGATGCTGACGGGGCCTTTCTGCTGCCCCCGTCTTGTGGGCCGCAGCTTTAGCGGTGGTTCTTCCTGCTCACCGCTCGTACGACCACGGGGCGGATGGGCCGGATGAACCCGACCAGGGCCGCCGCGAGGGGCCCGGGAAATGGAACAATATTCGTGCAGGGCGGCATTCATCTGCGAGTCAGATGACGGCCGAGGATCCCGCTCACGCTCAGGCGCCGGCGATCTCGACCGTCGAGTACAGTGCGTTCTCACCGAAGGTGCTTCGGCGAATACTCAGGTCAACAGTCTTCAGGCCACCTTCGAGCACGGCGCCGAACAGCCCGGACTCTTCCTCCTGGTAACGCCCGCCAACGACGCCAACGACTTCCCCTCGAGCGCTGAAGGTCAAGGCCGAGGCCCCTTTGTACTTTCCCGGCGCCTCGGTCCCGACAGTGATCTCGGCCTTGCCCTGGAATTCGTCGGTTCCGGCGACCAGGCTTTCAAGCGCATTCTGCACCGCCCCTTGCCCCTTGAGTCGGACCTGGACGGCTTTCGGGCCGGAGAGCTGGATGCCTGCGCGGTCCGCCGGCGAGGCTTTGCGCCATCGGCCAAGGCGCTCAGGGAAGGAATCATGAGCCGGACACGCGTCCTGCTGTGCAGCTTCGAGCCTTTTACGTTGAGATCCTCTGCCCGCTCTTCGGTCATTTCCCCGGCAGCTGCGAACACCGTGTCGGCTGGGCCCAGCTGCAGCAGCACGTTCAGCAACGCGCGCGGGGACCGGCCCCAGACGCCGGCCAGGGAAGGGCTGAAATGAACCAACCAATCGTCCCGGCTCCTGCGCCCTTGCGGCCTTGCGCCCGTCGACGCTGACAGTGCTGGACCTGCCATGGACGATCCCGTTCGCCCGCTCATTGACGAGCTCGTCATTGACTACGACACCCGCTACACAGACCCTTTCGGCCGCGGAGCCGCCGTCGAGAAGCTCAACCGTTGCCGGCCGGGGAATTCGCTGGCCCGGATGGTGGCCTGCTGATCGTGCAGGAAAACGGCGCGTCCATTTCCGGCGGGGGTCCCGCCGATACGGGCCGGACGCGGCCGGGTTCAAGCGGATCTGGGCCCACTGTGCGCACCGCCGACGTGGCCTTGCCCGTTTCATTCTGGCGGAACTCGAGACCCTCGCTGCCTGGCGCGGATACCGGACGGTCTACCTGACCACCGGGCCACGCCAGCCCGAAGCGACGTACCTATTCCTCAGCGCGGGCCACGAAGCACAGTTTGACCTACATGCCGATCCGGAAACCATCGGCCCGCTGGCCTTCACGAAACATCGTGCCGCGGCAGCCCATTGAGGATCAGATGGCCAAGCCACAGCTCCACCACGGAGTCTGGTCGCATCTTGCCGCGTATGGAAGAGCTCTGTGCTGGTCCACGTCTTGTAGCTTCATCTTCCCTTGGCCGCTCTCTAGGGGGATGATCGGCTTGAGGTGTTGCCGGTGCTAGATGGGGAGGTGTCTGATGTCCCGGAATCTGGTGGTGTGTCTGGATGGGTCCGGGGCGCAGTTGCGAGCCAAGGGCAACACCAATGTCGTGTTGCTGTACGAGCTCCTCGATCATTCCGATCCGACCAAACAGATCGCTTACTACGATCCGGGGGTCGGCACATTCGCCTCGGCCGGCGCGTGGACTCCTCTTGCGAGATCGATCTCGCGGATCGGCGGTCTCGCCTTCGGGTGGGGCTTGCGGCAGAACCTGGGAGAGGCCTACACGTGGCTGGTGCAGAACTGGGCACCCGGGGATCAGGTTTTCATTTTCGGTTTCAGCCGTGGCGCCTACACGGCTCGTGCCCTCGTGGGCCTTCTTCGCGCCATCGGTGTGTTGCGTCCAGGTTCGGAGAATCTCGTTCCCTATGTGGTCGCCTCCTATGCCCGCCGCGGCGGTGAAGCGAGGATCGACTGGGACGAAGTCCACCTCACTTCAGAAGTGTTCGCAAGGCACGTCGACGGCAAATCGACGGTGCAAGTGAAATATCTGGGCGTATGGGATACCGTCAAGGCCGCCGGGTTCCTTCGATGGGAAATCCGCTGGCCGTTTACCCGCGAACTCCCCAACGCCGTTCGGATCCGCCACGCAGTGTCGATTGATGAGCAACGGGCGCCCTTTAAGGAGTACCTGGTCGACGCCCGCACGGACGGAACCCTGGAAGAGGTGTGGTTCGCCGGTGTCCACAGTGATGTCGGAGGAACCTTCGTCGACCCTCCACCCGCCGGCCAGGTAACCCGCCCGGGGACGACCGCTCCTTCGCCTCGGCTGTCGAGAATCGCTTTGAAGTGGATCATCGAGGGTGGCATCGCGGAGGGTTTGCTGGTTCGATCCCGTGCCGTCGTTGCCGCCAGCGCGGTCACCGCTGCCGATGCTGCCGCGGAGCTTCATGGCCGCGGCTGGGCATGGGTTCTCCTCGGGACGCGCACCAGGAGGATCCCCGCCGGTGCCTCTGTCCACGCAAGCGTGAGGACCAGGGCTTTGGCCGATCCAACATTCAAAGCACCGGCCGATGTGGTCTGGGTAGATCCGGACTGGGATGAGCAGCCACGGGTACCTGCGCCTGCTGGACCTGACCAATGACTGCCGCGAAAAGGGACCGGCCCGAGCCCGTGTTGCCGGCCCGGCGAATGCTTCGTGCGTATGCGTTCGATCCGATGTCGACCCGTCTGTCGGGCAGGTTTCTCACCATAGACATCGCGTTCGAAACAGATCTCAGGCCCGGGCCATCCGGCCGGCTCTTGAAGGTCGTCGATTACGACGTGGCCCGCGACCTCTGGTATTTGCCCGTTGACCTGAACGACGCTGCGATCCTCGCTCAAAGGGGTATGCGGCCGGCCGAAAGTGATCCCAGGACCCACCAGCAAGTTGTTTACGCCGTCGCCATGAGCGTGATCGAACGCTTCGAACGCTTTGGCGGCTTCCGCTTCCGCTGGCGGGGCGATGACAAACTCCGCATCGTCCCGCACGCGTTCGAGGGACGAAACGCCTACTTCGACAAAGATCGGCGGGCCGTCCTCTTCGGCTACTTCCGTTCCGACTCAAGGGACCCTGGTCCCAACCTGCCGGGGCAGATGATGTTCACCTGCCTGTCTGTTGACGTGATCGCCCATGAAGTCACACACGCCATCGTGCAGCGTATGCGCCCGTACTTTTCCGAACCCACTCACCCTGACGTGCTCGCATGGCATGAAGCAATCGCCGACCTCGTCGCGCTGTTCAACCACTTCAGCTTCCCCGAAGTCGTCACCGATGCCGTAGCGACATCGCAGGGGACACTTGAGGAGGGGTCGGCACTCCTGGATCTCGCCATCGAGTTCGGCCAGTCCACCGGCCGGGGCGCAGCGCTGAGGTCCGCGATCGGATCCCCCCGCACCCCGGACGCGTTCCTGAAAGCCGTTGAACCACACGACCGCGGTTCATGCTTCGTCGCCGCCGTCTTTGATGCCTTCATTGACACGTACAAGTCGCAGATCGCCGATCTCCGACGCATCGCCAGCGCAGGCACTGGCGTCCTCCCGCCCGGGGCCCTCCCGACAGATCTGGTCAAACGCGTCACCGCGGCGGCGGCGGCGAACGCCGACCGGCTCCTGGAAATGGTGCTCCGGGCGTTCGCATACCTCCCCGTCGTCGACGTGACCTTCGGTGATGTCGTCCGGGCGATCGTCACCGCCGACCACGGACTCTACCCCGATGATGACGGACAACTGAGGGCAGTTCTTGTCGAGGCATTCCGTCGTCGCGGCATCTATCCGCCCGGAGTGACCTCCCTCGCCGACGAGGCCCTGCTCTGGCCCAAACCGCCAGTGGATCTTGACCTGAGCGGTGAAACATACGGCATCGACTTAGCACCGCTGTTCCTGGCAGCAACCCTCGATCTTGACCCTGTCAGCACGGTTCCCTTCGCTGACGATCTGGACACCGCTCCTGCCTCCCGGGACGCAGCCCCTGCTCCGGCGGTCAGTGGAGGGACGGGGCGTGCCCGGTTGACCTCACACCCCAATGGCAGACGTCTTCGGGAACTCATTCACGGCTGGGGCGCGGAGCATGCCTACGAACTTGGCCTGGACAAGGGCGCGGGGAAAATCGAGATGGTCAGCGCCCAAGCGCTCTACCTCCGGGGCTCCGACGGGCAACCCCGGCCGATCATCGTCATCCAGTTCGCCCAACGCCGCGATGACTTGGAAGATCAGCGGACCGACGAGACAGGGGCGCAGATCCCGCGGAGGCAGCGAGCAGCAATTCGCGCCGGCACAACCCTCATCGCCCGGGTGGATGGCCGGGTCGAATTCCTCGTGACCAAACCGTTGCCACTCTCGGACCGCACGAAACTCGAGGACCTGTCCGGGGACCTCAAAGAATGCGCCCTCGGGTTCGACAAGGCCGGCACCGAACGGCTGGGCGCGATCCGTGACTGGATGGGCGATGTTGAAGACATGGATGCCCTCTCGGCCTGGACCGTCGAACCCGCAACTCTCCGGCTTTCCTTTGCCCGCCTGCACGCCGGCCAGGACGGAGCCTGAACATGCCCGCATCCTCCGCCACGGTCCGCATGTATGACGTCGGCTTCGGCGACTCCTTCCTGATCACCGTCAAACAGGACGATCAGGACTGGCGGATGCTGGTGGACTGCGGCGTCCACAGCCAGGGCAGGGCCCGGCCCCTCCTCGACGTCGTCAAGGCGATCATCTCCGACCTCACCGACGCGGCCGAACCGGGAACACCACCCACCCTGGACGTCGTCGTGGCAACTCACCACCACGCCGACCACATCACCGGATTCGCCTACGACGACTGGGACAAGGTCCAAGTGGGCGAAGTCTGGGTCTCGTTCGTCGAAGACGATTCCGATGACGACGCCAAAAAACTGAAGAACGGGCTCGTCCGCGCAGCCAACAGTCTGAACACCCTGATCGGTCGTGCGCCCGCTGCGCTGAACGACGAAGCACGAACCCTGGCTCTCGGGATTGCCAGCACCCTGGCACTGAACTCGCTCGGCAACGAGGACGCCATGGACCGACTGCTCGGACACAACGGCAAACATTTCCTCAACGTCCCGACAGTCCGGTACCTCCCGGACAGGCTCGCCGAGCTCAACATCATCCGAACGTCACTGCCAGACGTCACCGTGCATGTCCTCGGACCCTCACGTGACCCAGATCAGCTCAAACTTATGAACCCTCCCGCGTCCGCCCGATGGCTAGCCATGCAACAGGCTCTGGACGCCGGACCCGCGACTGAAACCGCTGACGACCAGACGCCAGCTAAGCCCATCTTCGACGAGATCTACAGTGTCACGCCCGAGGAGGTCAGTCACGACATCGGAATCGAACTCCTCAGCTCCCTGGGAACGTTGAACCTCCCGGCACTCCTTGACGACTCGAGCGAACTTCTGGCAGCGGCATCGATCCTTGAGCGCTCCGTGAACAACACCAGCATCTACTTCGTTCTGGACGTCGATGGCACCAGACTCGTCTTTGTGGGCGACTCGCAACAAGGCGCCTGGGACCATGTCCTGCAAGACCCCGCAGCCCGCGCTCTCGTATCAAACCCTGCCTTCTACAAGATCGGTCACCACGGCTCCCACAACGCCACACCACGCGACTACGTCGCTAACGCCGTCGGCAATCACGGAATCTACGCAATGCTCCCCTACGGGCACGTCGAGCAGTGGGGAGACATCCCGAACGGGAATCTTCTCTCCGCATTCACCACCATGAATGCCCACATCATCAGGGCTGATGCCCCGGTCGCTGACGCCAGGGTCCACGTCGGCCCCGACAACCTCTGGACCGAGATCACCTTCCCCGCACCATAGACAGACCGCACGACAACCCCGGATCCACCGTTACTCAGAGACTCACTGAATGTACTCGACGAACACTCCCGCTATCGGACCTGGCCGGGAGTGGGACGCGGATCGCAAAGGGTCTACCTCGGTTCCAGGCAGCTTCGGCGCCATCCGGCTGGGCTTCTTTTTTGCTGGAGTGAAAGCTGTTGGGGGGTGCGGTGCCGCCCAAGAGCTCCTGGCCGTGGGTGTAAACCCTGTTCCACTCGGTCTACGACCAGCCCGACGCCGCCGGCGTCCACGCCCAGTTCGAACGCGTGCTCGATGCCCTGGCCGAAAAGCTGCCCCGCGTCGCGGACCACCTCGAAGCCGCCCGCGAGGACACCCTCGCCTTCACGCCCCTCCCGAAAGGCCTCTGGCGCCAGATCTGGTCCAACAACCCGCAGGAACGCCTCAACCGGGAAATCCGCCGCCGCACCGACGTCGTCGGGATCTTCCCCGACCGCACCGCGCTGATCCGGCTCGTCGGCGCCGTCCCGGCCGAACAACACGACGAATGGATCGAAGCCCGCCGCTACCTCAGCCTCGAGCTCATCCAACAATCACAAGCCGCCGGGACCACGCCCGCAGCCACCACCAAAGAGGAGGACTCCAACCCCGAACTGGCGCTCAGCGCCCAACCCATCCCAAAAATCACGCAACAACCCTGCTACACCACGCAGATGGACTGGACCAGATCACCAGATACATTTCGCACGGCATGGCCAGCATCCTTCCAGGCCAGCCTTCCGGCAAGCCAGATCAGATGTCACTATCGGTGCAGCAGACCCGCAGTAACGCCACAGTAACGCTCCAATTGGTTCACTGAGCCGTAGCCAGTGTCGCGCTAGCAAGCTTACTCACCCAGCTGGCAATCCATGGAGACAAAATGCCGACTCTTCAACTGAAGTTGATTCAATGTCACGGAACTGAGGATTGGACAGGCCCTGATGAGTCCTATCTTCTAATCGGTGGCCGGAAGGTGTGGGGCTCCCAGAGTATGAACGATGGCGCCCAAGAACCGCTCACCCAGGTGTCGGGCGTCCCCTTTGAAAACAGCCTTCGTCTGTCCCTTTACGATCAGGACTCGGGGCTATGGGATGACGACGACTACTTGGGCAGCTGGGTTGTTTGGGGCGGCGAGCATACACAGGGTGAAAAGGAAGCTCGTTTCAATGGGGATGGTGCAGATTTTTAGATTTTCTACATCGTAGATCTTTAGTACTTCTCTGTTGGGATAACAGGCCATAGTTGCAGGCCAGCTCTGTTCCTGAAGACAAAGTGGGACACAATGACGGACATCGGAACCGGATTCCTCAACGGGATCGAAGCCTTCGCCAATTCACGCCTCGGCGACATGAGCGGCACCTCCTTCAAGGACACGGTGCCGTTCCTCGAGTCGATTGTCACCTTCGGCGTCGTCGGCGACGTAAAGCCGACCTTCGAGAAGCTCAAGGACGACATTAAGGCCGCCGTCGACCTGGTCAAACCGATTGCCGACAAGATCAAGAAGCAGACTGAGCTAATCGCCAAGATGGTGAAGGAGTCGGCAGATGACATCGACAAAGACGACTTCAACGTCGACACCGCGGCTCGAGTCGCCGTGCGCATCGGCATGGCCCTCGCCGCCATGGACGAGGCGTTCAACATCGTCGCCAAGGAGCTGGCCAAGAAGGCGGACGGCACCGTCGACGAGGCCATCCGTTCCGGCCTGATGGACTTCTGGAACCCGTGGGCGCAGCCGTTCAAGAATCTCGGCGCCGGTTCCGGCAAGCTCCTGAACAGCTTCGGGAAGAACGTGCTCGGCGTCGATGACCTGGTGAAGAAACTCGGCGACAACCTCGCCCTGGACCGCACCGACGGAAAGTTCATCCTGGCTGCCACGTTCCTCCGCTCCGGCCAAGTGAAGCTCGGCGCGATGACGCTCGACCAGGTGACGTTCGAGGCGTTCCTGCAGTTCAGCGACCGCGAGATCGTGAACCCGACGGCGGAGGAGAAGACCAGCCTGTTGGAGCGCGACGGCAAGTGGTTCATCGGCGACGTGGCGATCCTCGGTCTGCGCTTCCGCACCATCCTGCAGCCCGGCCTCACGAGCGATCCCTTGTTGGCGAAGGTCATGCCGGGCTCCGAAGATCCGAAGGCGACGACCCTCACGACGGTCTCGCTCGACACCGGACAGGGGTTCTACATCGGTGACGGCCGTGGCAATGAGAAGGCGGTCCTGCCCACGCGGTTCTCGTTCCCCGGGGTCGAACTGCGCGAGGTGGCGTTCGGGCTGGTGCGCAACCCGGCTCGTGAGGTCACTGGATTCGAACTGACCACGTCAATCGCAGCGAAGCTGGGCGCTGTCATCGGGCTGCAGATCGTCGGCTCCGGTTTCGTCGTGACTCCCGAGGGCGTGGCCGAGCAACAGGCCGTCTTCAACCTCCCCGTCTCCCCACGCTGGCCGGATGCGATCGGCCTGCGAGTGAAGGCCGGCCCCGTCACGGGCGGCGGGTTCATCCAACGCGTCGAACGCACCTACAAGGTCGGTGGGCAGGACGTGAAGCGGGTCGAGTTCGGCGGGGTCGTCCAGTTGCAGATCCTCAAGTTCGGCCTGTCGGCCATCGTCATCCTCTCGCCCGACCCGTTCTCCATCGTGCTCGTCATCGGCGTGCGCTTCCCCGTGGCCATCGACCTCAGCATGGGATTCACGCTGAACGGCATCGGCGGCATCCTGGCACTCAACCGCGGTCTCGACCTCGAAGAGCTGCGCTCCGGAATGAAGGAGCACATCCTCGACAAGATGCTGTTCCCCGACAACCCTGTCGCCGAGGCGCCCAAGCTGCTCGACAAGGTGGCGCACGTGTTCCCGCCGAAGGACGGCGGCTTCGTCTTCGGCCCGATCGTCGAAATCGGCTGGGGCTCGCAGGCGAAGTTCGTGGAGATGAAGCTCGGCGTGGTGCTCGCGCTTCCCGATCCGATGATCGTCATCCTCGGCTCCCTGCGGGTGCGAGTGCCGACGAAGGAGGCGCCGATAACCGACATCCGCGCTGACGTCTTCGTGGCAATCACCCCCGACTACCTGCTGCTGTTCGCGAGCATGCGCGACTCCACCGTGGCCGGCATCAAGATCTCGGGTGACCTCGGCCTCTACATCCAGTGGTCGGGCAACGGAGCGTTCGAGTTCTCGGTCGGCGGCTTTCACCCCGAGTACGAGAAGCTGACGGGCGGCAAGCCGAAGCTCGGCGACATGGACAGGGTCACCATCGACCTCTCGCCGTCCAAGGCGATCAGCTTCGTCATCAAGGCCTACTTCGCCATCACGGCCGGCTCGGTCATGCTCGGCGTGGACGGGCGCCTCAACGCGGACTTCTCAGTCATCGTGGCGAAGGCCTGGCTCACACTCGACATGATCTTCATCTGGGCGCCGCGCTTCGCCTTCAAGATCACCATCGAGGTTGGCGTCGAGGTGGAGCTGCTCGGCTTCACGCTCTGCTCCATCGTCTTCCGCGGCTCGCTCGAGGGGACCAAACCGTTCCGCCTGGCGGGCCACATCAAGGTCGACGTCTGGTTCCTCCCCACCTTCGACGAGGACCTCGGGCCCGTCGAGTGGGGTGAGAAGCCGCCGCCGATCCTCGCCACGGTCGATGCCCTCCAGATCGCCGCAGCGGCGATGAACGAGCCCGACGCCTGGAAGGTGCAGCTGCCCGACCACGCCGCGCAACTCGTCACCCTGGCCGAGGTCGACGACATCCAGGGCCGAATCGCGCATCCGCTGGCCGGCGTCGAGGTGTCGCAGACCCAGGTGCCCCTGGGCGTCAAGATCGCGCGCATCGGCTCGTCAGCGGTCAAGGCCGACATGGTGACCATCGGCACGCCGACGGCGACCCCCGACTCCGGGCTCGTCGGTGCTGTCAGCGAGCTCAAGACGGCGTTCGCGCCCGGGCAGTTCTTCGCGCTCGAGGACGAGTCGCTGCTCGCCCGTTCGGGCTTTGAGGAGATGACCGGCGGGTGCCGCATCGCTGCTGCCACCATCCCGAAAGTCGGCGCCCAGACCTCGGCGACGGTGGCGTACCAGACCTACGTGCGCAACCCAGACGAGCCGTCGGCGATGATCGAGTTCGCGGGGACGTTCGCCACCCTCGCCAGCTCCTACGCCACGAAGACCAACGTGGGCAGGGCTGTGAGCGAGGTCGGGAATCCGTACGTGCAACCGGCACCGCCGAATGCCGCAGTCACAGTCTCCGACAAGGGCACGTCGAGGATCGCGGATGCCGCCACCGGTGTGGCCCTGCTCGCCGGCCTCGGCGAACTGAGCGCCACGCAGGCCGCGCTCGTGACAACCGCCGTCAACACCGAGAGCGTCGCAACAGCGACGCGCATGATCGTGAAGGGGTGACCTGATGGCCGACCTGGATGCCATCGCAGCGAGCGTCTTCGCGCCGCTCGCCCGTACAGCCACCCATGTGGTGCGCGACGCCTTCGCCCTGGCGATCGCTCCGGAGGACGAATTCGAGGAGAGCGCCGTGGCGATCGAGTCGCTCGAGTTCGCGTCGACGGTCGTCGGCGGTCTCGCCGCAGCAGCGAGCGCTCCGCCCGCCGGTAGCGTGCGTTCCAGCTCCCGGGTGGAGGTGCCACTGGCCGACAGCGCCGGAGGAGCGGCATCCGCAGCCCTCTCGGTGACCCTGTATGGTCCGGGCGACGTGCGCGGCATCGACCCGGCGCAGATCGTGCGTCGCTTCCCCGCCCCGGGTGCCCGCACAGCCGAGGAGACCGTGCTGGCCCACATCGAGTTCGACCGCCCCGAGCTGCCGTGGGCATTCAGCGCCGCCAAGCAGACTCCGGTCATGCGCCCCTGGCTCACCCTCGTCGTGCTCGAGCGCTCGGCCGTCACACGCGAACCGGCGTCCACCGCACTGCTCCCCGTGTTCCAGGTGGCGCTCGCGCAACTGCCGACGCTCACCCGCGCCGACCTCTGGGCGCATGCCCAGGCGCCGGCCACGACGACGGGGCAGGATCTCTCCGCCCGGTTCTCACCTGCCCACGCTCCCGTCAACCTGTCGCGGGTCATCTCGCCGCGCATCCTGAAGCAGGACACCGACTACATCGCGGCCCTCGTGCCGACGACCGACGTGGGCGTGCGCGGAGGCCTCGGCCTCACCGGCGGCACCCTCGACCCTGCATGGACCAGTTCCTCGCCCGACCCGATGCGCCTCCCGGTCTACGACAGCTGGGAGTTCCGCACCGGTCCCGACGGCGACTTCCGCTCGCTCGCGAACAAGCTGCAGGGCATCGCGGCACCCTATGAGGTCGGGCGCAAGTTCATCGACACGTCGCAGCCCGGCAAGCCGCTGCGGGCCCTCGGCGCCGATGAGGTCGGGCGCAAGCAGGTGCTGCGCTGCGCCCTGTTCTCGCCGAGCGCGCCGTCAACTCCGCAGCAGCAGATCGCGGAGACGGCTGTCTGGCCCGACGCCATGGTCGACGACCTGCACGCCGAACTCGATCTGCCGGCCGCCATCGAGGGCACGCAGAAGCAGACGGATGGCGTGCCTGACCTGCCCATCATCGGCCCGCGTATCTACGCCAAGCTGCACCGCGGCAGCGCCGTCATCGAGGGCTCAGACTGGTTCGCCGAGCTGAATCTCGCTCCGGTGAAGCGCATCGTGGGTGGGCTCGGCACCCGCGTGGTGCAGCGGGACCAGGAGCGGCTGATGCAGTCGGCGTGGGCCCAGCTCGGCGAGGTGGAGGCGGCGAATCGCGCCATCCGGCTGGCACAGCTGGCAGAACTGCTCGCCACCAGGCTTCACGGCAGGCTCAGTGAGCTGCAGGCAGGGCACCTGCTCCAGGTCGCCGCTCCTGTCGTCACCCGTATCTCGGTCGCCGCGGGCAGCACTCTGTTCGCCGATGTGGTTCTGAGTGCGACCCCGGTCGCAGCGACGAGGAGCGCCTTTCGGCGGGTCACCCGCCCGGCCGGACCGATGATTAGGAGAACGGATGCCGCCTCCCGCCAACGCGCCGGCAACGTCGTGGGAACCGACGCGGGGCTCCGCGACTTCACCCGGGTGTACACGAACCCCGAGGGCATCGGGCGCCTGACGGCCGACGTCGTCGCCCACCTTGACCTGCAGCTCGTCGGCGCGGCGATCGGCGCTCCGGTCGACACGATCGGCGGCCTGTTGACGGAGGCGAACGCACGCGTCGAGGGCAACGGTGGCTTCGCCACCTACCTCACCGAGCCGAGCCGCTGGAAGGCGGTCGACACCGGCTTCGACCTGGGCGCGGACATCGCTACCCGGTGGAGCGAGCGGCTGCTGCGCGCGTCATCCGTTCCCGCGGTCGAGTCCATCCGCGCCCAGCGCATCGGCCCGCTCGCCGCCGAACTCTCGCTCTCGAAGGCGACGATCGCCGGCCCTCTGCGCGAGCGCCTGAAGGGTACGGCCGTGATGCTGAACGACCAGGTGCTGGTCGACCTTGGCGTCGTCGACGTGCGCCCCATCGACGTGCGCCCCATCGGCGTCGGCCCTGTCGTCGCACCGTTCAACCCCCGCGCGCCGATCATCAGGCGATCTCCCATCGGCGGCGCGGTGGGCCGCCTCCCGCAGGGCGGTGGCGCGGTGCGGGTTCCCCTCGGCGGAGGCGAATTCCGTCGCGTCCCGGTCGAAGGCCACGTGCTCATCGGCGGGCGAGGCCTCAGGGTCATCGACGCGCAGCACCTCAAGAAGCTCGGCGACATGAGGGACGCGGCCGAACTCGACGCCGGGCTGGCGCAGTTCGCAGAGCTGGCCGAGGTGAAGCTCACCCCCGCCCTCGACCGCATCAACGAGCTTCCGCTCGACGTGCTGCGCGCCGAGATGACGTCGCTCATCGATCCCGGGGCCCTGCTCACGATCGACGCCGTGCCGCACCGCAACGCCCTGGCCGTCGCATCCGCCGCCATCGCCGCGGCGATCGATCCACGGCACACTGTGCGCGCGTCCCTCGCCGGTCGACTGCACCTCAGTGCCGGCCTCGCCGATCGCTGGTTCGCCCAACCGCGTATCGCGCCGATAATGGCGGCGCCGCGTTTCGACCGTCCGATGTACCGCGCACTCGAGGAGTACGACCGGGAGTGGCTCGTTCCCGGGCTCGGCCTGCTGCCGGCCGCCGACTTCGTCACGGTGCTCTCCACCAACAGTGAGTTCATGGCGGCATTCTTCGTCGGCCTGAGCGACGAGATGGGGCGGGAGCTGCTCTGGCGGGGCTACCCGACCGATCAGCGTGGCACCTACTTCCACCGCTTCTGGAACCCAACAGTCGACGAGCTGGCGACGCCCATCCACCTGTTTCCGGCGACGCCCCTGGCGTCGCAGATCTTCCTCGGCGGCGGCGACGGCCGCGCCGTGATCGTGGTCAAGAGCGAGCTTGTGCGCCGTTTCCCCGATCTCATCATCCAAGCGGTGAAGAACCAGGGCACCGTGCGCGATCCGGTTTTCGAGAAGGTCGGCTCGCCGCAGCAGACCGCCAGCGTGCTGTTCTCCGAGGTGCTCGATCCCGACATCGCGCTCGTGGGCGTCGACCTCTCCGTCGACGAACTCGACGGGGAGCAGTGGTGGATCACCATCGCCGAGCATCCGAGCGCTACCCGATTCCAGCGACCGGCCGATACCCAGCTGCGGGCCGGCCAGAAGCACCTCACCGACACAGCACCGCATTCCGCAGCCTATGCCGAGAAGCACCTGCACCGTCCGGTGCGGGTCGCGTTCCAGGCGACGGACCTGATCGTGAGAGAGGCGTAGACCATGCCCGTCGAGACCCCAGCCGTACTGGCCAGAGTTCGCGAGCGCATCGCCATCCTGGCCGAGAAGCGCCGAACGCTCATCCGGCGGCCGGCCGACCACGGGCGCCGCGGCGAGATTCTCGTGCTCGACGACGACCTGCGCGAGATCATCGGCGGGCTGCGGGATCGCCTCGACCCGTGCGATGCATCTCCCGAGGTGCCCCTTGTGCTGCTGCCCGTGCGCATCGAGAGCAAGCTGACTCCGGGAACGTCGACGCTTCGGGTGCGCATCTCGCCCGACGAGGCACACATCGACAGCCTTCTGCGCGCGGTGACGGATGCCGAGGTCGCCGCCGGCGTGGCCTACTGGTCGGCCGTCTGGATCGACGACGCCGATGCGGTCGCCTGGCCCGCACTCAACGCGGCCGTCGGGGAACGCCGCGCCGGGTGGGTGGCCGAGGCCACGACGCCCACCAACCTCGCCACCCGAGGACAGGGCGTCCCGACCTTCCCGGCATTGCCGGAGGAGGTTGCCCACGGCACCGTCGCCCGTTGCCTTCCCGACCAGTTCGTGGTGCGGGTGTTCCCGAACGGAGCAGCGCCGATCACGGTAACCGGCTCGCCGGTGGCGACCGACGTGCCGCTGTCGCCGATCGCGTTCGGCGACGACGCACTGAATCAGGTGGCCGGCCTGACCGTGCCGGTCGGCTCGGAGTGGACAGTAGACTTCGAGGCGGCACAGAGCGAGGGCCTGGGGGTGGAGGTGCAGCTGCCCGGCGGCACCACTCTCATCGACCGCATCGTGGTGGTCGGAACGCGCAACTCGGTGTCTGAAGAGGCCAACGCCGCCGACTTCGTCGACCTCCTCACCAGCCACAGGTTCAGCGACGGCGTCTCGCTGCTGGCCGCCGGAACCGCCACCAACAATGCGGATGCCGAACGCTCGCCCTATCGCCCGGCCGCGAGCGCGGGCGCCCCGCCTGTGGAATCGCGCACGCCGTCGCGGGACGCCAGCCGGCTCGCGGCAGCCCTCGGCCTCGACGCCGCATCCGTCGAGCATCTCATCCCCGCCGGACCGGTCTCGACCCAGGACGAGGCTCAGGCCGCCGCCAATACCGCACTCTGGTTCGCCACCTGGGAGCCTGTGCTCGAACGCCTCGATGACCTCGCCATCCCCGCGGTCACCCCGGGAAGCATCGAGTCTGCCCGGCGCCTGCACCGCGACCACGTGCGCGGAGCGGGGTCTGCCCCCGCGCTGCGCATCGGCGCCCAGCCCTACGGCGTGTTGCCGGTCACGGATCTCGATGCCTGGCGACCGCGCTCCGGCGAGACCACGGCCCAGCTCGTGCCGCTTATCCGGCGCACGCTCGCCCGCTGGGTGAGCCGATCACCCGTCGTTCCCCATGTGCGTCCCGGCGGACAGCTCGATGACCAGGACCTGCTCGACATGCTCGGCACCAGCCCCGTGGCCACCGGCGTGCGCGCCCGACCGGCGGTCGATGGCCCGCAGCTCGCCGCATTCGCCGCCGCGACCGGAGCGGATCCCGCCCAGCTGCTGGCCGAGGCTCACCTGCGAACGGCCGTACTAGCGCAGTTCTCGGTCGACGCGGCCAAGATCCTGTCGACTCCGGCGCCGCACGATGACTCCCGCACCATCGGCCTGCCCCTCGTTTCAGAGCGCGACGCCGAGGTCGTGGCCGAGATTCTGGCCGGGACGACGCCGAAGGTCGACAGCGTACTTCAGGCCCTGCTCGACATCGCATGGGACAGCGCCAAGCGACTGCGGTTCCGCGCCGCGCCCCAGGAGTTCGTTGGCCCGCTGCTCGACTTCGTGCAGCTCGAACCCGAGATCAGGAGGGTCGTCACAATGGCGGCATCCGCCGATGCCGCCGTCGACGATACCGCCCCTGAGCGCTTCTTCGCCGCCGCCGAGAGGGTTGCCGCCGTGCAGCACTTCGACGGCCAGCCGACCGAGCGTGTGAGCATCGCCGCCATCGAACCGGTGGCCGAGGCCCGCACCTCCCTGGCGCAGGTGGCGCTTGACCTCGGCGACACCGCGCAGGCGAGGTGGCTGGGCAGCAGCGCCATCACCGAACTGCTCTACGCCTTCGGCGTGGGCGGCGAGGTGCGAGCCGCCATGATCGCGCTCGCGGCGGCCCCGCTCGACGAGCGCCGCATCGCCGTCGCCTCTGCGCTGGATCTTGCATCCCACCGAATCGACGCGTGGGCGACGGGCGTCGCGACTGCACGCCGTGCCACCCTCGCGGCAACCGCCCCCGTCGGAATGACCATTGGCGCATTCGGCTACGTCGAGCAGATCCGCCTCGGAGTGGCCCGGAGCGATCCGGATGGCTGGATCCACGCGCCCAGCAGCTCGCACGCCGTCGCCGCCGGCGTCCTCGCGAGCGCCCACCGCTCCAACATCGGCGCACTGCCCGGGAAGCAGCCGTTCGCCATCGACCTGTCCAGTCGGCGCGGCGTCGAACTCCGGCGCGTGCTCGAGGGAGTCGCGGCCGGACAGTCGATCGGCGCCCTGCTCGGTTACCAGATCGAACGCGGCCTCGCCGGAACTTCGGCGGCCCGGTTCCAGCTGAGCCTGCGGCAGATCGCGCCCGCCGCCACCGACCAGCTCGGCAACGACGAGGCGCAGGAGGTCGCGGCAGCACGCGTCGCCGCCGCCGATGTCGTCGACGGCGCAGAACTGCTGCGGCTGTTCCCGCTCGACACGCTCACCGCGGCCAACCCGCCCCTGCGGGCCCGGCTCACCCTCAAGCCCGACAACGCCTTCGTCGAGAATTGGGACCCCGTGTCGAACGCGGAGTGGGACCTCCTGGCCGCGGCCATGCGCGGAGCCGCGGCCACACTCGACGCCGTCTCGGACGCCCTTCTGAGTGAGAGCGTCCTGCAGTACTCCTCGGGCAACCCGTCCCGCGCCTCCGCTGCGATGGATGCCATGGCCAGCGGCGCCGCCGTCGACCCCGACCTGGGCGTCCTCGGCGTACGCCAGACCGGACGCATCCTCACCCACGGCGTGTTCGCGGCCATCCCAGCCGATGCGACCGGCTGGTCGAACACCCGCCCCCGTGCCCTCGCCGAACCACGGCTGGAAGCCTGGGCGGCGCGTCGCCTCGGTGATCCCGCCGACATCGCGGTGACGGACACCCCCAACCGTCACACCCTCGCCGAGGCCGGCTGGGCTGCCCTCGACCTGGTCTTCGCGGACGATGCGGCATCACTCGACCGTGAGCTGCGCGCGGCCATACCCGCACTGGACGACTCCCCGCTGGCCGACGGACTGCTGCGCGCCGCCGTTCTCGCCGGCAGCCTCCGCTCGCTCGCAGCCGGAGGAACCCCGCTCGGCCCCGACTCCCTCGTGCGCACCGGCGTTGCCCCGGAACGCCGGATCGACACCGACGAACTGCTCGCGCGCGTCGGTGCCGTGCTCGACGCCCTCGCCACTGTGCTCGCCTCCGGCCAGGCGGTCATCGCCGCCATCGACTCCGACAGCCTGGCCGTCGAGGAGGATGCCGTGGCTGACGTCATCGACGCCGTGCGCGGGCTCGCGGCCTTCGGCGTCCCCCTGGTTCCGGATGCCGCGATTCCGGCGAACGTCGCCTGGGCCGTCGGCGCGTGGCAGGCGGCGTTCGCACGGTTGGGGCAGGCACGGGCGACGCTCGTCGCCCTGCGCGACCCGGCGCGCGAAACCCCGGCCACCACCGGCGAGATTGTCGATGCCTGCCGCGCCGTGGCCGAGGGGATCCTCGGCGACGGTTTCCTGCTCCTGCCCCTGCTGGCGAAGCCCGCCGGCATCGACTCGTTCCACACAGCCATCACCATGCCGGCGATGAAGAAGCAGCCGACGCGTGCCCACCTCAACGCCTTCGTGCGTGATCACGCCACAGTTCGAGCAGGGGTCGGGCGCCTCGCCGAGGCGCAGCTGCTCGGTGGGGCCCTCGGCATCCCTATCCCGCTGCGCATCGTGCAGCTCACCGAGCACGACGACGTCACCGGAGACTCGGCTGCGGGCACGGAGCGCTGGCTGGCCGGACCCCTGCCCGACGACATCCCCTGGCCGGCGGCATCCGCGAGCCACCTGGTCGTCGAACTCGTCGGCGGCCATGACGACTTCGCCGGCGCGTTCGCCGGACTCGCAATCGACGGCTGGTCCGAGACCCTGCCGTTCCAACCAGACCCCCGGGCATTCGATCCGGCGGCGCCCGACAACCCGCTGCGTGCGGCACGGGCCACCACCGGGCTCGCCGTACATGCCAACCAGGCATCGGCCAGGGCGCCGCAGGTGCTGCTCTCCGCGGTGTCGCCGGACGGCAACCGGTGGACGACTGATTCCGTCGTGGCGACGGTGCTTGAGGCCGTGGACCTGGCCAAGGCCCGGCTGGTCACCTATGAGCAGACGCCGGGAGACGCGGCCATCCTGCCCGCCATCTACGTGGCGAGCCCCTGGTTGCAGATCCGCACAGGGCTCCAGTTCACGGAGCTGGCCAAAGTGAAATGGTCCGGGGTCGGCATCCCGTTCCTTTCGGAGGTGAAGTGATGGCCGTCAAGATTCCCATCGACATGATGGTCAGCGAGGTGACCGACCAGAACCTGGCGGGGATCTTGAAGCTGCTGCAGGTTGCCGACCCACCGGCCATGGTGCGGCTCGAGCCCGACTCGATCACCGGCGACCCGGCTCCGGGTGCCGAGGCGCGCATCGGCGATGCCGCGTGGATGCTCGGTCGGCAATGGCAGTTCGGCGAGCTCACCGGCGAGGATGCCGGATCCGTCGTGTCGGTGCATGTGGCCTCGAGCGCGCTGCCGATCACGGCCTGGGCCCCCTTGTCAGGCGACTCGATCGATATGGCCGGCGCCGACTGGCGGCCGTGGCGCGAGGGGGCGCTTCTCGAAGAGCTCATCCAGGACGTCCCTGAGCTCGCGTTCGGCGACGGTCTGCGACAGCGCGCCGAGGCAGGAGCCCAGCTCGTGGACCTCCTGGCGGACGCCGGCGAAGAGACGCTCGCACGCTCGCTCACGGGGCGGCATCCGCTCGCCCTCGACGATGACCCGAACGATCCACTAGGACTCGACGACCCGCAGGCCGCCCGCCTGTTCGCTGTTCTCGGCGGTGCCGTTCCCGACGGGGGGACACTCGCCGCCGAGTTGCGCGCCGGGGATCCCGGCTGGATCGGCGAGGCGATGGATGCCGCAGCCGCACGTGCTGCGATCGCCGAGTGGCTGGCCTGGCTGGGCGGCGAGCCCGACTCCGGCGGCGCTTGGTCGACCGAGCGCCTGGAGTACCGCTTCGCACTGCGCTTCGGCGACAAGGCCAACGCCGTGTTCGCCCGGGGCGCCCAATTCGGCTCGGCATCCGTACGATGGAGCGACCTCGAATGGGTTGAGGGCGCCAGCGTCGAGCTACCCGGCGAGGCACCGTCCGGCACCCCCGTCGGCAGCGAGGCGACCATGCTCGCCACCCCGCTGCGGTTCCCCGGTATGCCGGCCGACCGCTACTGGCAGCTCGAGGACGGCGCCGTCGACGTGGGCGCCATCGAGGCGCAGACCAACGACCTCGCGAGGCTCTGCCTCGCCGAATTCGCGTTGTCCTCGGGTGACGACTGGCTGGTCGTGCCTGTCGACGGCCTGCTCGGCGCGGTCAACAGGGTCGGAACCGTGACCCTGACCGACGACTTCGGCGACCCGGTGACGGTTCCGGAGCTCGCCGATCCCGCGTTCACCATGTTCGGCGTTGCCTCGGCGGCCGGGCGGATGCTCCCCGGCATCGTGCTGCCTCCCGTGGCCGTCGGCACACTCGTGGGCGAAGCCCTCGAAGACGTGCTGTTCCTGCGCGACGAGATGGCGAACATGGCGTGGGCCATCGAGAACTCGGTGCAGGGGCGAAGCGGCGACCCGCGGCGGCGCGCGAGCGAGCGGCCGCCCGCCCCCGATCCGTGGCCGGAAGGTCTCGCCCAGGAGGAGCGGGCCTACAGATTGCAATCAACCGTGCCCGCGCACTGGATCCCGCTGGCACCCGTGGCGTTGACGCCCGGTCAGGTGTCGCTGCGCAAGGCCGCGCTGCTGCGCGACGGAGTTCCCGTCGTGCCGAGCGGCATCACACTGCGTCCGACGCCCCTCACTTTCCCCGGTGAGGAACTGCCGAGGGAGGGCGTGCACCTGCGCGCCGTGCCTTTGCTGGCTCGGCGGGCCGACGGGCGCTACGCGCGGTGGGCGGCCTATCGGGTGCGCACCGGCCGGGGCGAGGCCTCCAGCCGCCTCGCCTGGGACTCGGCCCTATCGTTCACGGACATGACTCATCCGCCGACAGCGTAGTAGGTCCGCGCTTCGAGGCGGCGCGGCATCTGTGTCGAAGCCAAGGGTTAGAGGCGCGACCGCGGCTGAGGGGCCCCGGCGCAAGTGCAGCCCGCGGAAACCGGGGACACCGGTCCGGAAGATGCGCCCGGACTCATGCTCAATCCGCTGCTACCGAAATGGTGACCAACATGCTTACAAATCCTGGACAACCCATCCTCGCCCGCTACCTCGACCGGATCGTACTGCGGCTCATCGACGTCACCGCCTTGGGCCAGCGGGAGGTGAATGCCCGGCTCGACCGGCACTTGGCGATCTTGGAGAGCCGGGGCATCCGATCTCTGGACGGACTCGGGGAGCTGTTCCTGTCCGGTGACATCGTGGCCCGGCCGGGCATCGTCCGTCCGCTCCGCACCCCGGCCGCGAGGGGTTACGTCCCGTGGAGTGGTGTAGATCTCCACAGTTGCGCGTTGCTCCGGCAACGTAGTGAGCCATCGTGCGATGTCAGTGAGTACCGATCAAAGAACTCACAAAGGACACAAACACACGATGGCTCTAGACCAGTCTGCCCTGCTTGACCTAGTAGGCAGGGACAGGATATATAGACCGGCTGGCAACGTTGAGTGCCTGAACGAGCCCGGCGATAAATGAGGGAGTGCCATCAATTGCCAACCATTCACTCATTACCATTCGGGTATGCAAAAGTGAATGTCCTGAATCAACTAATGACTGGGACTTTTCGGTCGGGGCGAGGGGTTGCCAGGCCAGGTCGCTCAGCACAAGACCGGAGTGGGATCGGGTTTCATTGACGCATCTAGGTGTACTATATGATTCGGAGTGTTAGTTTATAAATAACGACTAGAGAATGCGATTAGGGCGGCCGTTTGTTCCCCCGATCGCGGCTACCAGATCACCGTGCGGCCGCAGCCGGGACGGGCAAGTTCGTTCCGGACTGGCCGGACCAAGTCGGCCGATAGATGTCTTCCGTTGCGGGTTCCAGGGACTTTGAGGCAAGGGTTGGCGGTTTCACCGCACCGTCGGCTGTCGCCGGCAACTAAGCGGGTACTCAGGAGGAAGCCAGCGAACGGGAAAAATCCGAGGGACCTCTCTCAGTATTTCTGATATGAAAATCCGCGGTATTTCGAAGAGCCCGGGATGGCTACACTCCCTAGTTAAACGTCGTCGCTAGGGTCTTTTGGCTCTGATTTCGGAAGCAAATTCTAATGAAAATCACTGTTGTTCATTAGCTGTAGGCGGCTGCCCCTGCTATTCGCTTCACAAAAGTGCCAAATGTAGCGGGCCATTGACATCCCCTACTGAAATGCGGATCCTAATTGCTAGAACTATTCCAGCAGCGGGCCCGCTGGATTTGGGGGTACTCATGGGAAACGGCAACTTTTGCGATTTTCAGCTGAGCCTTTTACAATCGTGGAAGCTCCGCGGGGACTCGTGCATTCTGCACGTAGCGGCGCGTCAACAGCGGCTCATCACTGCCCTGGCTATACACGGTCCTCTACCTCGGAGCTACCTGGTCGGGCTCCTGTGGCCGGAGAGTTGCGAGAGTCTGGCCATGGAGAGTCTGCGCGTGAGCATACACCTGGTCTCACGGCAAGTCCCGGGCCTGCTGGTCAACGGCGGCGCTGAGCTTTCCCTCAGCGATTTGGTGGAGGTCGACTTGCACCGGGTTCGGTCCTGTGTTCGAGAGCTAAGCCAAACCGGGCTAAACGGGCATGTCGCTTCGTCACTGAGCCTATTGCGCGACGCCGAACTGCTCCCGGGCTGGTATGACGATTGGGTTCTCTTTGAACAGAACAGATTGCGGCAGGACCGGCTCCACGCGTTCCACATCATTGGGCGCGAGTCGCTGGCACGCCGTGACTTTGAGGTCGCTTTGGAAGCGTCGGAGGCAGCACTCGAACTTGAACCACTTTACGAAAGTGCGGTTGGACTCGTCATTCAGGCCCATAGGAAGCAGGGCAACAACGCTGCCGCGCTTCGGGCCTTCGAAAAGTATCGAACGCAGCTGAAGGAGGACATGGGCCTTGCTCCGTCGGAGGGCATTCGTCGCCTCGTCGCTGAGGCTTTATGAGAGCCGGTCCCTGCGAGAACGAGGGATGACCAGACCATGCCCCAAAGGATACGGAACGAGCAAAGAGCGACAAGTGGAGATCGGGGCCAAGGCCGAGAAGACTCCTGTTAAATGCTGCGACGACCCTGCTTCATGGGCTCCGCCCGCCAGCTGAATCGCCCAAGCCGTTCGGATCGATACCGCGGGGCTGACACGTACGAGGCTTTGCTGACCCCGGCCCTGGGTACTCTCCTCCTGTACGACGACGATGGGGCAACGAGGAAGGCACAAGCATTAATTGATCAGGAAGAGGACGACGCTATGTCGTCTTCGGCCAGCTGGTGCCGGGTTCGGGGCGAGGCCCTGATCGTTGGCGCCGTGCTGTGGCGGTTGCTGGTGGCGCCGCCCGGGCTCCGTTGTTTTCGTGTCGCTCTGTTAGTCCGCGGCCAGCGTCCTAGGGGCCGCTGCCCCGTCATGCAGCCGTCCGCCGATCGGATCATGAACGATTTGAAGGGAGGTGACGTCGTGATGGAGAGTCTAGAGGCTGAGCGCGCCGTGCGGGCTTGCCCGGGAGTTCGCACCGAGCGCAGGCAGGACCCGGTTGCAGCCGAGATTGGATTTCTCCAGCGGGATCAAGTCTTTCAGGGCAAAGAAGCGCCGCACCCTGTCCATGCGGGGCGCGGCTGTTTGGGGGAGGCCTATCGTGGGGAGATTTGGGGGTGTGGACAGTGTCCACACTTTGGGTCTCGGACTGGGCCGTACCGGTGCCGGACTGGGCCGGATTGCGGATGTTTCGGCGGGGATCCAGTGTTTGCAGGGGCTGGAACCCGGTTCGAGTCCCACCTCGGGCACGGTGTTTCCGCAGGTCAGCGGCTTTTTAGTGCCTTTTCGTGTGCACATTGTGCACACTCTCGCCTCTGATCTGATGTTCCGGGTGTGTGGGGTCCCGTAGACGGCCTATTCGGTTGTGTAGGGGAGCGGCTGACTACGGCGGACCGGGTACCGCCCTTTGTGGTCCCTTATGGGTGTTCATCCTGGTTCTTCCTTTCCTTTGGGTTTTCGCGTTCACCACTTCATGGGGGCTAGAGACGCCTACAGCATGACTTGTTGATTATTCTTTAGATCGGGCCAGGTATCGGCCGGTCCTGAATTTCTGCTTTGATACCTGTTCATGCAGGAATGCGTCGGGAACAGCATGACGCGGCAACTGATCCGGATCGGTCATGAGCTCGCTGAGCCTGGCCAGTCGGTAGGCGGAGCCGGCTTTGAGGCGCGTTGCAGGAATTGGTGGGCTTTGCGCCTCGTCGCTGGCCTGATCCACTAAAGGTTAAATCCGGGACCCGTATCTGGTTTGATCACTTTCTGATAGCAGCCCAGGTTGCCGGGCGTATGAGGAAAGCCTCCGCGCGAGTCCAGGGACTCAAGCGCGGAGGCTCCCGGCTCTCCAAGCTGGGGGGACTGGAGAGCCGGTCTAAGTCTACTGGCAGGGTGAGTTCATGACCGGTGGGCGGTGGGGAAGCTCGGCCTATAGGCCGGGTCGAGGTCCTTCGGCTGCTTGGCGCGGCGTCCGGACAGCCACCGCGCCATCGACCGTTCACACCTGTCACCGGAGCGGCCGTCACCTTGGACACTTCGCAGGGGTGAGCACATCACGACGAAGGGATCTTCCGGACGGTGGCGCCGCACGGCATCGCCGGGGACTTGGCGCACCAGCCCGGAATGGACGTCGCAGAATCCGGCAAGGGCTTCCTCCGCGATCTCAAGGATCGTTGAAAATCTTGGTCTTGATGGGCTCTCTGACGTGGCCGGGCCGCTAATGGATGTGGCTTCCGCCGTTGATGTCGATGGTGGTGCCCGTGAGGTACGCGGATTCCTCGGAGGACAGGAAGGTGATGACGGCGGCGATCTCCTCCGTGGTGGCGTTGCGGCCCAGGGGGATGCCGGCGTTGATGGCGGCTTCCTGCTCGTCCGTGCTGCCCACGCGGATGTTGGTGTCCACGGCGCCGGGCGTGATGGCGTTGACCGTGACGCCGGTGGCGCCGATTTCGCGGGCCAGCGCCTTGGTCAGGCCCAGGATGGCGGCCTTCGCTGCGGAGTAGGGGACCTTCCCGAACACGCCGCCGCCGCGCTGGGCGGACACTGAGGACATGTTCACGATTCGGCCCCAGCCGTTCTCGATCATGTCCGGCAGGAACGCCTTGGTGACCAGGTAGGTTCCGGTGGCGTTGACGTTCATGACCTTGTGCCAGAGGTCCAGCGTGGTTTCCAGGAAGGGGACCGGGGAGGTGATGCCGGCGATGTTGGCCAGGGCTCCCACCGGGGGGAGGATGCCGGCGGCGACCTCGGTCTTGACGGCTGCGTAGGCGGCGTTGACGGAGCTCTCATCGGCGACATCGATTTCGTGGCCGAACGCCGGCACGTTGAACTCATTGCCGATGTCGGCGGCGACCTTGGCGGACTTCTCGCCGTCGAGGTCCAGGATCACCACGCCCCAGCCCTGGCTGGCGTAGCGGCGGGCTGTGGTGATGCCGATGCCCCGGTCCGAGGTGGCTCCGGTGATGACGGCGGTGCGCTGGGTGGTGGTGGTCATGATGCTCCTTGGATTACTTGGTGGTGGTTCAGATGTGGTCGGTGATGAAGCTTGCCGCTTTTGCTGCGGCGGCGGGGCGTTCGTCGTCCGTGATGTCCCGGGTTTCGAGTTCAAGTGAGAAGTGGCCGGTGTAGCCGCTCAGCGTGAGGGCGCGGAGCCCGGCCGTGAAGTCTGCCTGCCCGTTGCCGATGCTTAGGTTGATGTTTCCCGGCACGGCGTCGCGAAGGTGGACGTGAGAGATGCGGCCGTGGTGTCGGGTGAGGTATTCCTGCGGGTCCTCGCCGGCCGCCACGATGTGGCTGAAGTCCATCACGATGCCGACGCCGGAGCCCGCCAGCCGCCGCGCCAGCAGTTCCGCGCGCTCGAGGTTCCAGCAGAACCTTAGGAAGTGCAGTGATTCGGTCCATAGTTCGACGCCGAATTCCGCTGCCCGATGCCCGGCGTGGATGAGCTGGGCGGCGATTTCGTCCAGATCCTCCTCGAGGCTTTTTACAGCTTCGTGGCTAAAGGCGCCGCAGGGCAGGACCAGCGCCTTCGCGCCGGTGGTGGCGGCGAGGGTGAGGAGGGCCTCCAGGTGCCGTTCGCGGGCGAGCCGTGCAGCGTCGTCGAGCACTGCGTTGAGGTCTCCGATGTCCCCGTTGACCGAGCGGACGCTCAGCCCTGAGGCAGCAACGTCCGCGGTCACCGCGGCAACTGCGGTGTCGTCCAGGTTGTACGGGACATGGTTGCAGACGCCGGGGAGGGCGCCGAGGTCGAGTTCATTAAAGCCCAGGCCGGTGATGGTCCGCAGGGCGGCCGGGAGCTCTTGGTGCCGGAAGCTGATGGTTGAGCAGCCGAGCCGGGAGTTGAACATCGTCGTTGCTCCTTTGAATGGGCGGGTGATGTGAATCACTGTAGTTCGCTTTACTGTCAACAGTCAACCTCCAACATTGACTGTTGACATTCAGGCATGATGCGGGTCACACTGGCATATCATTTGTTAACAGTCGACATCGGCGGTGCGGAAGCGCGGCCGGCTCCTCGAAAGGGATCAGCAATGAGCAACGAAGCTCTGAAAATGCGCGGCCACGTGCATGGCACCAAGGACGCAAAGCGCGTCGCCATCGGCTCTAGCGTCGGCGCCGTCATTGAGACGTACGATTTTATCGGCTTCGGCACGGCCGCAGCCCTGTACTTCGGCACGGCGTTCTTCCCCACCGGAGATCCGGTGACCGGGACACTGGCCGCCTTCGCTACCCTGGGCGTCGGCTTTGCCGCCCGCCCGATCGGCGGCATCATCGGCGGCCACCTCGGTGACAAGCTGGGCCGCAAACCTGTCCTGGTCGCGTCCCTGATCCTCATGGGCGTCGCCACCTTCATCATCGGCCTCCTCCCCACCTACAGCCAGGTCGGCCTCCTGGCCCCTGCCCTGCTGGTGTTCGTCCGGATTGTCCAGGGCCTGGCCTTCGGCGCTGAATGGGGCGGCGCCATCCTGATGAGCTACGAGCACGCTCCGTGGAAAACCAAGGGCAAATACACGGGAATGGTTCAGGCCGGTTTCCCGGTCGGACTGCTGCTGGCGAACCTCGTGTTCCTCTTCAGCGTCCAGCTCGGCGGTGAGCTCGCCTGGCGCATTCCGTTCCTGGCCAGCATCGTGCTGGTCGTCGTTGGCCTGATCATCCGCTCCAAGGTCCCCGAGTCCCCAGTCTTCGAGGAAGTTAAGGACAGCGGCACCATCGTGAAGTCCCCCATCAAGGAGGTCCTCAAGACCGACTGGCGCAACATCGTGAAGGGCATCGGCCTGCGCATCGCCGAGACCGCCGGCTACGCAGTCTCCATCACCTACATGATCTCCTACCTCAACAGCCAGCACCTGGCCGACAAGACCCAGACGCTCGTGGCCCTGTGCATCGCCTCCGCGATCGGCATCTTCGCCACCCAAGCCTGGGCCAGGCTCACGGACAGGATCGGCAGGCGCCCGCTCTACATCTGGTCCTGCGCCTTCGCAGTGCTGTTCGCCATCCCGATGTTCCTGCTGGTCAACACCGGCATGTTCATCTTCATCATCGCCACCCTCGTGATCTCCTACGCCGTCTGCCAGAACTCCCTCGCCGGCGCCCAGGGTGCCTGGTTCCCGGAGCTCTTCCAGGCGAAGACCCGCGCCTCGGGCGCCTCGCTGGCCTACCAGATCTCGGCCATGGTCTCCGGCTTCACCCCCTTCATCACCACCCTCCTGTTCGTCAGCTTCGGCTGGATGGGTCCGGCGCTGCTTTTCGGTTTCTACGCAGCCATCGGCCTCTGGGCCGCCATCGTCACCCGGGAAACCTGGGGCAAGCGGGAACGGCAACTCGCCGACGAGGCCACCAAAAGCACCCCCCAGTCGGTGAACGTCTGATGACTGCGACACAGGAACCACACACACCCGAACTCCCTTCCAAGGAACGAATGAATCAGGAAACTGCCTCAGAACGCCTCGAACGCGTCAGCGCCGCGGCTTACCGGATCCGCCACCACGCACTGAACATGGGCGAGGTCCAGGGCCAGGGCTACGTGGGCCAGGCCCTCGGCGCCGCGGACATGCTGACCGCCGTGTACGCGGACCAGCTCCGCTACCGTGCCGAGGACCCGGAATGGGAGGCCCGGGACCGGTTCCTGCTCTCCACCGGCCACTACGCGATCGGCCACTACGCGGCCCTGGCCGAGGCCGGGATCATCCCGGTCGAGGAACTGGACACGTATGGCTCGGACGATTCCCGGCTGCCGATGTCCGGGATGTCCACCTACACCCCCGGCATGGAAATCTCCGGTGGCTCCCTGGGCCACGGGCTTTCCATCGCGGTGGGCATCGCGCTGGGCCTGCGTCACCAGGGCTCCGCGGCGAGGATCTACAACTTCCTTTCCGACGGCGAACTCGACGAGGGCTCCACCTGGGAGGCCGCGATGGGCGCCCACCACCACCAGCTCGGCAACCTCACCGCGATGGTGGACATCAACGCCCTGCAGGCCGACGGCAAAACCGACACCGTGCTCCGCACCGAACCTGTCACGGAAAAGTGGGAGGCCTTCGGCTGGTACACCCAGCGCGTGGACGGCAACAACATGGCCGATCTCCTGCAGGCCTTCGACAACGCAGCCGCCCAGGCCGCCGTCACCGGTCGGCCCTCCGTGATCCTCTGCGACACGAAGGTCGGCCGCGGCGTGCCGCTGCTGGAGGAACGCGAAAAAGCGCACTTCATGCGCATCGAAGAACACGAATGGCAGACCTGCCGCGAACAACTCACCGCAGGATTTGAAGGGACGGCCGGACGATGAGCACCACCACCACAGCAGTGAAGGGCACCGCCCCCAAGCTCAAGACCTCGGCCATGATCGCCTCCTTCGCCGACGCCGACCAGAAAACCGCCTCCGCACCGTTCGGACACGCCCTGGTCAAGGCAGCGCAGGAGAACGACAAGATCGTCGGCCTCACCGCGGACCTGGGCAAATACACCGACATGCACATCTTCGCCCAGGCCTACCCGGAGCGGTTCTTCCAGATGGGCATGGCCGAACAACTGCTCTTCGGCGCCGCCGCCGGCCTGGCCGAAACCGGCCTGATCCCGTTCGCATCCACATATTCCGTGTTCGCCGCCCGCCGCGCCTACGACTTCCTCTGCCTCGATTCCGCCGAACCGAACCTGAACGTGAACATCGTCGGCGGGCTGCCCGGCCTCACCACCGGCTACGGTCCCAGCCACCAGGCCACCGAGGACATGGCTATCTTCCGCGGCATGCCCAACCTGACCATCGTGGACCCCTGCGACTCGATCGACATCGAACAAGCCGTCCCCCAACTCGCCGCGTCCGACGGACCCACCTACCTGCGGCTGCTCCGCGGCAACGTACCCACCGTCCTGGACGAATACGACTACACCTTCGAACTCGGCAAAGCCAAAGTCCTGCGTGGCGGCAACGACGTGGTGTTCATCTCCTCCGGGCTGATGACCATGCGCGCCCTCCAGGCAGCGAAGGCGCTGGCGGCTCACAACGTGGACGTCGCCGTCGTCCACGCCCCGACGATCAAGCCGTTCGATGCCGCCACCGTCCTTGCCGAGATCAACACCGACCGCCTTGCCGTCACCCTCGAAAACCACAGCGTGATCGGCGGCCTGTTCGAAACCGTCGCATCCGCCGTCGTCACCGCAGGACTCGGCAAACGCGTGGTACCGGTGGCCCTGCCGGATGAGTTCCTCGACGCCGGTGCTCTCCCCACCCTCCATGACCGCTACGGACTGACGGTCCAGAAGATCGTGGCGAAGGTCCTGGCCGAACTGAAGTAGGACCGTTTCGATCAGATGCGCGGCGCCGAGCCAGCCGGCGTCGCGCATCTGTCGTAGGATCGACAGTTAACAAATCGACTGTAAACAGTCGACCACTGACATTGAGGATGTATGACGATGGCCGGAGCTACAGCACCGCTGCTGGGACTGCAGAAGAAGAGCCTTCGCGAGCAGGCCCTTGCCGCGTTGCGCGCCGCCATCACCAGCGGGGAACTGGAACCGGGCCGGCATCTGGTGGAAACAGAGCTGTCGGAGATGCTCCAGATCAGCCGCGGCACCCTCCGGGAAGCGCTGCGCCAACTGGAACAGGAAGGGCTGCTGTCCGCCGGGCCGCGGGGCAGGCTGTCGGTGCGTCACCTCGACGCCAAGGAAATCCGCGATATCTTCGCCGTGCGTGCCGCGCTCGAATCACTCGCCGCCCGGACCCTGTGCGAACTGCCGGACCGGGGGCAGGTCACGACTTCGCTTCGCACCGCGATAGAAGCCATGGCGGCGGCGGCGCAAGGCAGCCTGGAAGTGAGGATCGAATCCGACCTCGAGTTCCACAGAACCATGTGCCGGCTCACTGGCAATGAAACGCTGCTTCATTCCTGGGAATCACTGGAAGGGTCCATCCGGATGTCCATCATGTTCGCGGGCCAGGAGAAGGGCGTGAAAAACATGAGCGTGGACCGACACTACGACATCGTTGCGGCCATCGAGACCGGCGATGCATCCCTGGCCCGGAACACGATCCGGGAGCACATGGACACCGCCGCCGCGACTCTCGTGGCGTAATACTCGATTCCCAAGTTCGGACTGGAAGTCGCGCGCAGAATCACATCACGCGTCGTGCGCAACAACCACTGGCTACCGTTTTCCGATGCCGATATCGGGTGTTCCGTCATTTAGTGGAGTGAGCCCAGGTTACGTCCCGTGGAGTGGTGTAGATCTCAGCAGTTACGCGTTGCTCCGGCAACGTAGTGAGCCATCGTGCGATGGTC
>NZ_MQTS01000089.1 GCF_020532825.1 Arthrobacter sp. SO3
CTAGTGTAGCGTGTCGGTGATTCCTTTGGGTATGGTTTTTTGTCAGACTTGATTCATGGTTTATCTGGCAAGGGCTTTGGAATTGCGTGACGGGGACCGGGGGGCTCTGGAGGCGCTGACTCGTGGGAATTCTTCCTCCGCGTCGTTGGCGTTGCGGGCGCGCACGGTTTTGTTGGCTGCCGACGGGATGCCGAATATCCAGATCGAGAAGATCACGGGGTTTTCGGCGCCCACGGTTTTGAAGTGGCGCAACCGCTATGTCGAGGGTGGCATCGAGGCCTTGTCCGATGTCCAGCGTCCGGGCCGGGAGCGGGAAATCGACGAGCTTGCCCTGATCGCGGACACCCTGACCAATGACGGGAAGCCGCCGGCCGAGTTGGGGATCTCGCACTGGTCCGCCCGGATCATGGCCGAACGCCACGGAGTCTCCTTTTCCTCGGTGGCCCGGATCTGGCGTCGTTGGAAAATCCAGCCGCACCGGATCGAGACGTTCAAGTTCTCCACCGATCCCGCCCTGGAGTTCAAGCTCCGGGATGTGGTGGGCCTGTATATGTCTCCGCCGGAAAACGCGGTGGTGGTGAGTATCG
Organism: Arthrobacter sp. SO3; assembly: GCF_020532825.1. GTDB lineage: Bacteria > Actinomycetota > Actinomycetes > Actinomycetales > Micrococcaceae > Arthrobacter. The sequence goes on from NZ_MQTS01000089.1 coordinate 588, forward strand.
ATGAGAAGACCCAAATCCAGGCGCTGTCCCGTACCGGCCCGGATCAGCCGTTGTCCTCGACGCACCCGCTGCAGCAGACCCATGACTACAAGCGGAACGGCACCACCACCTTGTTCGCCGCCTTGGAGGTCCTCACGGGCAAACTCAGTGCGAACGCCTTCTATCCCAAGCACACCAATATCGAGTTCGTCGATTTCCTGGGCCGGGTCGCGGACGCCCACCCCGGGGTTGAGCTGCATGTCATCTGCGACAATTACGCGACCCATAAGCACCAGAACGTCAAGGACTGGCTGGCTGAAAACCCGCGGGTCACCCTGCATTTCACCCCGACCAGCTGTTCCTGGCTGAACATGGTGGAGATCTTCTTCGGGATCATCACCCGCCAGTGCCTCAAACGCGGGGCATTCAGCTCGGTGAAAGAGCTGGAACAAACCATGGAACGCTACATCGAGAACTACAACCAGGACGCCAAACCATTCACCTGGACCAAATCAGCGGAGTATCTCCTGGGCAAGATGAAACGCAAACAAACCATTAACACGGAACACTAG
>NZ_MQTS01000009.1 GCF_020532825.1 Arthrobacter sp. SO3
CCACCACCACCACCACCACCAACGCGGGGTCACTTAAAGCCCCTCCGTGACCGGATGATGGGCGGTAAGTGACCCCGCGTTGGTGGTGGTGGTGGTGGTGGTGGTCGGTGGGGAGTTAGCCCTTCATGATCTCCGCGCGCTGGGCCATGTAGTTCTCCATGGTGAGCTCGCCGTCGCTGTACCGCTGGTCCAGTTCCGCGAGCTTGCGGGCACGGAAGCCCTGCGGGGCCGACGGCGGCTGGGGCACCGCCGGGGCAGAGGGCTGCTGTGCGTCCTGAGGCTGGAAAGCCTGGGGCCGGTTGCCGGGGTATTCCGGGCTGTCCTCATAAGGGATCGGGGGCTGGTAGGGCTGGCCCGGGTACGGCTGGTTCGCCGGCGGCATCGGCTGCTGCGGGGCCCCCAGCTCGCCGAATGCCCCTAATAGTCCCGCTGGGTGAACCCGTCGCGCGGCTGCTTGTTCTGCTGGCCCGGGTATCCGGCCCCGCCGCCGGGAGGGTTTCCGGGGAACTGCCCGAACTGGTCCGGGAAGCCGCCTTGGTTCTGGTTCCGCCCGCGCACCGACTTCTTGTAGTAGCGCATCGCCATCGGGATCAGGAATGACAAAACGATGATCCAAAAGAACAGACTGTTCACGGTACCGTGCCTCTCAGGAAGTGTCCTCCCAGCTTAACGCCCGCACCCTGCCCGTCGTGCCCTGTCCCGGGTACCCGGGCCAGGGGCCCTCGTCCAGGCGGCCCGGTCAGGCCGCTCAGGGGCGCACGGGCTCCTCAGCGGGCGGCCCCTCGCCCGAGCCGAGCGGCATCCCGGGGCCGAAGACCGGCCCCGGGAGGGGGCGCTTGGCCGTGACGCCGTCGCCGGAGGAACGGTTCCGGAGCCGGCGGACCACCCACGGGACGAAGTATTCGCGGGCCCACACCAGGTCACCGGACCGCGCCTGCCGCCAGCTGCGCTGCGGGAGGGGTTTGGGGGAGAGTGGTTCGAGGGTGTGCTCGACGTTGAGGGAGTCCAGGACCATGGCCGCGATGGTGTGGTGGCCCAGCGGCGAGAAGTGCAGCCGGTCCGCATCCCACATCTGCGGATCGTTCAGCTGCCGCAGGGACCACATGTCCGCAATGACGGCGTCGTGGCGCGCCGCGATAGTGCGAAGGTTCTCGTTGTAGATGGCCACCTTGCTGCGCACCCGGCCCAGCACGGACGAGCCGGTGTCGGGGCCGTTGAAGAGGACCACCGTGGCGCCGGCGAGGGTGAGGATCTGCACCACCGAGTCCAGTTTCTCGGCCAGGGCATCCGGATCCCCGCCGGGGCGGATCAGGTCGTTCCCGCCCGCCGACAGCGTCACGAGGTCGGGCCGGAGGGACAGGCAGTGGGCCAGTTGCTGGTCCACGATCTGCTGCAGGAGGCGGCCCCGGACGGCGAGGTTTGCGTAGGCAAAGTCCTCGTGGCCGCGGCTGAGCTCCTCGGCCACCCGGTCCGCCCAGCCGCGGTGGCCGCCAGGACTCGCCGGCTCGGGGTCACCGATGCCCTCCGTGAAAGAGTCCCCCATGGCCACATAGCGGGTCCAGGGGTGGGTTACGGGGGTCTCCGGTGCATTCTGCATGGCTTCAGTTTCGCTCACCTTCATATCGTGCACTCTTCGTGCAAAGCTACGCCACCGTAAGTTGTTACTTCCGGGTAACTGTAAGAATGGAGCCATGACTCACGCCGCCGCCTTCCCCGCCCCCGTTGTCCTATGGTCCAAACCCGAGGAGGAGCGCGCCGGCAAGGCGCTGCTGGTCCTGTTGCACGGCTATGGAGCCAACGAACAGGATCTCCTGAGCCTGGCGGACGTGCTGCCGCAGGATTTTGTGGTGGCGTCGCTGCGCGCACCGCTGGTTTCCGGCCCCGGGTTCACCTGGTTCCCGCTGACGGCATCGATCGACTACTCCCTCGACGCCGTCAAGGATGCCGCCACTTACGTGGAGGACTGGCTCGACGCGGTCCGGCAGAACCACCCGTCCGTCACACTGCTGGGCTTTTCGATGGGGATGGCACTGGCCACCACCCTGCTGCGGCGGCGGCCCGCGGACTATGCCGCCGTCGTCGGCTTATCAGGTTTTGCCGTCGACGCCGCCGGGGATCCCAGCTTCCGAGACTCCGAACTGGACGGGACGGTGCCGTTGTTCTGGGGCCGCGACCAGCAGGATCCGGTGATCTCGCCCGACAAGGTCGAATTCACCATGGGCTGGGTGCGCAAGCACGTGAAGCTCACCAAGGTGCTTTACACCGGGATGTGGCACGGCATCAACCAGCAGGAAATCGGGCACGTCTCCGAGTTCCTCACCCATGGCGTGCTGAGCAAGTAGGCTGACGACGCCGGGCGGCAGTCCGCCCGGCGAGGTTCTAGGCTCCCTCGGGAGTGCTGATCCGCACGGTCCTGCCGTTCACGGTGACGGTGTCGCCGTGGTGGAGCTGGCGGCCCCGGCGCTCGTCGATCTCACCGTTGACCTTAACGAGCCCGCTCTTGATCAGCTCCGCTGCTTCCACCCCGTCCTCGACCAGACTGGCCAGCTTCAACAGCTGACCGAGACGGATCATGTCGTCGCGGATGGTGATCTCTTCAATTTCCGGGTTGCTCATACAAGCAATGATGCCTGACGTAAGGTGACAGCAATGACGCACACGCCCCGGCTTCCGTTCCTCGCCGGGCTGCCGCTCGCCGTGGCAGCGGGGCTGTTCATGCCCGTCCAGGGCAGGATCAACGGCGCCCTGGGTGCGGCGCTCCAGGATGGAATCGCCGCAGCAGTGGTGAGTTTCACCACCGGTCTGGTGGTGATGATCGCGATATCGATCGTGCTGCCGAAAGGCCGGACCGGGCTGGCGCGCATCGTGCCGGCGATCCGGGAGCGCCGTTTCCCGCGCTATTACGTTCTGGCCGGCTGCATCGGCGGGTTCTTCGTCTTCGCGCAGTCCTTTACCGTGGGCCTGCTGGGTGTCGCCCTCTTTACTGTCGCCAGCGTGACCGGGCAGACCCTCAGCGGGCTGCTCGTGGACCGGATGGGGATAGGACCGGCCGGCAAAAGATCCATCACCGGCATCCGGGTGCTCGGCAGCATCCTGACCGTCGCCGCCGTGGCCTGGGCGGTCTCGCCGCGTTTCTCCGGCGCCGGGTCAGGGCCGGGGGAGCTGCTGGTTCCACTGCTCCTCCCCGTGCTGGCCGGATTCCTGATGAGCTTCCAGCAAGCCATGAACGGCACCGCCGCGATGCACTACGGCACGCCCATCGCCGCGACGCTCATGAACTTCATCGCCGGCGGGGTCATGCTCTGGGCTGCCTGGCTGGTCAAGATCGCCGTCGCGGGACCGGGCAACGCGCTGCCGGCGGAGTGGTGGTACTACCTGGGCGGGCCCATCGGGTGTGTATTCATCGGAGTCGGCGCCGTGCTGGTCCGCAGCCTGGGTGTCCTGGTGACGGGACTCGGCATGATCGCGGGCCAGTTGCTGGGCTCCCTGGGACTGGACCTGGTGTTCCCGGCGCCCGGCACTGTGGTGGCGCTGCCCACCGTGCTGGGGACCCTGCTGACCCTCGCCGCGATTGTGCTCGCGAGCCTTCCCTGGCCCAAAGGCGCCCTGCGGCGGGCGGCGCCGGGGGCCGGCAGGCCGGTAGGCTAGGAGGCGCAGCTTCCTGCACCGCCAACATTGAGCCCCGGCTGATTGTTGTGCGCGTGCTTTTGCTGCGTTTAAGTCTTGCGTTTCAGCAGTGCCCCGTCCGGCAACCAGCCGGGGTCCCGGGGCTCAGACCGCGGACCGCACCCAGCGGCCCTGTAGAAAGTGGAGTTCCCATGGCAGCAAAATCCGTCCTCGACCAGATCATTTCCCTCGCCAAGCGCCGGGGTTTCGTATTCCAGGCCGGTGAAATCTATGGCGGCTCGCGTTCTGCCTGGGACTACGGGCCCCTGGGCGCCGAGCTCAAGGAAAACATCAAGCGCCAGTGGTGGCAGTCCGTGGTCCGCGGCCGCGAAGACGTCGTCGGCCTCGACTCCTCCGTGATCCTGCCCCGCCAGGTCTGGGAAGCCTCCGGACACGTCGACGTGTTCTCCGACCCGCTGGTCGAGTGCCTCTCCTGCCACAAGCGCTACCGCGCCGACCACCTCGAGGAAGAGTACGAGGAGAAGAAAGGCCGTCCCGCCGAGAACGGCCTCAAGGACATCGCCTGCGCCAACTGCGGCACCCGCGGCGAATGGACCGAACCCCAGGAGTTCTCCGGCCTGCTCAAGACCTACCTCGGTCCGGTGGCCAGCGAAGAAGGCCTGCACTACCTCCGCCCGGAAACGGCCCAGGGCATCTTCGTCAACTTCAGCAATGTGCTCACCACCTCCCGCAAGAAGCCCCCGTTCGGCATCGGCCAGATCGGCAAGTCCTTCCGCAACGAGATCACCCCGGGCAACTTCATTTTCCGCACCCGCGAGTTCGAGCAGATGGAGATGGAATTCTTCGTCGAACCCGGCACCGACGAGCAGTGGCACCAGTACTGGATGAAGGAGCGCATGTCCTGGTACACCGGCCTCGGCATCCGCGAAGACAACCTGCGTTTCTTCGAGCACCCGCTGGAGAAGCTCAGCCACTACTCCAAGGGCACCACGGACATCGAATACCGCTTCGGCTTCCACGGCTCCGAGTGGGGCGAGCTTGAAGGCATCGCCAACCGCACGGACTTCGACCTGTCCACGCACTCCAAAGCTTCCGGCCAGGACCTGAGCTACTTCAACCAGGCCACCAACGAGCGCTACACCCCGTACGTGATCGAGCCGGCAGCCGGCCTGACCCGGTCCTTCATGGCGTTCATGATCGACGCCTACACCGAGGACGAGGCACCCAACGCCAAGGGCGGCGTCGACATCCGCACCGTGCTCAAGCTGGATCCGCGCCTGGCCCCGGTCAAGGCAGCCGTGCTCCCGCTGAGCCGCAACGAGGACCTGTCCCCGAAAGCCAAGGACCTCGCCGCCCAGCTGCGCAAGAGCTGGAACATCGAGTTCGACGACGCCGGCGCGATCGGCCGCCGCTACCGCCGCCAGGACGAGATCGGCACCCCGTTCTGCATCACCGTGGACTTCGAGACCCTGGACGACCAGGCCGTCACGATCCGCGAACGCGACACCATGAGCCAGGAACGCGTCTCCCTGGACAAGGTGGAGGGCTACCTGGCCGCACGGCTGATCGGCGCCTGATCGTGGCGATCTCCTACCGTGAATGGCACGACGGCGACGACCTCGCCCTGCTGGAAATCTGGGGCGGCCCCGAAACCGAGCAGGCCCGGCAGTTCCGCGGCACCTTGGCACCCTCCGGCAGCGCGCCATGGCGCCGCTGCATCGTGGCCGAGGACGTCGTCGACGGCGTGGCCATCCCGGTCGCGGCCGGTGTGGTCCACGAGGCCTCGCTGCACCCCGAACGCCTCTGGGCCTACATCGAGGTCGACCGGCACCACCGCCGCGCCGGCGTCGGCTCCACGCTGCTGACCATGCTGCGGCACGAAGCCGCACAATCGCCGTCGGGCGTCTCCCGGCTCCGGACCAAGGTGGAGCCGGGCACCCCCGGCGCGGCCTTCGCCGAGGCGGCGGGCCTGGCCCCGATCCAGCGTTCCCGGCTCGTCGTCGTCGAGCCGGGGGCCCTCCGGCTGCCGGTCTTCGGCGACGGTTCGGAGGCTGCCGCCTCCGAGCAGGTCGAGGACCTTGCAACCGGCTCGGTGGAGCTCAGCGACGTCGTGGGCCGGTACTACACGGCCGTGCACGGCTGGGACAGCCCCGGCGAGCTCAGCATCGGCACAGTCCAGCGCCTGTTTTTGGACGAGCTCAGCGGAGCCCACGGCGCCATTGTGCTCCGGGCGCCCAAAGCCAGCGCGTTCGGCCCAGGAGTGCCGGCCAGCAAGAAGGGCCAGCTCCAGGCCTTCGCGATCAGCTACGCCGAGCTCGCCCCCGACGGCGCGGCGGGGGAGGGCGCGGCCAAATCAGGCCATCCCACCGACGTGTTCCTGGGCCACGAGCCCAAACTCCCGGAGGACGAGGCCCGGGCCGCCGTCCGGGACCTGCTGGCGCTGATTGCGTTCCAGCACCCCGTGGTGCTGGAACTGGACCACTCGATGGAGGCGCTGCGCGCCGTCGTCGAGCCCTTGCTGGAGAGCGGCAAGGCGCGCCTCCAGGGCGCCGAGACACTGGTCGTTTCCGACCCGGCCTAGTCCCTGACGCAGCTGACCCGCAGTAGTGAAAACTACTGCGGGTCAGCTGCGTTTAAGGCTGTGTCCGGTGGGGTTACTGGCCGGGCGGCATCACCGGCGGCACGAAGTTGAATGTCATCCCGAGGAGCCAGACGAGCAGCAGCACCACCGGCAGGTGGAAGACGAACTGCAGGAAGGTGAAGCCGACCAGGTCCCGGGCCCGCAGCTTCAGTACCGCGAGCAGCGGCAGCATAAAGAACGGGTTCACGAGGTTCGGCAGGGCCTCGGCGATGTTGTAGATCTGCACGGTCCAGCCGAGGTTCATCTGGACGTCCGTGGCGGACTGCATCACGTAGGGAGCCTCGACGAGCCATTTTCCGCCGCCGGAGGGGACCAGCAGGCCCAGCAGGGCCGTGTACAGCGCGATCACGATGGCGAACCCGCCGCCGCCGCCGATCTGTGAGAAGAACTCGGCCAAATGGGCCGAGATGGTCATGCCGCCATGGCCGGTGGCCCTGGTCAGGATCGCAGCCATCGCGGCGTAGAGCGGGAACTGGACCAGGATGCCGGCGGTCGCCGGGACGGCCTTGGTAACGGCCTGGAGGAAGTTCCGCGGGGTGCCGTGCAGCACCAGGCCCAGGATCAGGAAGACCAGCAGGTAGCCGTTCAGGCTGCTCACCACGGTCAGGAAGGGCTTGGTCAGGAACTGCGAGACAAGCCAGCCGAGCGTCAGGACGCCGGCCAGGACTGGCAGGATCATGCTGTACTCGAGCCATTCGCCCGGGCGGGAGCGCGGCGCCGGCTCGCTGGGTTCATCGTCAAGGTCGACGCCGAGATCCTCGGCGGTGCGGAGCGCACCGCCGGTCGGGGCCGAGAAGTGCGCGATCACGGTGGTGAGGGCCACCAGAATGGCCAGGGTGAGCAGGGACTGCCAGGTGAAGATCGTGGTGCCGAAGTCCAGGATGCCGGTGATCTTCAGCAGAGCCGGCGGGAGCGAGGCCGCGGTGGCCTGCAGCTGCGCCGCCGAGGAGGACAGGCCGAGCGCCCAGACGGCCCCGAGGCCCATGAAGGCGGCCGCGCCCAGCGCGCGGTAGTCGACGGTGAGGTCCTTGCGGCGGGCGATGGCGCGGGCCAGCAGGCCGCCGAAGATGAGGCTGAGGCCCCAGTTGAGGAAGGACACCGACATTGACATCAGCGCCACGAAGCTCACGGCGGTGCGTGCGGTCGCCGGGATGAGGGCCAGCCGGTTGATCAGCCTGGCCACGGGCGGGGAGGTCGCCACGACGTAGCCGGTCAGCACCACCATGGCCATCTGCAGGGTGAAAGCGGTCAGGTCCCAGAATCCGTTGCCGAAGGAATCGGCGATCGACTGGGGCGAGGCGCCGATGGCCAGGGCGGCCGCAGCGATGATGATGACGCCGGCCAGGGCGAAGATGTAGGCGTCCGGGAACCATTTTTCGGTCCACGCAGCCATCCGTTGGGCTACGCGGGCGAGACCGCGTTCTTCGCCGATTCCGCTTTTCGTCAGGACTGTGTTTGCCACAGAGGGGTACCTCTCCATTGAGTGCGATTTTGTACCCGATGGAGCCTAGCCAAGACGATCGCGGTAACCGGGCTTATCGGCGCCGGACGCCAGCGCGCCGCGGACCTTCGGCCGCGTCCAGGCGCTGCCTCTCCTCCTCGGTGGGTGCTCCGCCGCCGAGGTCCGCCGGCATCCACCACGCGCCCGGGGCCGGCTGCAGCGGGAAGTCGGCGATGCAGGCATCGATGCCGGCCTGGAGGGTTTCGCGCAGCGCTTCGGTGGCCCGCTGGACGTCCTGGGACGGGCCGACGATCACCGGTTCGCCGATGTGGATGCGGACCGGGGCGCGCCAGGCGCGGGCCGGGGAGAACCCGTGGCGGCGGGTCATCAGCCGGTGGGAGCCCCAGATGGAGACGGGGATGATGGGCACGCAGGCCTCGGCGGCCATCCGCACCGCACCGGTCTTGCACTCGCGCACCCGGAAGCTGCGGCTGACGCCGGCCTCCGGCAGGATCGCGATGTACTCGCCCTCACGGAGTTTCTGAACAGCGGCATCGTAGGCGTGGGAGCCTGCCCCATACCCCACCACGACATGGCCTGCGGCGCTGACGGCGGGCCCGGCAAACCAGTGATCGGCTGCCCCCTGGGTGACCAGGAAGCGCATCTGGGCCCTGCTGTGCCGCCACAGCAGCAGTTCGGCGAAAGCGAAGTCGAGGTACCCGAAGTGCGTGATCGCGACGACGGCGCCCCGGCCCGGGGTCACACCGCGGGACAACGGCTGCGGGGCATCGCTGCGGCGCTCCGGCGCCGGAAGGTGCTCCTGCCCGGTGACTATGACCCGGATCCGGAACAGCCGGCGCAGCGCCAGCCCGGTGCGGACAATGACGCGGTAGAAGCGGTCGCTGGGCTGGGGCCGCCAGGTCATGTCAGCGTCCGCCCGGCTGTGGACCGTCCGGCTGTTGCCGGCTGCCGCGCGGCCTGCGGGGCGGCAGGGGCAGGAAACCCGAGGTGGATTCCACATATTCCGTATACCCGGGGCGCGCGGACATGGCCTTTTCCGTGAGCGGCTTGCCTGACTTGCCGGCGAGCAGCCAGATCATCAGGGCGGGGGAGAGGACGGTCAGCACCCCGGGCCAGGAATCAGCGGCGACAAGGAAGAACCCGGTCCAGACGGCCGCGTCGCCGAAGTAGTTCGGGTGCCGGGTGTAGCGCCAGAGTCCGGTGTTGAGCACGGTGCCGCGCCTGGAGGGATCCGCTTTGAACTGCCCGAGCTGCCAGTCGCCGACCGTCTCGAAGACGAAGCCAACGATCCAGAGCAGTACGCCCAGCCAGGCCAGCCAGCCGAGGCTTCCGGTGCTGAACATTCCCACCTGGATGGTGAGCGAGACGAAGAACAGGATCACGCCCTGGGGCAGGTAGACCTTGCGAAGTGCGTAGATGTTGCGGGACCCGGGGGCGGAAGAGAGCATGTCCACGTACCGTGGATCCTCGTGGCCGCCGCGGGCCCGGACGCCGATGTGGAGGGCCAGCCGGATGCCCCAGACCGCCACGAGCGCCAGCAGCAGCAGCCGGCGGCCGTCGTCGCCGTGTCCGGCGGAGAGCAGCCAGGAGATGGCGGCCACGACTACGAACCCGAGGCCCCAGACGGTGTCGATGACTGAGTGGCGGCTCTGGCGGACGGCAATGGCAAAGGTCAGGGCCAGCAGCAACACTAGGCCAACCGCCACCCACGGGAGGCTGGCCAGGAAGGCGCCGATCGGGAAGTACGGCATCAGAGCACCACCGGGAGGCTGGGGCCGGAGGCCGGAAGGAGGCTGCGGAAGGAGTCCGAACTGCCCCGGAGTTCCCGCCCCGCGGTGCTCGCGAAGGCATCGAGGATGAATCGGGTGGCCAGTGAGTTCCACAGGCGCACCCGGCGGAACATGAAGTGTCCGGCTCCCTTGAGGGCGACGTACTCCACGGACTCCGCGACGCCGTCAGCCCGTCGGGCGAAGGCCAGCGAGTTGGCGGGGCTGGTCCAGCGGTCCGCGGTGCCATGGACAATCAGGATCCGCCGACCCGCCACGGGTTCCACCGGGGTTTTGGCATCGAGCCAGGGCGCAAGGGCGACGACGGCCTCCACCCGCGGGTGGTCCGCGACGCAGAGGGCGGTCAGGCCGCCCATCGAGTGGCCGAGGAGATAGATGGGGACTCCCGGGTGTTCGCGGCTGATGTGCGAGAGTGCCCAGCGGGCGTCACGGACCGGGGACATGTCCTGTCCGTTCCACCCCCGGTAGCGGTTCCGGAGCGTCCAGACGGCCAGCCCGTCGGATCCGCCTCCACTGCGGAGGGCGCGGGCGAAAGGCAGCATCCGGGCGGGACTCAGGTGCCTGCCACGGACGGATTCGTAGCTGTTGGACCGCCCGCCGTGCAGGACCAGGGCGACTCCCCGGGTTTCCCCGGCGGCCCCGGCAATGCTCAGCACGGCCCTGGCAGCCGCGCCCGGGCCGGCCGCCTCAGGTTCGCGGTCGTCTATCTTGCGTATGGCCACGCCGTGTCCTCCACATTTCGTCCGTCAATTCCAACCATAAGGCGCTGTGCCCCAGTTCAAGCAGCACTTCCGCCGAAAGGCACTGCTCTGCAACCCGCGCGGGACTTCCCGCCGCGGGGACACGCCCATGGAACATTCGAAGCAGTGGCTCGGAAAGATTGGGCGCGGTCGGTTGCTGTCTGCCGGGACCCGCGGAGCGTGCGCCCTGGCGCGTGCCGGCCGCGTCCTCTTCACAGGAAAAAGTCGGCCGGGACCTCTTGACGGGGACAGAGCCGAGGAGTAAGCCTGTGCACGTAAATCTCCGGGCGCCACGCCGGCTGGGAGTGCAGGGAGAACCGTCCGGGTCGAATCTCACGACGAAATCGACGGTACAGAAAATGAACGGAACAATGTTCGACAGCCTGCGCGAGCAAGTCCGCGGGCAGGTCATCACCGCTGGCGACGCGGACTACGACGCCGCGCGGGCAGTGCACAACGGCATGATCGACAAGAGGCCGGCAGCGGTGGTCCGGGTGTCCCAAGTGGCGGATGTCATCGCCAGCGTCAACTTCGCCCGGGACAACTCCCTGGGCCTGGCCATTCGTGGCGGTGGCCACAGCGGGCCGGGCTTTGGCACGGCGGACGACGCGCTGGTCATCGACTTTACGAACACCCGGGGGGTCAGGGTCGATCCGGCCAGCAAAACGGCCAGGACCGAGGCCGGCGCCACGTGGGCCGACTTCAACCACGCCACACACCCCTTCGGGCTGGCGACCACCGGCGGCATCGTTGGCTCGACCGGTGTCTCAGGGCTGACCCTCGGCGGCGGCATCGGCTACCTGGACCGGAAATACGGGCTGAGCTGCGACAACCTTCTCTCGGCCGACGTCGTCACCGCGGACGGAAAGTTCCTCACGGCCAGTGAAAGCGAGAATGAGGACCTCTTCTGGGCGTTGCGCGGCGGCGGCGGGAACTTCGGCGTCGTGACCTCGCTGGAATTCCGCCTCCATCCCGTGGACATGGTCCACGCAGGCATCATCATCTACCCCGTGGAGCACGCCGAAACCGTGGCGAAGTTTTACCGCGAGCAACTGGCGGCCTCTCCTGGCGAGCTGGGCGCATTCCTCGCCTTCCATCAGGGCCCGCCGGTTCCCTTCCTCCCGGAAGAGTGGCACGGTAAGCCGGTCTGCATTGTGGTCGGCATGTGGACCGGTGACCCGGCCGAAGGGCAGGCCCGCTGGCAGCCGTTCCTGGACGCTGCGCCCGTGGCAGGGTCCATGGTGGGGCCGATGCCATATGCGGCCTTGAACTCCGCCTTTGACGGGATGTACCCCAAGGGACTGTTGGCCTACTGGAAGGCGGCCTTCCTGACGGAACTCAACGACGGGGCCATCAACGCCCACCTTGACTACGGCAGCCGGGTGCCCAGCGTGCAGACCGCCGTGCACATCTATCCGATCGACGGCGCAGTGCATCAGGTGGGGGCCACGGACACAGCGTTCCCCAACCGGAACGCCAGGTTCTCTCCGGTCATCGCGTGCCATTGGGAGGATCCCCGGGACAGCGAGGCGAACATCGCCTGGGTCCGGGAGTACGCAGCGGCCCTGCAGCCCTACTCAGAGAGTGCGGGCTACATCAATTTCATGGACGGCGACGATCTGACCAAAGTCGAGGAAAACTACGGACCGAACTACAAGCGCCTGCGGGAGATCAAAGCAAAATACGATCCGCAGAACCTCTTCCACGTGAACCAGAACATCACGCCGGCCTAAGGCGGAGGCCTCGGCCGGGCGGCGCCGGCCGGCGGACACCGGCGTCGGACGACCGGGCCAACGGCGCGGCCGGACCCGGGCAGCCAGCCCCTGCGTCATGACGGCGCCATGAAACGCCGTAAAGTCTTCGGCATGAGGTTGAACTGCTGATGGGCGCCGGACATTCACACACCGCACAAGGACACGCGGAGCCGACACCCCAGGCGCTCGCCGCGCGGAAGAAAGCCAACCTCATCCTCGCCGCCATCCTGATCCCGCTGACGCTGCTGACCCTCGTGGCGATGGCGCTGCTGTGGCCCTCGGGCAGCAAGGAGGGGATCACGCTGGCGAGCCCCTACGCGGCCGCGCCGGGAGTCACGTTCGACACCGGGAAGATCCAGCGCGTTGTCACCGGCAGCTGCATGGATGCCCTCCCGCAGGGACAGGCCGGAGCGGACGCCGCGCCGCAACAGGGCTCGGAGTGCACCTTTGCCTTCACGGACCCGGACAAGGGCGGCAACCCCGTCAAAGTGGTCATCAACCCCGACGTCGCCAAATCCCACGGTGTTAAGGTCGGCGACAACATCCGCTACCTCAACCTCTCCAAGGCCCAGGGCGCCGCCGGCCAGGGCGCGCCCGCCTACGTCTTCGTGGACTTCGTCCGGACCCTGCCGATCATCGTCCTGGCCTTGCTGTATGCCGTTGTTGTGATCGCCGTGGCGCGCTGGCGCGGGTTGCGCGCGCTGATCGGACTCGTCGGGGCCTACGGCGTGCTGGTGTCCTTCATGCTGCCCGGGCTGGTGGAGGGCAAGCCCCCGCTGCTGCTGGCAATGGTGGGGTCAACGGTGATCATGATCGGCGTACTGTACTTCGCCCACGGTTTTTCCGCCCGGACCTCGACGGCGCTGCTCGGCACCATGTTCGGGCTCGCGATTACCTCGCTGCTGGCAGCCTGGGCCACCGACGCCGCCAACCTCGCCGGCGTGGGCAGCCACGATTCCGCAGCCCTGGCGAACATCTCGGACAACATCTCCATCTCCGGAATCATCCTGTGCGGCCTGATTATCTCGGGCCTGGGCGTCCTGAACGACGTCACCATCACGCAGTCCTCGGCAGTGTGGGAACTCTGGGAACTGGCCCCGGAAACGTCCGCGCGCCAGCTCTTCACCTCCGCGATGCGGATCGGCCGGGACCACATCGCCTCCACTGTGTACACCATCGCGTTCGCCTATGCCGGTGCCGCACTGCCGGTGCTGATCCTGGTGATGCTCTATGAACGGCCGCTCGGTGACGCCCTCACCAGCGCCGAGCTCTCCGAGGAAGTGATCCGCACCCTCGTAGGATCCATCGGCCTGGTCCTGGCGATCCCCGTTACCACGCTGATCGCGGTACTTGTGGTCAAAGCAACGGGAATGAAGGCACCGGGCGCCAGGACCGCTCCTCTCCTGGCCACCGCCGTCGGCGTTCCCGCGGCCGGCCGCGCAGCCGTTGGCCATACCCCGGACGACGCCGAGCGGCTGGACGCCGTCGACCCTTCCGAGGCCTTCGACGAGGCGCCGGCCGGGCGCCGCGGGCGGCGCGCCGCCGCACGGGACTGACCGCGGGTTTCCACATAGCAGGCGCGGATCGGGCCGATTTGCCCGGCTTTGAGACAATGAACAGGTGACTGTTGTAGCTACCCCTCCCGCCCCCAAGCTGGAACTC
>NZ_MQTS01000090.1 GCF_020532825.1 Arthrobacter sp. SO3
CGCCCACTGGGCATGCCCTCCCGCCGGGCTCAGGAGTGGACACAGTGCCCATATGCTCGCTCGCTGCAACGGAAAATGAGCATGCCCAGACGGGACCTGTCCGTGACGGGGTTCAGGGCGGGACATATTGCCCATATGCGCGCTCGTGGCAGCGAAAAATGAACATGTCCACGAGGGGCTGGTCCGCGGCCTGGCCAAGTCCTGGAGAAAGTCCCCGGGCGCCTCGCGTGAGTGCAGAATAGGCGTCAACGTAGGCTTGCTGATCTGCCGGACACCTAAAGACGCACGATTTGCCAGGGATGGCCGCTATGCCACCCCCTAAGCGACCCTTTGCGGCAAATGGATGGCACTGCCCCACTGCGGCCTCCGGTCCTCGAGGGCATGGGTGTCTATTCGCCAAGAACGGCCGCTAAACCGGAACCCATAGCGGCCAGATTCGGCAAATGGACGCAGGCTTCGCCCGATCCCGGCCAACAAATCCGCCGTAAAATTGGAGCCAGGGGTGATTCAGAAATGTCCGGGTCGATTGTCGTCTTCCTGATCCTGGTGGCCATCATCGTGCTGCTGGGTGTGATCGGCACTGTGGTGATGGTCCTGCGCAACGGGCGCGGTCCAAACCCGCGGGAGGCCTCGGAGCGTCCCTGGATGGCGGGCGACCAGCCGAGCGTGCCGTACTCGGAGTGGCGCAGCTAGCCGCGGGTGTCCTTCCTCAGGACGTCCGGCAGCTCATCGACGAAGACAGTTTGTGGCGGCTCGTAGTAGATGACCATGACCTCCTCGCCCACCGGGAAGACACTGGCCTTGTCGAACGGGTGGGCGTGGAAGGCGCTTGTTCCGCCACGGAACGGCAGCATGACTTCGCCGATGGTGCCCGGCGCGATGCGTCCGGTAACCCGTCCGATCCTGCCGGTGAGGCTGCGGTCAACGTCCTTGTGCATCACGCATCCGGAGCTTTCGCGGGCCCCTTTGAATCCCCCCGGCCGTTCCTCAGAGCGGTCCTGAGGGCAGGGAGATAGTCTCCCACCTGGGCCAGGATTCCGCCGATCATGCGGTTGACGCCTTCCCCGCCGTTGAGGACGGTCAACTGGCCCACGTGGGCGAAGGGCTCCGCTGCTGCCGCGATGATGGCCGGCATGTTCTCGGCCAACTGCTGCGAAATAACGGCCTCCTGGTTGGTGCCGAGGGCCTCGGCGCGTGCCTTGATGCCGTCCGCCTCGGCCAACGCCTTGGCCTTGATCGCCGAGGCAGCAGCATCGCCGCGGGCCTTGGTGGCCGCCGCCTCCGCCTCGCCGGTCACGCGGGTGGCCCCGGCGGCTGCTGCCGCCGCCGTGGCATTGGCGTTGGCCTGCAGTTCCGTGCGCCTGGCATTGACCTCAGCTTCGAGTTCCGTGCGTCGCGCCAGCGCCTCAGCGGCGCTGATGTCTGCGGATTTCTGGCCCTCGGCGTCGGTGCGCTTGGCATAGGCCTTGGCATCGGCGGGCTTCCGGACGGTGGTCTGCAGTTTTTGTTCTTCCCGGTCCGCCTCCAGCTTGGCCACTTCCGTCTCCTGGACCACCACCTGCTGGCGCGCCGTCGCGTCGGCGAGGGGGCCCGCCTGGGCGGCCTGCGCCTTGGCCCGTTCGGCGTTGGCCTGTGCCTCGGATTGCCGGATGGCCGAGATACTCTGTGCGTCCGCGATCAGCGCCTCCGCTTCGGCTTCCTTTTCTGCGGCCTCGCGGTTCCGGGTGGCCTCGGCGATGCGCGCCTCCATCTTGACCTGGGCGATGTGGGGCTTGGCGATGTTCTCGATGTAGCCGGTGGGATCCTGCAGGTCCTTGATCTGGAGCGAATCGACCACCAGTCCGAGCTTTTCCATTTCCACACCGCTGGCGCTGCGGACCTGTGAACCAAGCTTGTCGCGCTCGCGGATGATTTCTTCCATGGTCATGCTGCCGATGATCGAGCGCAGATGCCCCTCGAAAACGTTGTAGACCTGGCTTTCCATTTTCGGCTGCTGGCCGAGGAAACGCCGCGCGGCGTTGGCGATGAACGGCGGGGCGTCCCCGATCTTGTAGATAACAACACCTTCGACGATCACCTGGATGCCCTGCGATGTCACGCAGGAAACTTTGAGCTCGGTTTCGTTGAGGGTCAGGGACAGGGTCCTGACGGTCTGCAGCCCCGGAAACACCAGCGCGCCCTTGCCGGTGACGATCTTGAAGTCCATTCCCTCCCTGGTTTCCAGGGTTCCCCGCGTCAGGCCCGAGATGATGAGGGCCTCATTGGGTTCAGCCACCTTCCACATCAGTTTGGTGGTCAGCCAAATAACGGCGATGACTACGGCCGCTCCGATGAGCACGGCAAGCAGCGGGGCGAAGGCTGAAAAATCCGGCATACCAGGTCCTTTCACGATGCTGGAAAAGGTGGTGCGGCACGGCCCCCAACCGTTCCGCCGATAGAACCCGGCCGGACGCGAATGCGGAAGTGCGGGGCCGCCAATCCAGCTGTTCTACACAGTCTGATGCGCCCCCCGACGTAAAGTCCAGCGATTAGATGATGCGGGGACAAAAGCCCCTGTTGCGGACCGCGCCGACGTGGAAGGGTGGCGAGGGGACCATGGTGCTGTCCCGGGGAGGGATTCGCGATGCGTGTCGGATCCGCAGCGATCGGAATCGCGTGGGACGTCTGGCGGGCTGAGCGGGGAGGCCCCGAAGGGATCGCCCGCCGCCAGCACGCCCGGCTCTCGGAGCTCGTAGAGTTTGCCCGGTCCGCTTCGCCCTACTACCGCCGCCTGTACCGGGACGTGCCGGAGCGCGTCACGGATCTGCATCAGCTTCCCCGCGTAGGCAAAAGGGAACTGATGGCGAACTTTGACGACTGGGTGACAGACCCGCACGTCACCTTGGCGAAGCTGAAGTCCGAGCTGATATCTGACCTATCCCTGCTTGGGAGGTCCTATCGCGGCAAGTATCTGGTGGTGACCACGTCCGGCACCACCGGGGAGCCGGCCATCCTGGTCCACGACCGGCTCTCATGGGTGGTGGTCAATCTCGTGGTGCGGGTTCGCGAGCGCCGGACCCTGGTCCGGGCTGCAGAAGTGCGGGCGTTTCTGCGCCGTGGGCTGCGGGCTGCGGCCCTCGTCGCGGGAGGCGGCCACTTCGCGGGCGTGGTCTTGACGGAATCCGCCCGGCGCCGCAGCCCCGCCATCGCCCGGCGGGTCCGGGTCTTCTCCGTGCTGAGGCCTCTCGCAGATCTTGTGCAGGAGCTCAACGACTTCCAGCCCACGGTGCTTTACGGCTATCCGAGCGCGATGCTGCAGCTGGCCGCGGAGCAAAAGGCCGGGCGGTTACGGATCCGTCCCGTCCTGGCCATCAGTTCCGGCGAGAACCTGTCCTCCGCCGGACGCGCCAAGATCGAGGCGGCGCTCGGCTGCAGGATCACCGAACGCTATCTTTCCTCGGAAGTCCCGGCCCTGACCAGCCAGTGCCGTTATGGCGCATTCCACGTCAATTCTGACTGGTACATCCTCGAGCCGGTGGACGCGGACTACCAGCCGGTCCCCGACGGCGTCACCTCCCACACGGTACTGGTCACCAACCTGGCCAACCGGGTGCAGCCCATAATCCGCTACGACCTCGGAGACCGGGTCACGCTTGCAACAGCCCCGTGCCCATGCGGCAGTCCATTTCCGGCAGTGAAAATCGAAGGCCGTTCCGGGGACTTGCTGTCCTTCGGGACGCCTGACGGTCGAGTCACGATCCTGCCGCTGGCACTGGGCACGGTGATCGAGGAGACCGCCGGAGTACGCCGGTTCCAGGCGATCCGGACCGGGCCGGCGGCCGTGCGCCTGCGGCTGGAGGTTGCACCGGGCGCCGACAGGGCACAGGTGCAGAAATCAGTTGAGGAGCGGCTGGGCAGCTTTTTCGCCGCCCAAGGGACCGGAACAGTTGCCATCGAACATGCCGATGAGCCTCCCCGCCCCGACCGCGGCGGCAAGTTCCGGCAGGTCTGGTCGTTCTGAGGGCGTGCGGCGGCCTGGACGACACGGGGATGGATGCCCCGGTCAAGCGGCCATGCCGGGGCGGACCTAGCGCGGCCCCAGAAGTTCCCGGGCCTGCCGCTGGGCCTCGAGCTGTTTGTCAGTGACTGTGGATCCACGGAGGAACCCGGCCTCGGCGATGATCCGGCGCAGCTCGGCCACGGTCCGCGGCGTGCTCACCCCCTGGTGGGCCATGGCGTGGCAGTTGGCGCAGAGCGGGACGAGGTCGGTGATGGGATCGAGTTGGTAGTCGCTGCCGAGCTGGGACACCGGAACGACATGGTGGATGTGAATAAAGCCCTTGCCGATCCCGCCATAGGCCAATTCGAAGGAAAAACCGCACGCCGCGCAGTTAGTGCCGTGGTAGGCGATGCAGGCGCGCCGGGCCTCCGGGCTGCGTTCGTAGCTGTTGACCTCAACCCTGACGACCGCCCCTTCTGGATAGGTCCCGGGGACAGCCTCCGTTGGATCTGGGCCTTGTGAGGGCCCGAAGGTACTCCACAAGGCGCGGATATTGGCCTCTTGGGACGGTTCGACAGCGTGTCCTGAGCCGAACACGCTGCCCCATGGGACCGCGGGCGCGACTTCCTTGAGAATTTCGGGGAGTATCTGGTCGCCCCTGGGAAGGAGTATGTCGAAGGCTACCTGCACGTACATCGCGGTTTTCCCTGGTTCGGCATAATGCGGCCCGGGTTCAGGCTGCTCCGAGACTACGACGCCGTGGCCGATCAGTCCCCGGCCGTGGTCTCCCTGCAGGAGCAGCCACGCGTCCGTGCCCGCGCTGATGTTCCGGTGGCGGCCCACGCTCCACCGCTCGAGGTGCAGGCCGGTCGCGGCGACGCGCTCAACGACATCGGCGTAGTTCCAGTCATTCCAGCGGTCCGGGTTCCAGCCCAGGATGATGGCGGTCATCTGGCCATTCTCGCAGGAGTGGTCCGTGCGAGTGGCAGCCTGCGATTCGGCGATTGGACGCAAGTGGCCGCTAAACGGGGGTGAATAGCGGCCACTTGTGGTGACTGGGCGCGGGCGGGTGGGTGAATAGCGGCCATTTGTGGTGAATGGGTGCGGG
>NZ_MQTS01000091.1 GCF_020532825.1 Arthrobacter sp. SO3
CACCGCCAAAGCTGGGACGCTGTCCCCCGCCTTCACGCGGAGCACGATCACCATACGGCTTACGCTCGGCCCCGCCACCGCTGTACGGCTTACGCTCGGCCCCGCCACCGCTGTACGGCTTACGGTCACGGTCACCGCCACCGCCAAAGCTGGGACGCTGTCCCCCACCTTCACGCGGAGCACGATCACCATACGGCTTACGCTCGGCCCCGCCACCACTGTACGGCTTACGGTCACGGTCACCGCCAAAGCTGGGACGCTGTCCCCCACCTTCACGCGGAGCACGATCACCATACGGCTTACGCTCGGCCCCGCCACCGCTGTACGGCTTACGGTCGCCCTCGCGCGACGGGCGGTCCCCGAAGGGCTTGCGGTCACGATCTCCGGCGGGAGGACGGGCCCCCTCGGTCCCCCGGTCATCGCGAGCACGGTAACCGCGGGGCTCGCCGCCGGAGTTGTTGGTGCCGCGGAAGCCGCCACCGCCCGAATTGCGTCCGCCGCCAAAGTTGCCGCGGTCTTTGCCGTCGCGATTACCGTCGTTGTGCTCAGCCATGCTGGATTCCTCCTGTTGCGAGCCCCCGACTGGCACGCTGGCAGCCGTACTACTCTAGTTGCTTCTTGCCTGACGGGGACGAATCCGTGGTGAGCGGATTGCCTCGAGGCCAGCCTCTATTGTAGTCGAGTCCGGCGGGCTAGATTCTGGCGGTCTCCGCCAACTTCCTCAGCACGGCCTGCCCTTCCGCCGGTTCCCAAGTGGAGATCTCCTGGGGCTGGGAAACGACGAATCTCCAGACCTGGGTCCCCCGGGCCACAGCCAGGACGTGCTCCGTTGTTTGGCTGAGCCGGTTCGTGGCATAGCGGGCTTCACCCCACAAGCCCGTGACTTCCGTGGGGGACATCATGGCCTCCCACGGGTCGGCAGCCGCACGGCTGGCCGCGTCCGGGTAGGTGACAATTTCCAGGATGACCGCGTGGGTCGTCGTGCCGGCCGGGTCGAGGGGGTAGATGCAGTTTTCGTGCCTGACACCGGCGGGACTCACTGTCCCGGCAACTTCACCGGCCTGGATGTCCCGCGCCGCATCGCCGAGGACCGACCGGACCTGCTCCACATTCAGGAGGGAACACGCCCCCACTTCCGTGGTGGGAATCAGCGACGATCCGTCACGGGCGGTGGGGGGCACTGAACTGGTGGGACTCGCCACAGCCGTGGATTCGGCCGACGTCGACGCTCCCGCACTGGGCGATGGGGTGGACCCGCTGCACGCCGACAGTCCAACTGCGAGGATCAATCCGAGGCCCGCAAGCCTTGTCGTCTTAGTTGAAAACATCATCTCCGACTCCCATGATGATTCGATCTCCGGGAACAGCCCCCCGCTGGAACCTCACGACGTCTGCCTCGTCGAGGGAAATGCAGCCCCAGGTGGGGACCCGGTTGGCGTGAAGGAAGATCGCGAAGCCGGCATTCATTTGGATTGTTGAGTCCGGGGGTCTGTTGTAGTTGATCACAACTCCCTGACGATAGTCATGGGACGGCCGTGTTGCGTAGTACCACATGTTTTCGTCCGGGAAGATGTCAGCACTGGATTCGAAGTACTTGTTGTAGTTCGAATTCAACCGGCCGCCCCAGCGTGAGAACTGGTTGACCTGGAGGTAGGAGAGTGCGGTGCCAGGGTTTCCGAGGCCAAATGCTTCGGTCACCGAGAACGATCCGGTCGGCGAAAACTTGTTGATGGTGGGACCGGATGCGACGCCGGGACGGGCAAATCCGCTCTCCCCGGCATAGCCTACGACGGACCATTCTTCCTGGTAGGCCCCGTTGGCACGGACGCACGTGGTGAAGGTTACCGGTGTTGCAGGATAGCTCTCGGCAATTGCGAAAGAGACCCGCGCCGGCCCAGCGCCCAGGTATCGCACGGCGTTGCGGTTCAAAGATTCGCAGTAGCCCGCAGACCGGAGGTGGTACTTGACACCCAAGCCGGCTGTCCAGGTGAACCGGCCGTACTGAAACTCCTGTGAACACGGGCTGGCGCCGGAACAGGATTCGGCGGCGACCGGGTAGCCCAGTGAGCCTGCCTCCCAGGACCTGGCGCCGTAGCTGGAGAGGATGGCACCCCACATTGGCTGCGCGCCGCCAAAGGGCGACCAGTAGATGACGCCGCCTTCGAAACGTTGGACGCAGCCGTCACTCCTCAGGCCGCAGGTCTCGTCACTGACGGCGTAGCCCAGGCGTCCGGATTCCCAATTCAGGGTGGCCCAGCGGGCAGCAATGGCCGCCCAGGTTGGGTGGGCTCCGGTCGCCGCGGACCAGTGAACCGCCCCGCCTTCGAAACGCTGGACACATCCCCCGTTTTTCAGGCCGCAAATTTCGTCGCTGGTGGGGTAGCCGAGACGGCCAGACTCCCAGTTCAATGCGGCCCACTTGGCAGCAATGGCCGCCCAGGTTGCGTAGGCTCCGGTCGCCGCGGACCAGTGAACCGCCCCGCCTTCGAAACGCTGGACACAACCGGCGTTCCTCAGTGTGCATACCTGTTCGCTGATGGGATAGCCGAGACGGCCAGACTCCCAATTCAGGGCCGCCCACTTTGTGGCGATGGCCGCGGTTGTTGCGTGGGCTCCGGTCGCCGCGGACCAGTGAATGGCACCATGTTCGTAACGCTGGACACATCCGCCGTCCCGCAACTCACAAAAAACGGCGGAGGCTACGGCACCGAGCCAGCCGGTCTCGCCGCCCAGGGACAGCCAGCGGGCCTGAATGGCCGATTCGCCGGCACCGATCGCGGCTACGCCCGAGGGCAGGTCCTCGGCGGTGGCCGTGCTCGTCGGCCCCGGCTCAGACGACGGCGTCGGTGTGCCCGACGGTGACGTTCCCGGCACGGCCTTGGTGGGGGCCGGGGTTGCCGGCGGCGCGGAGGTCGCAGGTGCGAAGGTGGCTGAAGGGCTGGGCGAAACCGTAGGCTCCGCTCCAGGTGACGGCTGCAGGCTGGCGGCGATGGTGGGACTGATCGCAGGTAAATCTTCGGCGTGAGCCGGAACGGTCGATGTCGCCGCAGCGGCCGCCAGGATTGCCACCAAGGCAATCACTTTTGGAAATTTCACTAAACCACTCCCCCAAATCGAATAGTGGACGCTTTGGTTCCACCCGGGCCGCCGTCAGCAGGCCCCACCAAATACTAGCGGGGGCCGGTGCGTCGCAGGCAAGGGCGCACCGGTGACAAAGTAGCAGAAATCACATATTGCAGCTGCTGAGTTCACCTGACGCGGGGCCCGCTATTCCGTTGTGGTGGTTAAATGCGGGAGAGCCCCGACCGTTGTGGTTGGGGCTCTCGACCGTTTAATGATGTTCCGGCGGTGACCTACTCTCCC
>NZ_MQTS01000092.1 GCF_020532825.1 Arthrobacter sp. SO3
TAGGCGGCTTTGACGAGGGGGAGTTCGTCCCAGTGGGTGGTGTAGCGGGGGGAGAGCATGTCCCGTTTCATGGTCCAGTCGGGTCCGCCGCGGATGCCGCCGTGGCCCAGGCCGATGGATCCGCGCCCGTACCGGCGGGTGATGTCTTCCAGGAGGGTGCCGACGTGGCGTTCCTCGTGCGGGTTTTCGAACAGGGCCAGAGGTGCCTGGTTGCCGCTGGGGCGCAGGTCGGTGACCATGATCCCGGCCCTGGCGTACCGGATGCCCTCGCAGATGCGGGGAAGGAGGGCGTGGGCGGCCTTGGTCAGGATCACGGGGTCCGCGGTGGGCATCGGCAGCGGGATACAGACCGAGGGGTAGGAGGTGTCTTTGGGGTTGAAGTGGGAGGTGCCGGCGAACGCGGTGAGGACCTTGGTCTGGAGTCCGTGTTTGGCCAGCCGCGCGGAGGCCTGCTGGCCGTAGACGCTCATGACCTGCCGGATCCCGGCGGCGGTGGTGATCGGGGTCGCAAAGGAGCGGGAGAAGATGAGCTGGTCCCGGCCGATGCGTTCTTCCTCCATCGGGATGCAGGGGGTGCCCTGGAGTTCCAGGACGGTGCGCATCATGACCACGGAGAAGCGGTCCCGGATCATCACCGGATCCGCCCGGGACAGATCCAGGATGGAATGAATCCCCAGGGCGTTAAGCCGCTTGGTCAGCCGGGTGGCGACACCCCAGATCTCGATCACGGACAGGCGGCGCATCAGAGACTCCCTGTCAGCGGCGGGGCACGGAGTCCCAGTGGCAGACCCCGCCGAAGGCCGGGTTGTTCTTGGCCCATTTGTTGGCCAGTTTCGCAAGCGTCTTTGTGGGTGCGATCCCGACGCAGACAGGCACGCCGACGTTGCGCCGCACGGTTGCCTTCATGGTCCGGCCTAGCGCCACGAGTTCGGCCGGGGTGCCTTTGACGCCGAGGAAGGCCTCGTCGATGCTGTAGACCTCCAGCCAGGCCGAGTACCTGCCCAGCAGTTCCATGACGCGGGCGCTGATGTCGCCGTAGAGCTCGTAGTTGCTCGAGAGGGCTACGAGTCCCCATTCCTTGGCGCGCGGGGCGAGTTTGAACCACGGCTCACCCAAGGGAATACCGAGGGCTTTCGCTTCGGGGGACCGGGTGACGGCGCAGCCATCGTTGTTGGAGAGCACGATTACGGGCCGGCCCTCCAGCGACGGATCGAACGCCCGCTCGGCCGAGGCGTAGAAGCAGTTCACGTCCACGTGCGCGATCTGCGGCATATGCCGCATCACACCGGGCTTAGACATGGCGTGCCCGATGCCGGAAAATCCTGCATCTAACGCAGTAGCGCGCCTTACACATGGTGAAGGCACCGGGTGGCGACGCCCCAGATGACCAAGTCCGACAACGACGGAACCTGGATGTCCGGGTAGGCCGGGTTCTCTGCCTGCAGCACCACCCCGTTGCCCGTGATCCGCAGCCGCTTGATAGTCAGCTCCCCGTCCAGGACCGCAATCACCACGGACCCGTCCCGTGGTTCCAGCGCCCGGTTGACGATCAGTTCATCGCCGTCGCTGATGCCGGCGCCTTCCATCGATTCCCCGGACACCCGCACAACGTAGGTGCTGGTGATGTCCTTGATCAGGTGCTCGTTCAGGTCGATCCGGCCATCAAAGTAGTCCTGCGCCGGCGAGGGATACCCGGCCGCGACGGGGACCGGAGAGATCAGCACCGACAACAACGACATGCCCGCGTTTATCACGCGGGGACCAACGACAACGCCCACAACACACCCTTTTTTCGAATATATGTTCGATAGATTCAGTGTAGCCGCGAGCGCTGACATTGAGCGTTCTTCGCCATGTTGCATCCGACGCAGGATGCCCCAGGTGCCGAGAATCCGTGCCGTGCATCAACATCAGTCATGTCGCCCCGCCCCGCAACCTCTATGAAGTCGTGAGCCCAAACCCCTCATTCCATTCGAAGACGACAGATGGAGCCCCCGATGTTGCTGGCAGCTGTGGATCCCGGAATCACCCCGAACGCTAACTTTCCCTTTCTCGAATCGCTGAAACAGATCGGCGGCGGCATCCTCGTGGGTGCCTTCATAGTGATCGCCATTGTCGCGATCATGGGCGCCGCGATGCTGTTGGCCGGCAAGTTGAGCCAATCTTCGCGCCTGGCCTCCGGTGGGGGCATGATCCTGCTCTGGACTGGCCCGGTGGCAGCAATCCTGGGTGGCATTAACGGCTACATTCTTTGGTCCCAGTCGGCGTTCAATCTCGGATTCTAGGTCCGATTCATCATGCCGGTTGATTGTGATCTCAACGGATGGTGGCCGCCCGGCTGCGGACTTGTCTCCCAAGCGAACGACGGGATCCAGGGTTCAATCACGTCGCTTTTCGCGAATATCCTTCAAAATACCGCCTCCTGGATCTGGTCTTTCATCACTGGCGCGTTCAGCTTCTCAGACGTGGATGATTCGCAGTGGACCGCCGTCGAAGGGCTCACGAGCTGGTGGGTGGTCGTCATGATGACACCCCTTGTCGTTGCCATGATCCTCCAGCTGTTGTCCGGTTTGATCAGCCAACAACCCCGCCGTCTTGTGCGGGCCCTGGTAGGCGGGGCTGCCGCTGTCCCCATGGTGGCGGGTGCGGTGTACTTGGTCCGCCAGCTCACCAAGGTAAGTGATTCGGCGTCCGCGGCGCTTCTTGGCTCCCTGGGAACAGATCCATACGTGCTGTTCATGAGGCTCTTCGGCTTCGAGAAGGCTCCGGCCGGCGCCGGCAGAGACTGGAATGTCATCTCTTTGGCTCCCGGGTCCAGTGGAGGCGCGGCCGGGGCGGTTGTCGTCACCGTCATGGCAGTTATCGTTGTCTGGGTTCTGGCGTTCATCCTGATGTGTTCGATGATCTTTCGATCCTTTGCGCTCATCGTGCTCGCCGCAGTCGCCCCGGTCGCTCTTATGCTCATGCCGTGGGAGAAGACGCAAACGTGGGCTCGGCGGTGGTGCGAGATTGTTATCGCGTTGCTTCTCGCCAAGCCGTTGGCCGCAACCGTGCTGGCCGTGGCCATCAAGCTCTTTGCCGAGTCGAAGTCATTCGCCGGGCTGGCAGCCGGCGTCGTCGGCATGGCCTTGGCTTGTGGTGCTCCGCTGATGGCGTTACGCCTGGTTAGTTTCGCCGGTGGTGAGCTTGCAGCAGCCGCGCAAACCGCGGGAGGAGGTCACGTACTTTCTCGAAGCTCTGGCTTTGCCACCCGGCAGATCAGCCGACAGGCTGGCGGCCGCTTCACGCTCGCAGGCCTGGCATCGCACTCAACCGCGACCCGTCCGATCCAGTCGAGCCGACCGCAGTTTCCCACTCGCGTGTTGCCACCCCGGGCACCACTGCCGCCATCGCAGACCGGCACGACGTCGGCGCAGACCCCCGGGGGTAGTGGCACCGCATTGATGCTCGACGCCGGTGCTAAAGCTACCGAGCGACCGTCACCTCGGGCGCATGGAGGCCGGCGTGGGACGAATGCGAATCCGGGCGCACCGCTCAAGAGTCCGGATACGCGTGAAATCGGCGAGCAGCCCCCGCCGCCGAGGCAGCCGGCTGATCAGGCGGCCTCTCGAACGGCACCGCCCCCGGCCTCCCC
>NZ_MQTS01000093.1:0-13803 GCF_020532825.1 Arthrobacter sp. SO3
CACCCCCACCACCCGCCCGGCCACTTCGTCCGTTCCGGAACCGGGCTTGTCGCAGCGCGAACAGATGATCCTGCGTCTCGTCGAGAAGGAACGGTCCAACCGCGAAATCGCCCAGGAGCTGCATCTGGGCATCGACACCGTCAAGTGGTATCTCAAAAGCCTGTTCAACACCCTCGGCGTCAGCGACCGAAGGGCCTGTGTCACAGAGGCCCGACGGCGGCACCTGCTCCCGTCGAAGTGACCAGCGGCAGCTACCCCAGGGTTTCCAGCCTTGCCAGTACGCCTTCCGGCGAAGCGGCGCTGGGAATCTCGCCGAGGTAGAAGTCCCCGGCAGGGAGTGCCACGTCCGGTTCCAGCCAGAACTCTGCAGGGATATAAGCGCCCACCGCGGCGTCCCCCTGCAGGCGGGCCCGGTCGTCGTCGAGCTGCCCCAGCGTCCAACGGTAGTTGCCGGCCAGATTGGCAACCGGAGTGTAGGCCTCCAGGGGAACGTGCACGCCGCGGGAGGCACCGGCAGGGGTCCGGTTGTCCAGTAGGAGGCCGGCGATGGGGAGTCCCGCGAAGGCCCGGAGCCAGTCACTGACATACATGGAGGCATTCTCGGCGTTGTCGGCGTCGAGGCCGTCCGCGTTGTCGGCGCCCGAGAAGTGGTGTGTTGCGATGAGCCACGCCATCGGCGACGGGAAGCGGAGCACCACAGGCTGGCGTGCTGTCTTGGTGAACACGGTAACGAAGTCCAGCACCGCCCGGTTGAGGTCGTCGTCGCCCAGCAAAGTCCTCAGCGCGAATCCCGTCCGGGATCTGGCCGACATGGCGGTCTCGACCCCGGTGTTCCCGGTGCTCAAATGACCGTACAGCCGGTTCAGGTCCAGGAGCGCCACGTCCGGCCGGAGCAGCCCCTGTGCCTGGGCGAAGAAAGCCGCGTATGCGGTGGCGTTGTCCCAAGGGACGGGGCGGCCGCGAAGAATCACGGAGGCTGCGTACTCGTGGTGGTCGAACACCACAGCTTTCGACCGCCCCGACGGAGGGGAGGCAACAACGTTGGCGAGTGTGGTGGCAGTGGAAGTGGTCATGACGTCTTTCTCCAAACTTTGGCGGATAGCGGCCTTCAGCGCCGCACCGTCCTGAAATCGGAGGATGCGGCGCTGAAGGCTTCTGGTGTGGCTGCGTCCCGTCCCGGGCCGGGACGTGCCGTAACGGGCTAGGACTTGCGGTGGACGACTTCCCCGTGCTTGAGTTCGAGCTCGCGGATCCGGTCCTCCAGTGCACTGATCTTGACTTCCCTGCGGTCCGGAAGCATGATCAGCGGCAGCTTGTCGATGGTCGCTTTGACCCGTTCCGGCCCGTTGTTGGTGAAGTGGGTGGCGGTGAGCTCCTCCGTGTCGTCGCCCCAGGACCCGTAGTAGAGCAGATCCTTCGGGGGTTCGGTCTTTACGTAGCCCTCGAGGAACTCCTTGTACGGCTTGCCGCGGGCGATCCGGGCCTGCCGCGAGTCATGGCGCAACTGGGTGGTTGCCTCTTGGTCCACCACGAAGGTTTCCGGGTCCCAGACGACGCCGTAGATGCTGGTGGCGACCTTCGGCGAAATACGGCCGAGTTCCAGATCCTTGGCCACGGCTTCCGGATCACGTTCCAGAACATCGCCGTACCCGCCGCCGGAGCCCTGCGCGATCATGTACATCTCGCCATCCTTGGCGACGTCGAACTGCAGCCCCATATGGGCAGTGGTGTATTTACCGCCCTCGTAGGGCTGCTCGTTCATGATCCGTTCCATGGACAAGTCGAATTTGCTGGAGTCCTTGCGGATGATGTCGTAGATGTTGATGCCCTTGACCATGGCCAGCGGGGTCGTGCTGCAGCCGTAGCCGCCGAACATTCCCGTGACGGACGAGAACTTTGACCCCGAGGTAACGGTCATGAAGCCCCACATCGGTGTTCCCTCGGCGGCAACGATCATCTCGTAGCCCATGCCGCCGCTGTTCTTGCCGAAGCCCTGGTTGTCGCGGACGATCCGCTTGCTGACCAGCTGCATGAAAGGAACTTCCTCTTCCATGACTTCCTGTTCAGCCGTGTCGGCCATGGCGCAGAACAGCGGTGACACGGCGTCTTCACCGTCGCGGAATGCCTTGGCGCCGCCGCCCATGCCGTTGAGGTCGGCACACAGGTTACCCACCTGGTCCCCGTGCTGGGTCAGGCCTCCCCAGAGGAAGGTGTTGATCTGGTTGAACCACGGGGCCAGGACATTGGAGAACTTCTCCGGGTTGGAGAACTGCATCTTGGCAAAGGCTGTCTGCAGGGCAGAGAATCCCCGGAACGACGCCTGCAGCGACTGCCCCATCGGAGCATCGTAACCAGCGTCGGCCCAGGTGTGTTCATCCGAGATGATGTCGATGGGCGACATCGCCGAGGTGCATCGGGGCAGGTCAGGCCACCAGAACGCCAGGATCGCCTGCATCATCATCGACTTGACCGAGCACAGCGGGGAGTTGATGGCCCGGTTGAGGATTTCCGGACCCGTGCCCCTGAGGTCCACGGTCATTTTGTCGCCCTTGACCGTCACCTTGCAGGCGAACTTGATCAGGATGTTCTCCTTGAGCGTGGAGTCCATGAACTGGTTGAAGGACACGGTCCCGTCCGGGAGTTCACTGATGCGGCGCTTGACTTCCTGCTCCACGTCTTCGACGGTGACCCGAAGGGCGGCGACGAAGGTCTCCACTCCCACTTCGTCGATGATGCTGTCGACGCGTTCCTGGATGCGCTGGACGGCACCGATCTTGACTTTAAGGTCGGCCAGTTGCAGCTTGGGGTCGCGGACCGAGTGCTGCAGGAACGTCAGCAGGTCCCGCCGCAGCTCGCCCTTCTCGACGATCTTGAACGGGGACATCCGGAGTCCGTCGTCGAACGGGGTCTCGGAGCCTGAAGGCATTCCGCCGGGCTCGCAGGCCCCGTTCTCGCCTTCGTGAATGGTCGCGGCGACCCAGGCGATGATCTTTCCCTCGCGGAAGATCGGCATGATCATGGACTGGTCCGTGTTGTGGACGTTTCCGTACCGGGCATCGTTGTGGATGAATCCGTCGCCGGGGTTGATCCCGACCGTCGGCTCGTCCTTCCAGTACTTCATGATGTAGCGGATCGGGTGATGCAGGATCGCCGAGAACGCGATTACGCCGTGGCAGGACAGGTAGGTGACGTCGCCTTCCGCGGTGTAGATCGCTGTAGTCAGGTCCCCCCATTTGGCGCCGGGTGCGGCACCCATGGCCTCGCACATCTCGTAGCCCTCATCCAGGGCGCCGGCCAGGCGCTTGCGGATGCGGTCCACCTTGATCGGGTCCACACCCTTGGAGATGCACTCATCCTCGTAGGCGGACCGGGACGTGATCTGGTGGCTTCGCATGATGGCCGGGTCCGGGCCGAGGAAGAGGGTGGTTTCGTCCATGAACTGGTCCACCCACTGCTGCTCCTGGGCGGTCAGCGGCTGGGAAGTATCTCCGGCGGTATCTCCGGCTGTATCTCCGGCTGTGCCAGAAGTGCTGGGTTCATTTGCTGTAAGCGTCATTGCTGTCGAGCTCCTTCAATGGGATTAGCTGGAAGGTCTGGATGGGGATCCGCGAGGCGCGGGATCAGTCTTTGAGGAACCACACGGCTCCTTGGGATGTCGGTTCCAGTCGCCAGGCCGGTTCGACCAGGTACGTGGTGTTTTCCGTGGTGACGATGGCCGGGCCGTGGATGACGTGCTGGTGGTGCAGGGCCTCGGCGTCGTACACCGGGGTGTCCACGGCTCCGTCGATCTTCACGAAGTGGACCTGCCGCGTGCCGACCGGGGCAGGCATGGTCCTGTCATGTCCGGAGTCGATCGAATCGAACTTGACGACGTCCCCGTCCACATAGGACGACACCCTCACGGTCTGGGCCCGGATGCCGGCCTCGGGAGCCTGGCTGCCGGCACCGTAGCGCTTGCCGTAGATATCCGAGAACGTCCGGATCAGGTGCAGGACGTCGGCGACGCCGCTCACGCGGTTGATGTCGAAAACGACGGCGGTGGTCACCAGCTGGTTGCCGTAGCGCATGTCCATTTCGAGGCTGTAGCGGATGTCGGCGGCGTCGTACCCCTGGCGGATCAGGTCTTCCTTGCCCTTGGCTTCGAGCTCCTGGATCACATTGTTCAGCTCGTCGTAGCTCTGGTAGAGGCTGCGGTCCGTGGGGTTGTAAAGCACGACGTGGGAGCCGCGCTCGTGGATGTGGAGGGGTTTCATGTTGCCGGCGCCGCAGGCCGAGAATACCGAGGAAAACGGCGGCGCGAGGATCCTGCGGATGCCGGCGTGATCGGCGATGCCGCAGGCGTGCAGGGGTCCGTTGCCGCCGTAGGCCAGCATGGTGAAGTCTTCCGGGAGGTATCCCCGGACCCGCAGCTCCTTTGCCATCCCGATCGCCATCTGCTCGTCAACGGCATTCTTGATGATCTTGGCGACCTGGATGGTATCCATGTCCAGGTCATCAGCGAGGACCTCGTCGATTGCGTACACGGAACGCTTTTTGTTCAGCTTGATGTAGCCGTTGGCGTAGTTGTCCGGGTCCAGGTACCCCAGCACCAGGTCGGCGTCCGTGACCGTCGGGCGGAGGCCGCCGCGGTCGTAGCACGCGGGGCCCGGATCCGAGCCCGCTGATTCCGGACCGATCTGGACCGCGTGGTGGATGCGGTCATAACTGGCAATCGAACCGCCGCCCGCACCCAGTGTCAGCAGGTGGATCATGGGAACCGAGACCAGCCACCGGCCGATGGTCGGCTGGAAGTCGTAGTGCTTGACTCCGCCTTCCGGGACCAGGCCGATGTCGAAGGACGTGCCGCCCATGTCGGTCGAAATCACGTTTCCCAGACCGGTGCTGTGGGCCAGATGCTGGGCAGCGCCCACGCCGGCGATGGGGCCGGAGTGGATGGTCTGCAGGGCATCCGTCGAGTTGGACTGGGCCATGCCGCCCGAGTTGTGGATAACAAGCATGGGCTTGTCGTACCCGGACGTGCGCAGGTTGTTGGACAGCTGCCCCAGCGCGTGGAACATGATCTCGTGCAGGAACGCGTCCACGATCGTCGAGGTCGCCCGGACGTACTCGCCTTTTCGGCCCGACACCTGGCTTCCCAGCAGGACGGGGATGGCCCCGAGCTCGTGGGCCGGGTACTCGTCGAGGATGATCTCCAGGATCTGCTGCTCATGGACCGGGTTCTCGGTCGAGTTGACCAGGGAGACCACGATCGCTTCCGCTCCGCCGTCCACGAGTTCGCGCACCTGGGTGCGGACATCGTCTTCCATCAGCGAAACGACCACCTTGCCGGCCGAGTTGATGCGTTCCTTCACCGACCGGATCAAGGCACGGGGCACGAGTGGATCAGGGCGGGTGGCATCGGGCATGTTCTGCTGCTTGGAAGGGTCCAGGCCCTCGCCGTAGCCACGGCCGCGGGAAAGCGGGATGGTGTCCTCGAAGCCGTGGGTGACGAGTGCCCCCACACGCGGGCCTTTGCCTTCGATCAGGGCGTTGGTGCCGAGCGTGGTGGCATAGCGGACGGAATCGACTTCCTTCAGGACGAGGTCCCGGTCCAGGCCGGCGCGTGAGCAGGCGAGGTCGAGCGCTTCGTTGAAGCCTTGGGCCAGGTTGTGGTGCGTTGTGAGCGCCTTTGCTTCAACGTACTGGTCTTCCCAGGCAAAAAAGCAGTCGGTAAATGTGCCGCCGATGTCGACGGAGATTCGTTTCATGACCAGTGGTCTCCTTTATTCCAAGTACTAGCTGAACGAATGGGGGGAATGGTTGTGGGTGTTGTGGGAGCCGAGGGCCGGGGCGAAATCGGCGACCGCCTCTTCGCCGGGTCCGTAGTTAATGACGACCTCAGGCTTGGTACCGCGCTTGGTCCATGTTTCGCGGAGCGAGTCGATGTCCCACAGCATGTCCACCGTGGGCGGGTGTCCCGGCGGTACGTACTCCGTTTCCAGCTGCGTCCCGCAGCCCGGGCAGTAGAACTCGAGAATCCTGCAGAAGGTGGGGTCCGGAGCGAACGTGAATTCGTACTTCTCCGGGTCCAGGATGGACTGGTGGATTTCCGTGGGGTCCCGGTCGTAGACCAGCGTCCCCTCCTTGTAGTTGCCGCGGGCCTCGCCGAGGTCCTGGTTGCATACCCTGCAGTTCCACCGCTCGGTGTCGAGATCGATGATCAGATATTCCGTCATTGGAATTCGCATAGCGTGTCTCACCTGTTTTCTTGCTGGTTGTGTGGGGTCACTTCTGGAGGGTGTCTGTGAGCATGAGGTCGCCGGAGACCGTCACGTCGAAGACCCAGCCATGCGGCACTCGGGCCGTGAAGTAGGGGCCTTCGACGATTGCCGGGCCCGACGCCGATGCCCCGGCCGTTTGGCTGTCCAGGTCGAAGACCTGCACCGAGTCCACCTTGTCCACGGCGGAGCGGACCTTTCGGGTGGAGGCGGCGACGGCGGGCGTCTTCGCCACCGATTCGGCCCGCCTGATCGATGCGTGCGGCAGCTCGTACCGGGCAGTCAGGGTCAGCATGGTGTTGTGTTCGCTGGTGCCGGGCTGCGGATCGGAAGCCAGGTACGGCAGCTCGGAAACCAGCTGGCCGTCGGCGTCTTCCAGCACCACGTTCCATTCGAGCCGGCATTCGTCAATTTCGTGGCCCTCCTGGAACATGTCCCGCGTGGCCCGGGCCAGCAGCGCCGCCTTGGTGGCGCCGAAGTCCTGAGCGTCCATTCCGGCGACATTCGCCTCGTAGGTCTGCGCAATGTCAGAAAAGCCGATTCCGAAGGCTGAGAAGACCGCGGCCATCTTAGGTACCAGGACACGGCGGACGCCGGCGATCCGCGCGGCACCGCAGGCGCTCATCGGTCCGGCACCTCCGAACGCAGCCACTGTTGTGGCCGCCGCATCCTCGACGTCGGCGGCGAAGGACTGCGCCATGCGATGGAAGTAGGCGGCCTCCATCCGGATCAGGGCGTCATTGAGGGTGATCCCCAACGGTTCTGCGATGACCTCGGTGATGACCGCGCGGGAGCGTTCCGCGTCCAGGCTGAAACCTCCGTCGAGGTAGGTGTCCGGATCGAGCACGCCGAGCAGGAGATTTACGTCCGTGATAGTGGCCTGCTTGCCCCCAAAACCAAAACAAGCAGGACCCGGTGCAGCTCCGACGCTCTCGGGGCCGACGGTGATGACGCCGTCGCGCAGGGCGATGACGGAACTGCCTCCCACGCCGCTGGAGTGGACATTGCTCATTTCGAATGAGACCGGTACTCCCTGGATGGAGCCCCGGCGGTCCGTCGAGATGGTGGAGTTCTTTACCGAGCCGACGTCCGTGGTGGTGCCGCCGACGTCGATCATGAGTACGTGCGCGAGCCCATAGGCCGCCGAGAGGGCCTTGGTCCCTTCCAGGCCGCCGCGGGGGCCGGACGAGTAAGTCTTCAGCGCGACGGACTTGGCCACCCGTGACGAGGCGCCGTCATTGCGGTAGATGAGGAGCGGGTTCTTGACCTTGTGGTCACGCAGCCGGTGCTCGGTGCTGTACAGGAACCGCTCCATGGTGGGATGCAGGAAGGAGTTGATGATTCCGGACCACACCCGGCGGGCCTGGACGATGTCGGGCGTGAATTCCCAGGAGAACAACATGGGAACCGAGCCCAGCAGGTGGCGGGGGAACTTCCGGAGCAGAACGCCTTTGACCGCTTTCTCCTTGTCGCGGTCCGCCATGGCGATGACAAGCCGTGCGGCGCCGTCGGTCGTCAGCCGGTTGACGTGCTTGACGATTTCCTGGGCGAGCTCCTCCACGTCCTGTTCGGCGTTGATGACTGCCACCCGCGTGCCGACGAGGTCGTCGAACAGCTCAGCTGCCGCTGCCCCGCCGCGGAGTTCGCCGGCCAGCGTGGGGCTGTCCGTGAGGATGCCAATCCGGGGACCCTTGCGCTCGACGAGGGCGTTCGTGCCCTGGGTGGTGGAATACCGGATGTGACGGGTGGAGTGCAGAAGCCCGGGGAGATCCTCTTCGCCGAAGATCTCCTTGGAAGCTTTGGCCATGCCGTCGAAGAGACACTGGGAGAGGTCAAAGGGCGTCGTGAGGGTCTTCGTAAACGAGAAATTCTCACCGTCCCAGACACAAATATCGGTCAGTGTCCCACCGTTGTCGATGTTAATGAGCCGTTCCATTGATACTCCTTTGTATGTTGAGGCGCGGTGACACCAGCGGCGTATTCCTCGACTTGGGACTGTGATCCAAGCCACATTGAGGACTGGTTTCAGTGTGGCTCAGCAGCCGGAGTGGCCCGCTACTACCTTCCCGGGTGGACTATTCGCGGCCCTGGGCGGCTACCCGGGTGGTCCCCGCCAGTCGGCCGTCTGTCAGACACCACTCTGGCCGGGGGGCCCACAAAATATTTACCGGTCCGGCCGGGGTCTTGCCTTGAGGATGACCATGACCGAGCTGCCCACCACAGCCACCTCCGGACCCGGCTGGTCGGCATTCTTGCCCGCGACTTCGGATGCCTCCGGCGCCGTACTCCCCTACCTCTTGGGGTTGGAAGGCATCACCGCACTGATCGTCGCCGGCATCATGGTTGGCCTGGCGAGCTGCCGGTTATAGGGGTCGCCCCGCGCGAACCCTGTGAGTCGAAATCAGCTTCGTTTCGGGGGCGCGGGGCGGGAGGCGAGGTTGGTACTGGCGGGACCCTGAATGACGGAGCCGTCGGTGGCAAACCGGGAGCCGTGGCAGGGGCAGTCCCAGGTCACATCCGCCGCGTTGAACTCGACAGTGCAGCCCAAGTGCGTGCAGATCGCCGAGACCGACCGTGATTTGCCGGCCGGATCAGCGTAGACGGCGATCTTTTCGCCGTCCTTTTCGATGACAACCCCCTCCCCCGGGGCAGGAACTATGGGAGCATCCTTGCCTTCCGGGCGGGGCGCCGCCTCTTGTATCAGGGGCGGAGTCGTACCGCTCTGGCCAGCAGGCCCCGGCCCCCCTGCCGGGGGCTTCCGGTTGCTGTCGAATACACGCGCCCACGGATTGGGCCGGCCGCACAAGGTGTCGGCGAGGATGAGGGCCGCGGCGGTGCCGTTAGTCAGGCCCCATTTCCGCAAACCGGTGATCACATGCACGTGGGCGGAGGCCGGGGACATCGGGCCGACATACGGCAGCCCGTCAACGGGGATGCCGTCCTGGGTGGACCAGCGGAATACCGGCTCACCGCTGCCCAGACGGTCACGGCTGAAAGCGGCCAGGCGTCGATAGCGCTCCGCCGTGTCGCCGGAGTCCTCCGCCCGGTGGCCTTCGCCTCCGGCGAGCACGTAACCTATACCATCGATGTCAACGGCCAGAATCGAACGCATCGGCTCGTCGACACTGATGTACGTCCCCTCCAGCGGCGCGGATCCCGCCCGGCTGGCGACGAGGTAGGAGCGGTGCAGGATGTTCCGCGCAGCAAAGCTTCCCTGGTCGCCGAAAGGCACATTGGTGGCCACAATGACGTCCCGCGCGCGGATGCTTCCCCGCTCCGTTTCCACGACAACCGGCGAGCCGTCCCGGAGCGCCAGCGCCAGCGAATCCTCAAATACAAAGCTGCCCGCGCCATCGACCGCGCGCGCAAGGCCCTGCAGGTATCTCACAGCGTGGAGCTGCGCCTGATTATCAAAGCGGACGGCGCCCTTGACCGCGAAGGGCAGCGGCACGTCGGCGGTAAAGATGGAAGGAAGGCCGAGCCTGGCGGCCAAAGCGGCTTCATTCCGGACGAGGCTCAGGGCCTCGTCGGTTTCGGCGTAGGTGAAGTTGGGTACCCGGCGGAAACCGCAGTCGATGCCCTCAGCAGAGACGACGCGCGCGATGTGCTCAACGGCGGCCTGGTTCGCCTGCCCATAGCTGCGCGCAGCGTCAGGGCCGTGGCGCCCGGCAAGCTCGGTGTACACCAGGCGGTGCAGCGACGTCACCTTACCGGTGGTGTGCCCCGTGACGCCTGTACCCACACGCGCCGCCTCAATCACCGCCACCGATTGGCCGGCCCGTTTGAGCGCCAGCGCAGCAGTCAGGCCCGCAACGCCCCCGCCGATCACTGCGGTGTCGACATCGATGTCGGTGCCGAGCGAGGCATAATCCGTGCCCTCCGCTGTGGCGATCCACAGGGAAAGGGACTGACCTTGCGGCTTCTCACTCATACCCGTGCCCTCCTACGAGCACACCATACTGCTGTGAGCAGCGACTTGTCCCCCGGTGCCCCGTGTCAGCTGCAGTTCGAAACCCCTAGATTGCCTTGCCCGGGTTGAGGATGCCGAGCGGATCAAATACCTTTTTGATGGCGTGCTGCAGCTCGAGGGAATCGCTGCCCAGTTCGTCGCGCAACCAGTCACGTTTCAGGATTCCAACTCCGTGTTCCCCGGTGAGTGTGCCGCCCAGGCTCCGGGCCAAATGAAACATCTGACCAAGCGCGGCTTTCGCCGGTCCGTCCGTGGCGGATTGGTCTGCGTCAAGAACGATCATCGGGTG
The DNA here is from genome assembly GCF_020532825.1 of Arthrobacter sp. SO3. Taxonomy (GTDB): domain Bacteria; phylum Actinomycetota; class Actinomycetes; order Actinomycetales; family Micrococcaceae; genus Arthrobacter. Next base: position 10,517 of record NZ_MQTS01000093.1, read on the forward strand.
CAGGTTGCCGTCGGCGGCGTGGGCAACGGTAAAGATCCGGACTCCAGTGCGGTGTGAAATTTCCTCGATCCCGACGACCATCTCGGCGAGGCGTCCGCGCGGAACACCGACGTCACCTATGCAGACGTTGCCCAACAACTCGAGGGAAGGAATGGCCTCTCGACGCACTCTCAACAGTTCGGCGGTTCTTTCCGTGTCGGTGGCCTTTTCATAGGACAAAGCGAGGGGTGCAATGGCCTGAATCAGCACCTCCTGTTCAAGGAAGGCCCCGTACCCGTCAGTCTGAGCGAGGAGGAAGGCACCCCCGCGGCTTCGATAGTCGGTCCCCAATGCGGCATCAACGGCCGACAGGGTCCCGCCGTCCATCAGCTCCAGCACGGAGGGCGTGATGCGTGAAGCAATGATGGCCGAAGCGGCTTGGGCAGCGGTAACGATATCCGGGAAGAATGCCGCGACGGTTGCCGTCGCCACGGGGAGCGGCCGCAGACGCAACGTCGCTTCAACGACGATTCCTAGCGTCCCTTCGGATCCAATCATGAGGGCGTTGAGGTCATACCCGGTGACGCCCTTGATCGTTTCCCGGCCTGTCACAAGGAGCCGCCCGTCCGGTAGGACAACCTTCAGTGCCAGGACGGATTCACGCGTGACGCCGTACTTGGCGCACCGCATGCCGCCGGCGTTGGTGGCAATGTTTCCGCCGATGGAGCAGATGGCGGTGCTGGCAGGATCCGGGGCGTAAAAGAGACCGTGTTCGCCGGCGGCGGCGTTGACCTCTGCGTTGAGGATGCCGGGCTCGACGACGACGATCTGCTCCAACGGATCCAGGCGCAGGATTCGGTTCATGCCTGACAGATCAAGGACAATCTCGCCTGCCCTGGCAGCCGAACCGGCAGCCAGGCCGGTACCGGCACCCCTGGCAACAATGGGGACGCTCCCCGCCGTCGCGCGGACCATTGTCTCAACGACGTCGTTGATGCTGGTCGCGTACACGACACCGTCCGGCAGTGTATCGGGCGTGTACCCGGACCGGTCCGTATTGACGTTCATGCGGTCAGCCTCGGCAGTCGAACCGCGCCGGGCTGCGGCGACAAGCCTCGCCCCGGCCTCTGAATTGATCTCGCTAACGTGAGTGCTCACAAGGCCTGCTCTCTTTCGGATACTTTGATTTTGCTCAATTTGGCGTAGCCCCGGTCACGTGTCGGCTGCCTGCAGGCTGCCGCACCGGACCTTCGGTGTCCCCTAGGGAACCATCCATCCCAGGACCGGGGTGGACTGCAGGACAATGAGGATGGTGATGAACGCCAGGAGTGCCAGGCTCCAGCCGATGAGCTTCCGGAACAGAACGCTCTCCGCCCCGTCCAGCCCAACAGCGGCGGAGGCCACGGCCAGGTTCTGCAGGGACAGCATTTTCCCCAACACCCCTGCGGAAGAATTGGACGCCGCCATCAGCGTTGGCGAAAGGCCCGTCTGCTGGGCGGCGGTGACCTGCAACTGCCCGAACAGTGAGTTGGACGAGGTGTCCGAGCCGGTGAGTGCAACGCCGATCCATCCGAGCAGCGGGGATATAAAGGCGAAGAAGCCACCAGCGGACGCCAGGGCGATTCCCAGTGAGTTGGTCTGCCCAGAGACATTCATGACAAACGCCAGCGCAAGAACCGAGGTGACGGTCACAATAGTCCATCGCAGCTGGGACAGTGTGTCGCGATAGATCCGGATACCCCGACGGGGTGCAAGCCTGTACAGCGCCATAGTGATCATTCCCGAGATCAGCAGCAGCGTACCGGTGGCCTTGAGATGGTCAAGTTTGAACTTGTGGGCGGAGACCGGGTGCCCGTCAGGATCCACGGCGTCCAGCCCGGGCCATTCGAACGTGACTGACCCGACGGACGTGAGCCAGGATTTCACAACCGGGATTTGTGCGATGGAGAACACGGCCATAATGATCAGATATGGGGCAACAGCCATCCACACCTCGCCGTTGGGCGGCCTCACAGCGGCGCCACCGGTTTTTTCGGGCGTGCCGGCCTGTGCGGCCGCACCGCCTCGGCTCACGCCGCCCAGACCGGAGGACGTTCCATATCCGGTGCGGGTCTGCTTGCCAGCGCTAACAAGCGCTACGTCGGCAGCGTCGCTGCCCGCGACGTCGTTCATTCCGATAATCTCGGCCGGCTGCCAGAACCTCAGCATGAGCAGGACCGCCGCAACGGTCAGAATTGCGGCAACAACGTCGGTGAGCTCAACCACGAAGAAGTTGGAGGCAAGGAATTGCGCCAGTCCGAAGACAATGCCTGACACCAGGGCCACCGGCCAGGTTTGCCGGAGGCCACGCTTGCCGTCAACGATGAAGACCAGGATGAGCGGGACGAGGACCGCGACGAAGGGTGTTTGGCGGCCCGCCATCGAACTCAGGTCATGAAGCGGGATGCCGGTAACCCCGTTGAGGGCAATAATCGGAGCGGCCATCGCCCCGAATGCCACGGGGGCGGTATTGGCCAGCAGCGCGACGATGGCTGACTTCAGTGGTTTCATACCGGCAGCCATGAGCATCGCCGCCGAAATGGCAACCGGCGCGCCGAAGCCCGCCAGCGCCTCGAGCAGCGCGCCGAAACAGAAAGCGACCAGGATCGCCAGAATGCGGAGGTCATTGGAAATGGAGCGGATGGTCCGGCCCAAAACCTCGAACCAGGGCGTGTCCACGGTGAGCTTATATACCCACAAGGCGTTGATGAGGATCCACAGGATCGGAAACAGGGCATAGAAAGCGCCTTGAGCACCGGCGCTGAGCACCTGGCCGAACGGCATACGCCAGCCCACGATGGCAAGCACGATGGACAGCAACAGGCTCGCGATGGCCGCCTTGGGCGCCCTGACTCGAAAAACCCCGAGAAGGACAAAAAGCAACAGCAGTGGAAGTGCGGCCACCATGGCTGAGAGGGCGAGGGAACCCGCTATCGGGTCGATGACTTGCTGAAAGGGCTCAAACCTTGGACTCACAAAAACTCCTTTGTTTTTTCCGAGCAAACGTTGGGCTCTGCGAGAGCCCAGTGGCAAGCAACCCACTCAGCTCATACAATTCCGCATTGTGAAAGTAATCTTTCAGTTGATCGAGGGTACGTGCGATTCAAATCACAGTCAACAGCTGATCTCCGGTGCGGCCCTGCATCCTGCCCCGCGGGGCAGGCGGCGTTGACAGGCGGGCAGGCGCTGGCTAGGTTCTATATATTGGTAGTTTATTTCCACATTACGAGAACTGCAGAAGGATGGTCGGTATGCCAAATCACTTGGAG
>NZ_MQTS01000093.1:13813-63617 GCF_020532825.1 Arthrobacter sp. SO3
ACTTGGAGACCAACGGGCTCAGCGTCGCCGAAGAGCTCTACGCCTTCGTCCGCGACGAAGCGCTGCCTGGGACCGGGATTGAGATGGAGGCATTCTGGGCTGGCGCCGCCGGGCTCATCGCGGAGTTCTCGCCGCGGGTGCGGGAGCTGCTGGACACCCGTGACCGGATGCAGCAGCAGATCGACGAGTACCACCTTTCGCGTGGCGCGACGCCCGTGGATCCGGATGACTACGAGGACTTCCTCCGCTCGATCGGCTACCTGGTCGAGGAGCCCGGCGCCTTCACCATCACGACCGACCGGGTTGACCCCGAGATCGCGACGGTTTCCGGTCCCCAGTTGGTGGTCCCGCTGCTGAATGCACGGTTCGCGGCCAACGCGGCCAACGCCCGCTGGGGGTCGCTGTACGATGCGCTGTACGGCACCGACGTCATCGACGACGCGGAGGGGCGCGAGCACACAGGCGGTTACAACCCGGTCCGCGGTGCCGCCGTCGTCGCACGCGGGCGGCAGTTCCTGGATGAGCACACCCGCCTGACGGCCGGATCCCACGCCGATGTCACCGTCTACCGGATCGCAGACGGCGCCCTCGTCGCCGACACGCCCGACGGTCCTAGGGGGCTGGCAGAGCCGCGGCAGCTCGCGGGCTACCGGGGAGCTCCGGCCGAGCCCGAGGCCGTGCTGCTCGTGCACCACGGACTGCACGTGGAAATCCAGATCGACCGCAGCCACCCCATCGGGTCCGGCGACCCGGCCGGTGTAAAGGACATCGTGCTGGAGTCCGCGACCACGACCATCATGGACCTCGAGGACTCCGTGGCGGCGGTCGACGCCGAGGACAAGGTGGCAGGCTACCGCAACTGGCTGCAGCTGATGCAGGGTACCCTGACGGCCGAGGTCACCAAGGGTGGTCGTACCCAGACCCGGCGGCTCAACCCCGACCGCGTCTACACAGCACCCGACGGCTCCGAGCTGACCCTGCCGGGCCGCTCGCTGCTGCTCATCCGCCAGGTAGGCCACCTGATGACCAGCGACGCCGTGCTCGACGCTGCCGGCGCACCGGTGCCCGAGGAGATCCTCGACGCCCTGTTCACCGGCCTCGGCTCCGTGCACGACCTGCGCGGGCCGCACGCCGGGCACAACTCCCGGGCCGGGTCGATGTACATCGTGAAGCCGAAGATGCACGGACCGGCTGAGGTCGCCGTGGCCTGTGGCCTGCTGGCCGGCACCGAGGCGGTGCTGGGCCTCGAACCGCTCACCCTGAAGATCGGCATCATGGACGAAGAGCGCCGCACATCGGCCAACCTGAAGGCGTGCATCTGGGAGGTGCGGGACCGGGTGGCGTTCATCAATACCGGATTCCTGGACCGCACCGGCGACGAGATCCACACCTCAATGCTCGCCGGCCCCATGGTACGCAAAGCCGACATGCGTGACTCCAGCTGGATCGCGGCCTATGAGGACGCCAACGTCGATATCGGGCTGGAGTGCGGTTTCAGCGGTCGGGCCCAGATCGGCAAGGGCATGTGGGCGGCTCCGGACAACTTGGCAGACATGCTCGCCCAGAAGGTCGCGCACCCGCTCGCCGGCGCCGACTGCGCCTGGGTCCCCTCGCCGACCGCCGCGACCCTGCACGCCATCCACTACCACCAGGTCGACGTTGACGCCCGGCAGGCCGAACTCGCCGGGAAGCGCCGCTCGACCCTGCGGCAGCTGCTCACCATCCCCCTAGGTGACCCCGCCGAGTGGTCTGCCGATGCCCGGCGCAACGAGCTGGACAACAACATCCAGAGCACGCTGGGATACGTAGTCCGCTGGGTGAACGACGGCGTCGGATGCTCCAAGGTCCCCGACATCCACGGCACAGCACTGATGGAAGACCGCGCCACCTGCCGCATCAGCTCACAGCACGTCTCCAACTGGCTCCTGCACGGCATCGTCACCAGGGAAGAGGTGGAAGCGTCACTGCGGCGAATGGCCGCGGTCGTCGACGAACAGAACTCCTCGGACCCGGACTACACGCCCATGGCCCCGGCGTTCGATACCGAGGCATTCCTCGCGGCCCGCGAACTCGTTCTCGACGGCGCCGCCCAACCGTCGGGCTACACCGAGCCCGTCCTGCACCGGCGCCGTGCGGCGCACAAGCACAACGACGATCTGGCGAGGAACGCATCATGAGCATGACATTGGAGACAGCAAACTTCATCATCGCCGGCGCCCTCGCGGCTGGCCGGCAGCACGGCTTCAAACCGCTGACCGTCGTCGTGCTCGACGCGGGCGGCCACGTCATCGCCGCCGCGCGCCAGGACGGCGCCTCGAATAATCGCTTTGAGATCGCACAAGGCAAGGCGTATGGGGCGTTGGCTCTCGGGATGGGTTCGCGTGCCATCATGGAGCGCGCCGAGCAGCAGGCCTACTTCATCGCGGCAGCGGCCGCCGCCCTTGGTGGCCGACTTATCCCGGTGCCCGGTGGCGTATTGGTACGCGATAACGACGGCACGATCCAGGGTGCCGTCGGAATCAGCGGCGACAGCTCTGACAATGATGAGACTGCGGCCTCGACGGCGATCGAGGCCGCCGGCCTGACGGCACAGGTGGACTGACGAGGTAACAGGCGGGGCCCATGCCCTGACGGGGTGTGGGCCTCAGCTGCTGCGGGGATCAGTTCCGCATGCAGCGGCAAGGGCCAGGCCCGGGCCCTTCCGGGACAAATTTCCCTGCCGCAGCTGGTCTGGCCGGGACAACCGATCATTGCTAGCGTGGCGGCATGACCCCGTCCAAGACCCCGGCTGAGATCCTCAACATTGCCGGCACCGAGGTTCGCATCTCGAGTCCGGACAGGGTGGTGTTCCCCGAGCCCGGGCTGACGAAGCTCGACTTGGTTCGCTACTACCTCGCCGTCGCAGATGGCGCGCTGCGGGGCGCCGGCGGACGGCCCATGGTGCTCAAACGCTTCCCGAAGGGGATCGGCGCTGAGCCGTTCTTCCAGAAGCGCGTGCCGGAAAACCACCCCGACTTCATTGACACGGTGACGCTGCACTACGCGTCGGGGACCTCAGCCGAAGAGGCCGTCCTCCGGGATGCTGCGGGCCTGGCGTGGGTCGTGAATCTTGGATGCCTGGACCTTAACCCGCACCCCGTGCGCGCCGAGGACCTCGAGCACCCCGACGAGCTCCGGGTCGACCTCGACCCGATGCCGGGCGTCGGCTGGCCGCAGATCGTCGACGTCGCCTATGTCGCGCGGGAGGTGCTCGACGACGTCGGACTGGTGGGGTGGCCGAAGACGAGCGGTTCGCGGGGACTCCACATCCTGGTCCGCATTGCGCCCCGGTGGTCGTACCGCGACGTGCGGCTCGCCGCCGAGACCCTCGCCCGCGAGGTCGAGAACCGCGCCCCGGGCCTCGCCACCGCCCGGTGGTGGAAGGAGGAGCGCGGCGAGAGTGTGTTCGTCGACTTCAACCAGAACGCCAAGGACCGCACCGTCGCATCGGCCTACTCGATCCGGCCCCTGACCGACGCCCGTGTCTCGACTCCGCTCACCTGGGACGAGGTTGCCTCCACCCGGCCGGAACAATTCACGGTGCCCACGGTGCTGGAGCGCTTCGCAGCGGTGGGCGACCCCCACGCCGGCATCGACGACGCGGTCGGGACACTTGACGGACTCCTCGCCCTGGCCGCCGAGCTCGGCCCCGCCGAAAAGCCGCCGCGTGGCAGCGATGGCTCGGGCCGCCGGCAGTCGGCGATGCCACTGATCGAGGTGGCCCGGACCAAGACCAAGCCCGAGGCGCTCGCGGCGCTCGAGGAATGGAAGACCCGGCATGCGGACCTCGTCCCGGCACTGCATCCCGCGGACATTCTCGTCGATGGAATGCGCGTATCGAGTTCACTCTGGTACCGGGTCCGGGTGAACCTGCAGCACGTCCCCGACAATAAGCGTCCGCCGCAGGACGAGCTCATCGCCGACTACGATCCGTGGGCCGGCAAACAATGGCCGGGGCGCCCTGGGTCCTGACAGCTGATCAGTACTGGCCCTTGATCACGAAATAGGAGCCGCGGATAACCCCTGCAAGCTTCGACTTCTGGCGGGCGAACTTGAAGCGTGATGCCAGTTCCTCCGGAATCTCCATGCCTTCAGCCAGTTTGAATCCCACGGCCCGCTTCCCGCCATCCTCGATGCTGTACATGATGTTGATCGACAGCCCCGACTCATAGAACACGTAATCCATCCGCAAACCGTCCACTTCGAAGGCGGTCGCTTCGAGCGGTCGGGAGCCGATGACGATGTCGCGCTCTTCTTTGAGGATGTGGCTCACCCGGTCGACTACCTCCGGAACCTCGTTTGCAGGGCTCACGGTGAAAACGTGGTCGTACTTGTTGCGGTAGTAGCGCCCCTCATTGGCGCGCAACCCGGCGAGCGACTCGGCGACCGGAGACGATTCCAGACCGGCCATAGAAACGTTCTCGAAGTCAACAACGTATTGCATGGCGCCTCCTGATTAGATGTGTTGGACCAACGATAACGTGGCCCCCGCGACCGGAAGAATGCATCCCTTGCACCGCCCAGCCGAGTTTGTAGACTGAAAACGCATTCACCTATGCAGTTGGCAGAGGATGGGAATGAAAATGGCGACCTTTCGGGAACTCCACCACGCTGCGTCGCCACTCCTGCTGCCCAACGCCTGGGACATCGGATCCGCCTTGGCATTTGCCACAGCAGGATTCCCGGCCGTCGGCACCACCAGCTTTGGCATTGCGGCAAGTGCCGGCCTGCCCGACGGGGGCCGGTCCACCAAGGCCGCGACCGCCGCACTGGTGGCGCAGATGTGCCGCCTGCCTGTCCACGTCACGGCGGACATCGAAGACGGCTACTCCGAGGACCCCGCCGAGGTTGCGGAACTTGTGGCCCAACTGGCTGACCTAGGCGTGGACGGGGTCAACCTGGAGGACAGCACGGCCGGGCACCTGGTCGATCCTGCAGCCTTTGCCGACAAGGTTGCCGCCGTCAAGCGACGCAGCCCGGAAATGTTCATCAACGCCCGGGTGGACAACATATGGTTCGGTGAACAGGCCACTGTGGATGCCGTCCTGCTCCGCGCCTCGGCCTACGCCGATGCCGGGGCGGACGGCATCTTTATCCCCGGACTTGTGGTCCCGGAGGACATCCGGATCATCACCGCTGGCATCGGGCTGCCGGTCAACGTGCTGGCACATCCCTCGCTGACGGTTGCCGAGCTGGGTGAGCTTGGGGTCCGGCGTGTGAGTTCCGGTTCCCTGCCGTACCGCGCAGCAGTCGACGCGGCGGTGAACGTCGTCAACGCCTTACGTGACGGCAAGCCGTTGCCGGCCGCCACTTCATACTGGGAAATGCAAACGCGTCTCGTGTCATTCCGTCAGCGCCTGACAGAGGGCATCGGAGACTGAAGCTGAAGCGAGACGCGCCAGCTAACCCTGCAAAACACGGGGCGCAGAGAAGATTCTGGGCCGGCGGCCCCCGGGAGGCGACTTACTTCGGGGTGGTGTTGCTGTCACGCACCGATCAATACGATGTTGACATGGAGCGACGGATCCACGACGTTTTGATTCATTACGTCGACCGCGGTTGGGGCGTGCCCCTTCTTGCGCTTCATGGCGCCGGTGGTGATCACCGCGAGATTGAGGCGGCGATCGAGGCCGTCGTCCCGGGCTCGGGATACCGGCGGATCTATCCGGATCTGCCAGGGATGGGTCGCTCAACGACCGGCGATCTGGGTTGCAACGACGATGTGGCCGCGCTAATCATTGAGTTCATTGATCGGCTGGAGGCCGGACCGATGACGCTGCTTGGGCATTCCTACGGCGCATATCGTGCGCGGGCTGGCCTTGCTGTGCCCCGTCGCCGAGCGCTCACAAAATGTGCCCGCCCATAAGGTGGTTTGTCAGGACGCTGGGGCGTACGGCGAACTCGAACCTGAGCAACGGCACGGTTTCGATGAATACTTCGTGGTGCGCACACCGGCCACCGCACGCCGCTGCCGCAGCCATGTCGTTCCGGGCACGACGCTCGTCGACGCGGCTGGGCTGGGCCGGATCTTCGCCGGATGGGTGGTCGACGTCGGATCGGGCACCTTCCCGGCGCAGACTTTGATCGCAGCCGGACGGCAGGATTCGATCGTTGGGTACACCGATGCAATGGACTTACTCCAGCACTATCCGCACGCCACCCTGGCGGTAGCCGACGGCGGCGGCCACGCCCTCATGCACGAGCGGCCGGAGCTCCTCGCCGCGTTGCTCGGTGATTGGCTTGACCGGGCTCGCCCGGACAACAAATGACCACCTACGCCCCGGGACTCGGGCCGATCACAAAACCCGGGGTTAGTTGGTTCGCTTCCTCTGTTACTAATGATTGCCCTCTGCCCGGCTCCGGATCCCCTGGAGCATCCGCCGGTACATGATAAAACTGGCGACCTCCACCGCCTCGACCAGGCACCGGGCCCACCACTGCCGGTAGGCATAGCGCTCCCGCACCAGAAGCCGCGTCGTGCCCACGGACTGTGCCTGCAGAACAAATGCCCAGGAAAAACCGAACGGCCCGGGCGGGGAACCGGGAGGAACGCGCAGCACGAGGGCGTTTCCCCGGTCCACCAGGCCGACTTCGAGGTCAGCGGAAGCAGCCGGGGCCAGGTGAAAACGGTCCCCTGCCTGGATGTCCTGCCACTCCGGGTGGATACGGTCAGCACTGTGGATGTCCAGTCCGGCAAGGTTTTCCAGGAAGTCGTAGCTGTAGAGTCCGCCGCGTCCCTGACCCATCTGCGCCACCCAGGGCCAGACTGCATCCGCCGGAGCCTCGATAGTGATCGCCCGCGTTGACTGCAGATCGGCAAAGGACAGGAGGTCGTCGCCCGGAAGCACGCCGTCGGCTTCGGCGGCGGTGGCACCCCAGCGCAACTGAATGCGCCGGAACAGGAAGCCCAATGCCACCAGCCCGGCGAAAACGACGGCGGGCGTGGAAGGCTGTCTCATGTTTTGTGACTTCGTCATCGGGCAATCCTCCCGACCGCCGAGTCCGCTGTCACGGGCCATAAGCCCCAGGGCCGGCCCACACCGGGATACACTTCCGCGGCCACCGCATGCGCGTCAAAGCACCGAGAAGCCCGTCGGAAGACCCGGCCGGCCGGTGGCGGCGAGCAGGAGCGGCCCGGCCATACCTCCGGCTACAGCGAGGTCGGCGACTATTTCGAGAGCCTGCACGGCAGCTGTGTCTGGGACGTCAGCCGGCAATCCGAGCGCTTTGGCGAGGTCCGCGGTGTGGACGGCCAACTCAAACGTGCGGGTGGGCAGGTAGTCCCGAAGCCGCATGCCGCCCGCGACCGTCGTCACCAACTCGGTACCGTCGTGGGCATCGACGAGCGGAATCACGCGTGCGGCGATCTCCGCTATGACGCCTGCGGGTTCGGTGCCTAAAGCTGTTCCGGCGTCGCGTCCGCGCGCCGCGACAGCCGGGCTGGCGGCGGTGGCTCTTGTCGCGCGGAAGTATTCCGCGGCGGAGGCGACCTCGACGGCCGCGGCAGGACGGGCGAGGTACGCCTCGACTGTCAGAAGGGAGCGGCTGGTGTGGCCGACGAGGGCGCGAACGTCCCACTCGCCCAGGCCTGGCCTGTCCCACCGTTCACCGACGAGGGCGGAGGTGTGCACAAACCATTCCGCGGCGTCGGTGAACGCCCGTCGCGAATCGTCCCATGGAAAGGCCATGCTCCCAAGTCTAGTTCTGCGCAGGATTTTTGAGGCGTTTCCGCTTGAACCTGCCGCCACACTTGCGGACCGAGACCCCCGGCGTTCACGGTGGTATCCCAGCAGAAGATGGCAACATGGTGACATGACTCCTGCTCAAGACTATTCCGGCTTCTTCCAACGTCCCCAGCCCATCAAACCCGAGGCCGGTCAAGAGTCGGTATGGGACTACCCGCGGCCGCCAAGGGTCGAGCCGCGATCCGAACGGGTTATCGTGCGGCTTGGCGGGCAGGTGATTGCCGACACCACCGATGCGGTGCGCGTCCTGGAGACGAGTCATCCGCCTGTCTACTACTTGCCCTTCGACTCATTCCCTGCCGGGGTACTCGTCCCGGTCGAGGGCACCAGCTTCTGCGAGTTCAAGGGAGAAGCGCACTACTTCGACGTCGTTGCCGGCGGAGTCGCTGTTCCCCGTGCCGGGTGGACCTACCCGGAACCCACCCGGGGGTTCGAAGCGCTCAGTTCCCGGGTGGCCCTCTACCCGGCTCACATGGACTCCTGCGAAGTCAACGGCGAGCGGGTGACCTCCCAGGACGGTGACTTCTACGGCGGGTGGATCACAACGCAGATCGTTGGTCCGTTCAAGGGGGGCCCGGGCACGGCCGGGTGGTGAGCACTTCGCTATTGCGCCGGACGTTCGGCGGCTATTCTCCGGTCCGTAGCTCGTCGCCGTGGGCGATGATCGCGTAGATGATCAGCACGTCGATGGCGATGACGATCAAGGACCACCATGGCTGCGCCGGGATGAGCATCAGTTGAACGACCGCGCTGAGGCCCGCAACGACGACAGCAACGACTCGAGCCCACGTTGCACCGGAGAAGAGCGCGACAGCGGTGAGGATCAGAAGGACCCCGAGAGCCAAATTCCACCAGCCCCACCCCTTCGCATCGAAGATGAAAAGCGCGCCCGGGGTCGACAGGTAGTAGGTATCGGGCCCGGTGAGTGCGACGAGGCCTTGAAGGCCGCTGAACACGCCGTTGATGATCAGAATCACTCCGGCGAACCTGACCCAACCGGTCCAGCCAGTTGAAGCGACAGGATGATGGGCAGTACTCATTTTGTCGACCTCTTTCCGTTGAATGCTCTGCCGTCGGCCTCATGGTCGGCGCAGCTCCATCCTGCGCCTCCAGTGAAGTGCGGCACCTCATCCGCGCCGGGTGACCTCACGCACCCGGCCAGGGCTTGCGGTCCTGTTCCGGCAGTTCGGCGGCGCCGGCGTGGAGGAACACGGATCTCTAACTGTTTGCACAGCGGTTCCACAGGCGATCCCTATGGAGGACACAGTTGGCGAGCCCACTATGGTTCGACATGGTGTAACCGCGGACGCGACGGCGGCAGCAACTTACCGAAGCGTCGGTGGCTCGCGGCGAGGCCTTCCGCCGTGAAACGAACGGCACTACGCAAAGCACCTACTTCGTCAGAGCCTCGGAGACATGCCGCTGTTGACGCAGGCCAGCACCCCCGAACCGGCGGCCACCCGGCCCAGCGGCGAAACCAATAAATCCGCCGGCCCAGGCCCCGACAGTGAGGTGCCACCGATGTCACCAAAACGCGAGCCCCGCTTCTGGACCCGAGAAAATGCACCCTTGATCATTCTTGGCATAGGCCTGATCCTGGCACTGATCGCCGCCGGAATAGTCTTATGGATCATCAACGTTGCCCCGGTCATCTCGCGCCTCCCCGGATCGTAGGGGGACGGGGTCCCCACGGGATCCCCCGGACGGGGCAGCGCCCTTTATGCCGCCAACCCGTGCCGGTGAGGAATGGTGACGCGAACCGGATCGTCGCCCGGGGGAATGCGCACCTGCAGCCTAAGCGAACTAGGCAGCCACGGTCGGGCCTCCCTCAGATGGCTTGCCCGCCGGCGCCGTGGCGGGCCGCGAAAAAGTGCGTGACGCCCGCGAGCCCGCGATGGTGCTTGCCCCGGTGCTGATGAGTGCCCCGAGGATAATGGCCGCGGCTTCTCCCGGTTCCAGCAAATGCAACTGGGAGCCGATAGTGGCGGCGGCAACCGGCACTCCCAATTGGGACGCTGCAAGCACCGCAAGCGGCAGAGGCTGGCCGACTAGCCGCAGGCTTCCATGGACCAGCAGGGTTCCCAGGCCAAGGCAAATCCCGAGGAGAATCATTCTGGGGCTTCCGGCAAGAATGCGCAGATTGAGCGAAGCACCCAGCCAGACAAAGAAGACCGGACCAAGAAAGCCATCACTGACGGCGAAGAGCTGATGAGCCAGCCGCCGGGGTTCGCCCACCGCTGCGACCACGAGGCCGAAGGAAAACCCGGCCAGCATGATGGACACGTGGCCCGCGACGGCAAGTCCGGAGAGCGCGAAGAGCAGAGCAAGTTGGATCCTCAACTCCAGGGCGAACTTCCGGCCCTCGGAAACGTCATGCAACCGTCCGCGCGTGCCGCTGCGCTCCAGCCAGCGAAGCACAAAGAACAAAACCGCAGCGCACACCGCGACGAGCACCGCCCCGAGGGCTGCCCTCGGGGCGTTGGATGGGTCAACAGCAAGAGGAAGCGCCACGATGCAGGCGATGTCCGCTACCGCAACCTGTGCCGTCGTCATCAGGACCTTTGGTCCCGTCAGCCGCAGTGAATCGACGATCGGCAGGACCAAGGCTGCCGAAGAGGACGCGAGCAGAACGATGTAAAGGGGAGCATGGCCGGTGCCAAAGGCAAAGGCAATGACGATTCCGACGGCGCCCGCGAGCACCGCGGCGATGCCGGCACGCAGGGCGCCACCACCCAGTGCGGGCCGGATGGCTGCGTCCCGCACTGGGACATGCGTCCCGGCGACGAACATGATGAGGGCGAATCCGACGTCGGCCACAAAGGTGAACGTAGGATCTGAGGAGTCCACCAGGTCCAGACCCGTGTGCCCGATGGCGATTCCAGCCAGCAACTCCCCCACCACCACGGGAAGATGCCATTTTTCGGGGAGCGCCAGCAGCGGCCCGAGGAGAGCTACCGCGGCGATCAGCGAAAGCTGAAAGAATGACACGTTCCTCCTTCTACCGGCATTGCGGTTGCTTGCGGAGGTTACCGGGGCGCGTCAGCGAGTTTGAGTGGAATGTCGGTGTTTTCGTCCGTGTAGTAGCTTGCGCACACCCGGTGGTAGCCGTCGGCCACCTGCGCGGGAATGCCCCGGGCCAGGTCGCCCGTGACCATCAGGACAGGAGAGAGCTTCCTGCCTTCCTTGATCTTCTTCAGGTCCGAGGCCACGTGGGCGTTGTCCTCGGGCAGCAGCGCCAGCCTCGCGGCCCGGAGAATGTCCTTCGCCTTGCGATGCTGGATTGGGGCGACCATGAGCGAGGCGACAACGGAGGCGACGACATCGTCGGATTCAAGTAAGGAAAGATAGGCCGCCGCGCACGGATAATCTTGCTCCTCAGGCTGCGGCAACCAGCGGACCTCGCGCTTGTTTTCGTCAGGCATGCTTCTTGGAATCCCAGCCCATTGCTCCCTCCACGGCGCGGATGGATAGTGGACTCACAGTACTCACGGCGTTGCATGCGGTCAACGGCGGCCCTGCTGCAGCGTGTGGACGTCCTGAAACAGCCATCGATGAAGAGCACTGAGGCGACTCCCTCCGAAGCACACGGAATCCGGCCCAGCCCGGCACCGGTACGGCTCAGCGAAAGCGAGTATGACGCCGTCGCCAATCACCACCTCACCGCCTCCGCCAGGCCGCAGTCTCCGATCCGGAGGCCACCCGCTCAGCCTGCGGGCAACCCCGGCCCGTCTCAAGAGATGACGCCAACCCCACTCAAAGTCGATGGCGATGCCCGCTGGGCCATTGCATGGATGTTCTCACCGACAACAGGCAACGTCGTTTCGCTGACCTGGAGGAAAGTGTCAGACGCCGTGCGGTGCTCTTTCCGGTCTCCTTTCCGGCCGCGTTCGTGACGCCGGCCCGTGCCGTCACACGGCTGTGTAGCCACCGTCGATCAGGTAGTAGGCACCAGTTACGAACGAGGCCTCTTCAGAGAGGAGGAAGCAGACCACGTGGGACACCTCCTCTGACGTGCCAAGTCGACCGAGGGGGTGCTTGTCTGCGAGGGCACCCATAACGTCAGGGCTTAGGTTGTTCTCCAGGAGCGGCGTCCTGATGTATCCGGGGCCAACGGAATTGATCCGCAGGCCCAGGGGGCCGTACTCAGCAGCGGCATTCTTAGTGATACCCACTACGCCATGCTTGGCGGCGGTGTACGCTCCGTTGCCCAG
Organism: Arthrobacter sp. SO3; assembly: GCF_020532825.1. Classification (GTDB taxonomy): domain Bacteria; phylum Actinomycetota; class Actinomycetes; order Actinomycetales; family Micrococcaceae; genus Arthrobacter. The sequence continues at coordinate 25,809 of NZ_MQTS01000093.1, forward strand.
GGCAGCTACGGTGCCGTGGATGGAGGCCATGTTCACAATGGCGCAGTTCTGGGCACCGGCTTGGAGCATCTGCGGGATCTGGTAGCGCATGCCGTAGAGCACGCCGCTGAGGTTAATTCCGATGACCTTGTCCCACTCGTCCAAGTCTGTCTCGCCAGCCGGGGCAGCTTTGCCCCCCACACCGGCATTGTTGACCGCCAGGTGCAAGCCGCCATAGGTATCAACGGCGTGCCTCACCACCATCTCCGAATCCTCCTTTTCAGCAGTATCCTGCCGGACTGCTGAAGCAGTCCCGCCGGTGCCCACGATTTCCTTAACGACGCGCTGCGCGGCATCGAAATTGATATCTGTGACGACCACGCTCGCTCCTTTGGCGGCGAGCTCCTTGCTGATTGCTTCGCCAAGGCCGGAGCCTCCTCCGGTAATGAGCGCCACTTTGTCCGTGAACTGCGCCATGTTGTTCCCTCTCCGGTCCACACCGCAGAGAGTCCGCGGTGACCACGGATCACGCTACCGTTCCGCCCTTGCAGGGGGAAGACTGGGTCCGAAGCCGTCAGGAAGGTAGCGGCGGCAGTAAAGGCAGACGTTGGGTCCGCCCAAAGATCCCGGAGGGAGCGTGCAAAGAGCGGTGCAGGTCTTCAAGCCGGCCTTCGACCCGGTCGCACCCGAACGTGCAGGCTGGAGTGGTGTGTGGCCAGGAACGAATTCGGTGAAGCTGTTCGCGACGGCAATGATGGGCTGGCCGAAATCCACACGGGCCACGCCGGCGGCGAGCAGCAGTGCGCGGGCGCCGGCCACTTTTCGGCCATGGGTGACAGTGCGGGAACGTAGCGAAGCGTTATCGGCTAGCCCGCTGACACATCGATCAATACCTTGCCGACGATGCTCTCTTCCACCGCCGTGTGGGCCGCAGCCGTGTCAGCCAGGTCAAAGCGATGCAGCGGCAGGCCTGCGGCCTCTCCCACCGGAAGGGCGGCGTCGGCGATGGCCGCATTGATGTCCTCCGCGGCGGCGTGCACCGCCGCCATGCCAACGGTGTAGAGCAGCACGAACTGGTAGCGGACGTTGAGGCTGAAATGCCTGCGCACGTCCAGGCTCACCTGATCGCCACCGTTGTTGGCGTAGACCGCGACGGAGCCGCGGTTGCGGATCACCGCCAGGTCGAGTTCCGCGTTCTGCGCGGGTGCCACCTCCACGATCTGGTCGACGCCGTTGGGAGCGATCCGGCGGATCTCTTCGGCCGCGTGGGTTTCCCGGTAATTGATAACGTGATCGGCGCCGGCGGCCACGACCAGCGCAGCCTTCGCCGGTCCGCTCACGGTCGTGATCACAACGGCACCGGCCCACTTGGCGAGCTGGATCGCCGCATGGCCCACGGCGCCGGCCCCTCCAGCGACGAGGACTACCTTGCCGTCCAAGGCTCCCGGGTGCAGACGCCGCGGGCCGTCCTCGGCGATGGTCAGGGCCCGGTGGGCGGTGATCGCGGGAACGCCCAGGCTTGCGCCGAGGTCGAACCCGGCGTTTTCCGGTAGCGGAAAGACCCGCTCGGCCGGCAGGACAGCGAACTCCTGCGCTGTCCCGCCGCCGGCGCGCTGGTAGGCGGCCAAAGCCAGCCAGACTCTGTCGCCGACGTGGAGGTGCTCGACGCCGGGTCCGACCGCGTCCACCACTCCGGAGCCGTCCTGGTTCGGCACGACCTCCGCGAAGGGCAAGGGCTCGCCCGGTTTGGCGCCGCGGCGCGACTTCCAGTCGGTGGGGTTCACCGCGGAGACCATGATCCGTACCCGCGCCTCCCCCCGCCCCGGGTCGCGGATCTCGCGGTCGACTAGCTCGAGAACAGACGGATCACCGGTGGCACGGTACACGATTTCTTTCATACTCAGACCTAACGCCGGCTCCGACCGAAAATTCCCGCCAGCGCCGGACCAGGTTCCGGCACCGGTCCTTCCAAGCCCTGAAACCCAGCGTGCCCGGCGCCTATTACAGAGGATTTGAGATGCTGATCCGGGCATCCACGCCCGCGTGTCTCTAAGGCGTGACCCGGTCTCCGATGCCACCTCAGTGAGCAGACAGCGGGGCTTGGCGGTGTCCGGTTCCAGCTTGCGCCGCAGCTGGGCCAGGTAGACGCGCTCCACCACGACTCCTAGGGCCACAGCTACCCCGGGCCGACGGCATTTGCGACGCCTGAGCCAGTAGCCGTGTCGGCTGAGCTGGCCTCCAGTACCGAAGCGTTCAACCCGGCACCGCTGATCTTCCTCATCGGCGGTCCCGCAGGCCGTCGCCCTGGTGTGGTTCGTCCGCCCGGTCCGGGCAGCAATGGCGCCGGTCGTTGCCCGCAGGGGCCCGTGAGTGAAGAGTCTGCCCTCCCTCACCGCTTCCTGACCATCGAGCAGACTGCGGCCTGGATCGCCGCCGGTAACCTCGCCATGGCCGGCTGGGCTTTGTCGCCTTGCAGCGCCGGCTGACGACATCGAAAAGCTCGGCTGCCTTCCCTTGTCCGGGAATCCCCGGCGTCGTTCGCGGCATTATTCTGTTGGCGGCCGCGGGCCTGGACATCCGCGGCGTTCCCATCTCTGGCAGGCGGGAGCGGGAGCAGACGGCCGGAATCCTTGCCCCCCGTACCTGTCGTGGGCATCATAAGAAATGCACTCATGCCGCGAACTTACACAGGGAGAAGGCCCTGAAAGCTGTTCAGTTTGCCGGGTATGGCGGCCCGGAAGTCCTCAAAGTCGTCGACATCGAGGAGCCCCACGCCCGCGCCGGCCAGATCCGCATCGCCGTTCGTGCGGCAGGCGTGAATGCCTTCGACTGGAAGATTCGCAGCGGAGCACTGGCAGCCGTGATGCCGATCGATTTTCCCGCCGGCGTAGGGATGGACGCCTCGGGAGTCGTGGACGAGGTCGGTGATGGTGTGGAAGGGGTCGCCGTCGGCGACGCGGTCTTCGGCACCGCCGCCACGGGTGCCACGGCCCAGTACGCGGTGCTGGCCGAGTGGGCGAAGAAGCCGGAGAGTCTCTCCTTCGAAGAGGCGGCCGGATACCCGATGTCGACCGAAACGGCGTGCCGGGCGTTGAATCTACCGCCTTTGGAGCCCGGCCAGACTCTCCTTGTCAACGGAGCCGCAGGGGGCGTCGGACTGGCCGCCGTCCAGTTTGCCCTCGCTGGCGGAGCGACCGTGATCGGCACGGCCAGCGAAGGCAATCACGAGTATCTGCGCTCCCTGGGTGCCATCCCGACGACGTATGGCCCCGGTCTGGTCGGCCGGGTGCGGGAGCTTGCCCCGCACGGCGTCGATGTCGCCTTCGACGCGGTGGGCTCCGGCATCCTGCCGGAGCTTATTGAGCTCACGGGCAGTGCCGGGAAGGTCATCACCATCGCCGACAGCAGGGCCGCCGAGTACGGCGTGCGGTTCACCGGCGGCCAGGGCCCCGGCCATGCGCCGGAAGCACGCGCCGAAGCTGCAGCATTGTTCGAACAGGGAAAGTTTCGGCTGCCGGTCGCGGAGACTTTTTCACTGGAGAATGTCGCGGCCGCGCAAGCGAAAAGTGAACAGGGCCACGTGCTCGGCAAATACATCGTGACCGTTAACTGACCGGAACCCCGGGGGCCCATCCACACAGTGGCCGCCCCATGAATGGGCCATCTCGCAAAAGGACCACTACTTGTCCTTGGAAGGATTCGGGTCGTTGCCATAAGAGCTCTCTCGCCAATGGTCCCGTCGAGCTTCTTGATCGTGTGCTCTGCCTGCCGGTCCGGCGGCTTGATCGTGTCAACCTGATCGGAGCCAATGCGGACGGCCCGAACGGTACCCACGTGAGACGCCAATCACGCATCTGTGGTGCCCGCAGCACAGGCGCTGGTGACGCTTTTCGCCCACCGTGCGCGGGCCGCTGTTGCCCTCGCCATGGCAGGGCAGTTCTGGACCTGTCTAGGTGGCGGGTCCCTGCGCGGGAGAGGGTTTGAGCAGGGGAATGAATGCGATCAGTGCGACAAACTGCGTTGTGACCGTGAAGATAAAGAGACCGGTGAGGGAGGCCGAGTAGAGGGCTCCAATGATGGTGGACCCGGCGAGCCAGGCCACGCCGTAGATCGCCGTGAAGATGCCGTATCCGGTCCCGCGCGTGGCGGCGGGGACGAGGTCTGCGACGGCGGCGCGGAGCGTGGATTCGTGGATGCCCAAGGCAGCTCCCCAGGCGACGGCACCGGCCCAGACTAGAACAGGGGTTGTGCTGAAAGATAGGAACGGGACGGCGGCGGTCAGTGGCAGGGCGATGAGCAGGCCGCGTAGCCCGATCCGGTCGTAGAGCGCCCCGGAGCCAAGGGCTGCCAGGGCTGCTGCGCCCATGGATACGGCGTAAGTGACCGGGATCAGCGCAGACGGCATAACCTTCTGGACTTCAAGGTGGTAGGAGATGACCCCGAAGGTGGAGAACCCGAACATCGACACGGCGGTGAACGCGCCGTACCACCAGAACCGGGCCGGCAAGGGGACACGGACACGGACCTGCCCGGGTGCACGGGCAGGTTCGCTGGCCAACTTTGTGTCGTAGCGTGCAGGATCGGGGGCCGCCCGGCGGAGCAGTATCACGGCGACGAGGGCTGCTGCGCCCGGGATGGCAAGGACGCCGAATCCGAGCTGGAAACCGGAGATGGCGACCATGAGTCCGACGAGCAGCGGGCCCAGGAGTGCGCCGGACTGGTCGAGGGCCTCGTGGATGGCGAAGGCCTTCCCGCGTCCCATCTCCGCCCCCGCGTGGGAAAGCATCGTGTCCCGGGCCGGGGTGCGGACGGCTTTGCCAAACCGCTCCATGATGACCAGCGCCGACGCCTGCCATAACGAGCTGGCCAGGGCCATGAACGGCACGGCGATCACGGTCAGGGCGTACCCGGCGATGGTCAGCGGCCAGTATTTGCGGGTCCTGTCCGCCAGGGGTCCGGTGCCCAGTCGCAGGACCAGGGCCACGGCCTCCCCGAACCCGGTGATGAAACCGACCATGACCGCGGACGCGCCAAGGGTGGCCAGGAACGGTCCCGTGATGGACCGGGCACCTTCGTAGACGACGTCGGCGAGCATGCTGACCACGCCGAAGGTCAGCACGAATCCCATGGGTCCGAGCCTGTTCCGTTGGGTTTTCTCTGTCCCGTCCGTCGTGACGTGCTCCCGATTCATTTCCGACCCTGCCGCTCCCTGGTCTGGTTCGTGGGTGTGGTTCGCTGGCTGGCCGGTCTCATCGAAGGCTTGCCAGGGCGAGGCCTGCGGCCGTGGCGCCCACTGCGGCGGCGGCGGTGCCGATCCCGTTCAGGAGGGCCAGGCCGGTGCGGCGGGACTGGATGAGCCGGACGGTTTCGAAGCTGGCGGTGCTGAAGGTCGTGTATCCGCCCAGGAACCCGGTCCCGGCGATGGCTTGGAGTTCGACGGGTGCGGCGTGGGCGATCACGGCCCCGGCGCCCAGGCCAAGCAGGAAGGATCCGGTGATGTTGATGGCGATGGTTCCGATGGGCAGGGCGGTGCGGATTTTGGAGCGGACCAGCCCGTCGACGACGAAGCGGGTTCCGGCGCCGAGGCCGCCGGCGAGGCCGAGCAAAAGTATGGTCAGGATGGTCATTGTCTGCTCTCCTGCCGGTCGGGGCGGAGGGTCGATTCCCGGCGTCGGGTGGTCATTCTGCTGTGGTGTCCGGCGGCGACCCGGATCCCGGCCACTGTTGCCACGGCGCCGCCGAGCAGTGTGGCGCCGAGATAGACCAGGGCGTCGGCAGGGCGTCCGGCCCCGAGCAGGGTGTTCGTTTCCAGGGCCAGGGTGCTGTAGGTGGTGAAGGCGCCCATGAAGCCGGTGCCGGCGAGCAGGCGGATCACCCTGAGCCGTCCGGCGTCCGCACCGCGCCGGACCAGTGCCTCCAGCAGGACGCCGAGCAGCAACGCCCCGGTCAGGTTGATGATCAGGGTCGGCAGCGGCCAGCCTCCCGGGGACGGCAGGACGGTGCTGAGACCGAAGCGGGCCAGCGCGCCGAACACACCTCCGGTGATGACGACCAGCACGAAGCCGGGGTGCAGGTGCACGGGGCGGTGGGCGCGGGCCGCACCCAGGGTGCCCGCGTCCGCCGCGTCGCTGTCGATGGGCAGGTCCGCGGGCCCGGCAGTGCCGGTGGGGGCCGGTCCGGCGTCGGTGGGCAGCCTCCCCGGGGCCGGCTTGGCGTTCTTGTCGGCGGCCCGGACGGATGCGGCTGTGGTCTCGGGGGTGGGCGGTTCCATCAGTGGCCCTCCTGCCGGTGATGCCGGAGGTGCGGGGCGAGCGGGACGACCAGCACCGGCCGGTGCTGGCGGTGGGTCAGGTGGACCGCCACGGTGCCGACGAGCAGCTCCTCCAACCGGGCTCCCAGGCCGCGTTCGCGGGTCCCAACGACGATGACGGACGCGTCCGCGGACTCGGCCAGCCGGCCCAGGGCCCGGGCGGGCTCCCCGGCGAGGGTCACGAAGGACCAGCGGACCCCGCTTCCGTCCAAGGCTTCCTGCAGGCGGTCTTTGATGCCTGCGCTGATCCCTTCGATGTCGTCGTCGATCCCGTCCGGATCAATTGGCAGGGCCTCGACCCGGCCGTCCGGCTCTTCAGTCAGGTAGGTGGTGACGTCCACGTACGCGCAGACCAGATCGACGTTCAGGCTGAAGGCCAGCTCCGCGGCCCGGTGCGCGACCGCCAGGGGCTGGCCGGGCACGACCCCCATCAGTACGGGCCCGGTGATCTTTCGCGGGACGTACGGGATGGGCCCCGTGTTGGGCCGGGTTTCCTTCGAGGGATAATTCATGGGCGCTCCTGCAAGTCGGTGTCTACTGATCGTTGAGGTGGGTTCCGGTGGGCCCGTAGGGCAGCTCCGGATACTCGTCGGTGATCTCCAGGAGCCGGTTGTATTTGGCGACGCGTTCCCCCCGGGCGGGCGCCCCGGATTTCAGCTGCCCGCAACCGGATCCCACCACAAGATCCGCGACGAAAGTATCGTCGGTCTCTCCGGAACGGTGCGAGACCATCGCCCCGAAGCCGCCCTTACTGGCTGCGGTGAGGGTGTCGAAGGTTTCGCTCACGGTTCCGGCCTGGTTCGGTTTGATCAGCACCGCGGTCGCCGACGCGGTCCGGATGCCCTCCCGGACCCGGTCCGCGGAGGTGACGAACAAATCGTCCCCGACCACCTGCACCCGGTTCCCGAGGGCCGCGGTCAGCGCGGGCCACCCCTCGGTGTCCTCTTCGGCCAAAGGGTCCTCCAGGCTCCAGATCGGGTAGTCGGTGATGAGCCGGTCGTAGTAGGAGATCATCTGCTCCGGGGTGTACGCCTTGCCCGCGACCGTGTAGGTGCCGTCCGCGTAGAAGGAGTTCGCGGCCGGGTCCAGGGCGATCGCCACCCCGTGCCGGCCGGGGGTGTAGCAGGCGTCCCCGATGGCGGCCACGATGAGGTCCAGGGCTTCCTCGGGGCGGGCGATGGCCGGGGCGTACCCGCCTTCATCACCCAGGCCGGTGGCGAGGCCTTGTTTATGCAGCCGCCGGGCCAGCGCGTGGTAGACATCCGATCCCCAGCGGACCCCGTCGGCAAACGTCGGAGCGCCGGCCGGGGCGATCATGAACTCCTGGAACTCCAGCGGGTTCGCCGCATGCTGGCCGCCGTTCAGGACGTTGAAGTGTGGCACCGGCAGCCGTCCGGCCTTCCCCAGCGTCTGCCCGATCCAGACATGCAGCGGCGTCCCGGCCGCGGCCGCGAAGGCCCGGGCAGCGGCCATGGACACCGCGACGATCGCGTTCGCGCCCAGCCGTGAGCGGCCCGGCGTGCCGTCCAGGGCAACGAGTGCCCCGTCCAGATCCGCCAGGCTCCGCCAGCTCCGGGAGGTCAGCAACTCAGTGATTTCGGTCCGGACGTTGGCCACGGCCTTCTGCACGCCCCGGCCGGAGTACTCCTGGCCGCCGTCGCGCAGTTCAACGGCCTCATGCACTCCGGTGGACGCCCCCGACGGCGCCGACGCCACCGACACCGCGCCATCCCCGGTGGTGAGCCAGACCTTCACCGTGGGATAGCCCCGGGAGTCCAGGATCTGCAGGGCACGCACCCCGGTGATCTGAAGTTCATTCATGATGACATTCTCCGATTTTTTCGTCCTCATCTCAGGTCCCGCCGGCGGCAGCGACCAGGGCGGCGGCGGTCCGCGCCGCCAACGGATTCAGATACTCCCCGCCCCGCACCATGGGTGCCAGGTCCGGGGTGAAGCGGTAAACGAGCGGCTGACCCGTGGGGAGGTTCAGTTCCTCGACCTCGGCATGGGAGAGCCTGTCCAGGACAAAGCACAGCGCCCGCAGGGAGTTCCCGTGTCCGATCACGAGCACGTCCTCCCCTTCCCGGAGCCGGCGCCGGAGGTGCTGGTGCCAGAAGTTGCGGACCCTCTTGACCACCCCGCAGAGCGATTCGGTGGCCAGGACAGCTTCCGGGGGCAGCCCGGCGAAGGCCCTGCTATGCCGGATCGCGGCAAGCTGGCCCGAGGGCATCGGCGGGGGCGCCCCATAGAAGGAGCGCCGCCAGAAGCGGAACACCTCCGGCCCGAGCTCGCTCAGCAGTTCCTCCCTTAATTTGCCGGTGAGGGAGCCGTAACTTCGCTCGTTCAGTTCCCACGCCGGAACCACCGGCAGCGCAGGGCAGCCGGGCAGATCCAGGACGTCCAGCACAATGCGGGCCGTCTGATGTGTTCGGGACAGGGTGGAGGTGTAAACGGCGTCGGGGAAAAAAGTGGCTGCCGCCAACAGCGCCCCTGCGGCAGCGGCTTCGCCTTCTCCGGCGGCGCTCAGCGGCGGGTCCAGCAACCCTGTAAACCGGTTCTGGGCATTCAGGACGCTCTGTCCGTGGCGGAGCAGTACGAGCGCGCCGGGTGCGGGCATGAGTCACCTACCTTCGATCAGCAAAGGTAGGAACCATTAGCCAGGAGGCGGTTCGAACAACGGCACCCTACGGGCGGGCTGTTCCGGCGGGATCCATCACCGTGAACAGAGACTACAGGCACAGAGTCGACAGCCGCCACCATATGACGCGCTCATTCTGCTGGCTCAGCACCCCGGATGTCCTGGTGGAACCCCGGTTCGCTGGCATCAGCGGCCAGATACAGCGGCAGACCCCAGCCGGCGAAGAAGCCGACAGCCTCGATCCAGGACGCATTCTCCGCACCTCCCACCGGGGCTCCGGAGTCCGTCATGGATTCGGTCAGGTGCCGCATCCGCCCCCGGATTTCCCGCAAGCGGAGCGCCACCGCGTGCCGCAGCTCCTCCGGGAGTGGACGGCTCCGGGCCAGGTGGAAACGGCAGAACAGCACCGGGTCGCCGTCGCCCTCCGGCGCGTCAGGGTCACAGCCGGTACAGACCCGGTCACGCCAGAGCGGCAGGGTCTCCCGGCACCACACGGCAGTATGGGCCAGCCCGTTAGCTTCGACAGTAAGGGCCTCGGTGTTGGAGTTCGCGTAACCCATCCGCAGGCCGGGCAGGTCCGGGGAGGCCATTTCCTCACAAATCCGGCACGGCCCCACAGGCAGAAGTACGTCGTCCGGATGCCTGTGCAGCAGGGTGCTCTTCTGGTTCAGCCCGGCCGCGACGTGTTCAAGGAGATCTTCATAGAGGACCGTGACGTCGAAGGGCTGGTGCCCGCCGCGGACTCCGGCGCCGGCCTGCCACAGCTCGATCTCCACGACCGCGTAGGCCCAGGTGTGCCGGGGACACAACCCGAGCGACGCACGCAGCAACCGACGCATGCTCCCGTCCATGATGTCCCCGTGGATGAACGACCACAGCTGGCGCACTTCCTCCGGGGACAGTTCCAGCGGGCCTATCGGGACCAGCGCGCCGGTGAGCTTGACCCGGTCGCGCGTTTCCGGGGTTCCGGGCCGAATTCGATTTCCAGTCATGGCGAGTGTCCTGCCCTTCGCATTCGGGGCAGGACCCATCAGCCACCTCGGCGGTCCGAACCGGTGAATCGGCCGGTTCCGGCGGGATCCATCACCGTTAGAACTAGGCTAAACCCACTGGCTCCGTCCGGCCATGACGTCTGGGCGACATTCCGGGAACTTGCCGCGTTCCAAAGCCTGGTTCGGGAGAGGCTTTGGGCGAGGGGGTCGTTCTCCTGCCGCTGCCTGCCCTGCCCGAATACCACCGCGTGACCCCGCTGGTGAGATTGTCATACCTACAGGATGACGATTAGTGCGTCGACGCCTCGCCTCAATAAAACATTGTAAATTTCTCGCCTGCCGGCGTATGGAAACCGTTAGGGTCCGTTCCGGTGCGGCTTCGCCCGTGGTGTCATGAATCAAGAGGACACAGCAGCCGCCGTGGCTGCAATCCGATTCCAGGCAGGAGCCAGCCAGAATGAACACCACGTCCCGGATGCAGGACACGTCGGGCCTGCCCGCCGAGGCCGGTGCCGGCCGGGATTTCGTCGCGGTCGACGACAGCGGAGAGTTTTCGTATCACCGGTCCGAACGGGATCTAATCGCGGCGTTTGAATACGTCGGGGAAGCTGCCTGCATCATTGACCGCAGCGGCAGCGCCTTCCGTCTGGCTTTGGATCCGCAACGTCACCTGATGCTTGGGCCTTCGCTGGGCCCGGCGGAATTCCATTGGCTCCGCCAGGCGTGGCTGGACGTGCAAAACGCGCACCCCGAAAGTCACCGGCTTCGCCGTTTCTTCCCGATCACTAAAGAAGAGGTGGTCTCGGATGTGTTCGAAATACTCACCTTGGAACACGGGCCAGAGTGGGCCGGGGGTTCCTGGGCTCTGGTCATCAACGGCATTGAATCTTATCCCGCCAATTTGGAGGACATTGACCACCGGCTCAGGCACCAGGACCGGCTGGAGCATGTCCGTGTGAGGGACCCTTTCGGGCACATCTACCGGCCGTTGCGGCACCGCAGGCACTGGTACCTGCCGGCAAGTGCCGGATTCAATCTTTACATTGAAATCCCGGCCCCGTCCCGCTGACATCCGTGCCCGCGCCGCCGCGGGAGGCGGCTAGTGCGGTTCCGGACTCCGCAGTCTCCGGGCCCAGGAGTATCCCCTGCACCAACACCCGTCATATAGGCCGCAAAGGGGGCAGCGTTAGGGATCCATCAAGATTGACTCCGGGCCGGGAAGCGGCGGCAGGGCCGGTGTTATCGTCGGCGGTGAACACGATGGTGGGCATCGCGCGGAGAGGTATGGATGACCACAATGAGCAGGCCGCCGGCGGATCCCTCAGCGGTGCCGCCGGGAGCCAGGGAAAATTTCAGGAGCTGGCTGCTGTTCGGCCTTCAGGACGCCAAGGGCACTCATCAGGGGCCAGGCGCAGTGGGTGACCCCCATGTGAAGAAGCATCCGTGGTGGCAGGTGATGTGTCTGACCGGTGTCGACTACTTCTCCACCCTGGGGTACCAGCCGGCCATCGCTGCCTTGGCCGCCGGCGTGATCTCCCCGCTGGCGACCATGGTGCTGGTGGCTGTCACCTTGTTGGGCGCCCTTCCGGTGTACCGCCGGGTTGCCGGCGAGAGCCACCGCGGCGAGGGTTCCATCGCCATGCTGGAGCGGCTAATGCCGCGCTGGGGCGGGAAGCTCTTCGTGCTGGTCCTGCTGGGGTTTGCCGCGACGGACTTCATGATCACCATGACCTTGTCGGCCGCCGATGCCACCGCACACGCTATCCAAAACCCCTTTGTGCCGGGCTGGATGCAGGGACAGAACGTTCCGATCACGTTGTTTCTACTGGCCCTGCTGGGCGCGGTGTTCCTGCGCGGGTTCAAGGAGGCCATCGGTGTTGCGGTCGTCCTGGTCGGCATCTACCTGAGCCTTAATGTCGTGGTAGTCATCACAACCATCCTTGAAGTGCTTACGCACCCCGTTGCCGTGGGCGACTGGTGGCTTGCCCTGACGACCTCGCACGGGAATCCGTTCATGGTGGTCGGGATCGCACTGCTGGTATTCCCCAAGCTGGCCCTGGGCCTGTCCGGCTTCGAAACCGGGGTGGCCGTGATGCCGCAGATCCAGGGACGCCCCGGTGACACCGAGGAGAAGCCGCTCGGTCGGATCGAGGGCGCCCGCCGGCTGTTGACTACTGCCGCCGTCATCATGAGCGCTTTCCTCATCACGACCAGCTTCACCACCGTGATCCTCATCCCGGAGCAGGAGTTCCAGCCGGGAGGGCAGGCCAATGGCCGCGCCCTGGCGTTCCTGGCCCACGAATACCTCGGGGCCGGCTTCGGCACCGTATACGACATCAGCACCATCGCCATCCTCTGGTTCGCCGGTGCTTCCGCCATGGCGGGCCTGCTCAACCTTGTCCCCCGGTACCTGCCCCGCTACGGTATGGCTCCCAGCTGGGCACGGGCCGTTCGCCCTCTGGTTCTCGTGTTCACTGGCATCGGGTTTCTGGTCACCCGGCTGTTCGATGCCGACGTCGATGCCCAGGGCGGCGCGTACGCCACCGGTGTGCTGGTGCTGATGACCTCCGCCGCGGTGGCCGTGACACTGTCCGCCCGGCGCGGAAAGCAGCGCAAACGCACCATCGGGTTCGGTGTCATCGCCGTGGTGTTCATCTACACCACGGTGGCGAACATTTTTGAACGGCCCGAAGGAATCCGGATCGCAGCGTTCTTTATTGTGGGCATCATCGTGATTTCGCTGCTCTCGCGCATCCGGCGTTCCTTTGAACTCCACGCCACCCACGTCCACTTGGACCGCCAGGCGCTGGAGTTTGTGTCCTCGAATCTGGACGGGCCGATATCGATCATCGCCCACGAACCTTTGCGTCTCAGCCCCGAGGCCTACCGGGACAAACTGGGCTCCGCCATCGAAGTCAGCCACCTTCCGGTGGACTCCCAGGCGTTGTTCCTGGAAGTGATCGTGGATGATTCTTCAGACTTTGAAACGGCGCTGGAGGTCCGTGGGGTGACCCGGCACGGGTACCGGATCCTGGAGGTCCACGGCCCCGTGGTGCCAAACACGATCGCCTCGGTGCTGCTGCACATCCGGGACGTGACCGGCCTGATGCCGCACATCTACTTCCGCTGGACCGAAGGGAACCCGGTCGCTAACCTGCTGCGCTTCCTCGCGTTCGGCGAAGGCGAAATCGCCCCAGTCACCCGCGAAGTGCTACGCGAAGCAGAACCCGATGTCACCAAACGGCCCTGGGTCCACGTCGGCTGAATCCGCCGGCCGGACACAACCCCGGATGAGCGCAGCGACCCTTTGTCCTGACCCGACTGCCGGCGCGGGTCCGGAATTTCCCGCCCACGTTAAGACCGCGTCAAGATCGGCGCTCCGTGCGTTAAGGAACCGTCAGGAACCGGTTCTTTGCCTCCGGAGAGGAGTTGACTTTCAGTAGCCCCGCGAACGGGGTGCGGATGAAAGGAACCTGAAATGGCCGATGTGGCTGTTATTGGAATTCTCATGGTGTCCATGGGTTTCGTGATGTGGATCGGCCACGTTCTGGCCGGGATGGTCGGCGCTGCCGATGACCGGCAGGAGGGCGGACAATGAGCGCCGACGCGGTCATGTGGCTCGTCCTGCTGATTGCGGGACTGTGCCTGTTCGGCTACCTGCTGGCGGTCCTGATCCATCCGGAAAAGTGGTGAGCGGATCATGACCTTCAACTCTGCATCCTTTGTTGTCCAGGTGGCGGCACTCCTCATTGTCCTGGCAGCCCTGCACAAGCCCTTAGGCATTTACCTGGCCCGCGTATTCGAGGGCACGGCGTCCAGCCGGCCCGAGCGTCTGTTCTACCGGCTCGCCGGGATCGACGCCGGCACCGAACAGGCCTGGTCCGTGTATCTGCGCAGCGTCCTGGCGTTTTCGGCTGTCTCGATCCTGGCCGTGTTCGTCCTCCAGCGGCTGCAGGGCCTCCTGCCCGGCAGCGGATCACTTCCCGGAGTGGATCCGTGGATTGCCATGAACACCGCCATTTCCTTTGTGACCAACACGAACTGGCAGACCTACGTCCCGGAGACCACGGTGGGCATCTTCGTGCAGATGACCCTGCTTGCGGTGCAGAACTTCCTCTCTGCCGCCGTCGGCATCGTCATCGTGGTCGCCCTCATCCGCGGCATCGCCCGCACCCGGACACAGCGGCTGGGCAACTTTTGGGTGGACCTGGCCCGGACGTCGTTCCGGATCCTGCTTCCGATCGCGTTCGTCGCGGCAGTGGTGATGATTCTCGGCGGCGTGGTGCAGAACTTCTGGGCCACCGACGTCAACAACCACGCGGCCGGTATCAGCCAAACCATCCCCGGCGGGCCGGTCGCCTCCCAGGAAGCCATCAAGATCCTCGGGACCAATGGCGGGGGCTACTTCAACGCCAACTCCGCCCACCCGTTCGAGAACCCCAACGCCCTCATCAGCCTCTTCGAGGTGTTCCTGCTCCTGCTCATCCCCTCGGCGTTGCCCTACGCTTTCGGCAGGATGGTCGGGGACCAAAGGCAGGGCTACACGGTCGCCGCCGTCATGGGCACCCTGTGGCTGGCTTCCATCTCCCTGATGGGATGGGCCGTGGCTTCCGGCCAGGGGACCGCGACGGCGGCGGCCGGAGGGCTGGGCGAGGGTTTTGAACAGCGCTTCGGCCCGGTGCCGAGCGCGATCTTCGCAACCTCGACCACGCTTACCTCCACCGGCGCCGTCAACGCCGCCCATGATTCCCTGCCGCCGCTGGCCGGCGGAGTGGCCATGGTGAACATGATGCTCGGCGAAGTGGCCCCCGGCGGAACCGGTTCCGGGCTCTATGGGCTGCTGATCCTGTCCATCATTTCCGTCTTCATCGCCGGTCTCATGGTCGGACGGACCCCGGAGTACCTGGGCAAGAAGATCGGCCCGACGGAAATGAAGCTCGCCGCCATGTACATCCTCGTCACCCCGGCCCTGGTCCTGGCACTGGCCGGCATCACCGTCCTGCTGCCGGACGCCATGGCCAACGCCCCGGCCACCGGCCCGCACCAGTTCAGCGAGGTGCTGTACGCCTTCACCTCCGCGTCCAACAACAACGGCTCCGCCTTCGGCGGCATCACCACCTCGGGCCCCTACTTCTCGGTCATGATGGGCCTTGCCATGCTACTGGGCCGCTTCCTTCCGATTGTCCTGGTCCTCGCCCTGGCCGGTTCCCTCGCCCGTCAGGGCAAGGTTCCCGCCTCCGCCGGCACAGTCCCCACCCACGGCCCGCTGTTCGGGGGTCTGCTGCTGGGCGTGACAGTGATCCTGACCGCCCTGAGCTACTTCCCGGCCCTCACCCTGGGCCCCCTCGCAGAAGGACTCCTCAAATGACCCCGTCCCAGACGGACCTCGCCGCCCAGACCTACGCCGACGGCAACCCGCTCGGCACCCCCGGCGAACACAAGCACCACACCAAGGCCCCGGCGAAGCTGACGCTCACGTCAGTCGCCGCCGCACTGCCGCTCGCCGTCAGGAAACTCTCCCCGCGGCAGATGATCCATTCCCCGGTCATGTTCACCGTGCTGGTGGGGGCCGCCCTGTGCACGGCAATTTCCGTGTACCGGCCCTCGGTGTTCGGCATCGCCGTCACCGCCTGGCTATGGCTCACCGTCCTGTTCGGCACCCTGTCCGAATCCATCGCCGAGGGCCGGGGCAAGGCCCAGGCCGACAGCCTCCGTGCCAGCCGCAAAGGCGTCCTGGCCCGGCTCAGGCAGCCCGACGGCACCACCAAAGAGGTCCCCGGCACGGAGCTGCGGCGGGGCGACGTCGTCATCTGCGAAGCCGGGGACGTCATCCCCTCTGACGGTGAAATCATCGAAGGCCTCGCCAGCGTCGACGAGTCGACTATCACGGGTGAATCCGCCCCGGTGATCCGCGAGTCCGGCGGCGACCGTTCCTCCGTCACCGGCGGCACGAAGGTCCTCTCGGACCGGATCGTCATCCGCATCATCGCCGAGCCGGGACAGACGTTCATCGACAGGATGATCAAGCTGGTCGAGGGTGCCGTGCGGCAGAAGACCCCCAACGAGATCGCACTTCACGTGCTGCTGGTTTCCCTGACTATTGTGTTCCTGGCCGTCACGATGTCCCTTGCCCCGTTTGCCGCCCTCGCCGGCGCCACGCCTTCCCCGATCGTGCTGGTCGCCCTGCTGGTCTGCTTGATCCCCACCACCATCGGGGCGCTGGTCCCGGCGATCGGCATCGCCGGCATGGACCGCCTGGTCCAGCACAACGTGCTCGCCACCTCTGGACGAGCCGTCGAGACGGCCGGGGACATCACCACACTCCTCCTGGACAAGACCGGCACCATCACCTACGGCAACCGCCGGGCCGTCAACTTCTTCCCCGCCACCCATGTGGACCGGACCCGGATGATCGAAGCGGCCCGGGTCTGCAGCCTGGCCGACGAAACCCCCGAGGGCCGGTCCATCGTGGACCTTGCCGCGGACAAGGGCGTGACCGGGGCTGATCTGGCCACGCTCGAACACTCCTCCGGCGATTTTGCGGTGGTCGCGTTCAGCGCCAGCACGCGCATGAGCGGGCTGGACCTTGACGGGGTGCAGATCCGCAAAGGCGCCGCCTCCGCGGTTTCGGCCTTCGTCGCCGACTACGGCGGACACTCCCCAGCGGAGGTGGACCACCGGGTGACGGAAATTTCCGCCCAGGGCGGCACACCCCTGCTCGTCGCCCAGGTAGGCAGGGACGGCCGCGCCGAGATCCTGGGGACTATCCATCTGGCCGACGTCGTCAAGCCCGGCATGCACGCCCGCTTCGCCGAACTGCGGCAAATGGGCATCCGGACCGTGATGATCACCGGAGACAACCCCATTACCGCCAAGGCCATCGCCGCCGAGGCCGGGGTCGACGATTTCCTGGCCGAAGCCACCCCGGAAGACAAACTCGCCGTCATCAAGAAGGAACAGGCCGCAGGCCGGCTCGTGGCCATGACCGGGGACGGCACCAACGACGCCCCCGCCCTGGCCGCAGCCGACGTCGGCGTCGCCATGAACTCCGGAACCCCGGCCGCCAAGGATGCCGCCAATATGGTGGACCTCGACTCCGACCCCACCAAACTCATCAACATCGTCGGCATCGGCAAGCAGCTGCTGATCACCCGCGGCGCACTGACCACCTTCTCGGTCGCCAACGACGTCGCCAAGTACTTCGCGATCGTCCCGGCCCTGTTCACCGCCGCGTTCCCCGGGCTCGGACTGCTGAACATCATGGGCCTGGCCACACCGTCCTCGGCCATCCTCTCCGCAGTGATCTTCAACGCCCTGATCATCATCGCCCTGGTACCGCTCGCGCTCCGCGGCGTGAAATACCGTGCCGTCTCCGCGAACCAGGCACTGTCCCGGAACCTGCTCATCTACGGGCTCGGCGGGCTCATCGCCCCCTTCATCGGCATCAAAATCATCGACCTGATGATCTCCCTCATCCCCGGAATCGGCTAGGAACATCCCCATGAACACACTCACCGGCTACCTCCGGCAGGCAGGCACCGCTGTCCGGTTCCTGCTCTTCGCCACGCTGGTCCTTGGCGTGGCCTACCACTTGGCCGTCTTCGGCGCCGGGCAGCTCATCGCCCCCTACCAGGCCAACGGCTCCATCATCAAAGACAGCGCCGGCGCCCCGGCGGCCTCGGCCCTGATCGCTCAAACCTCCGCCAACGACGCCGGCGCCCAGGACCCGCGATGGTTCCACGCCCGCCCCTCGGCCGTGAAATGGGACCCCGCATCATCCTCCGCGAGCAACCTGGGCCCGAACGATCCGAAGCTGCTCGACGCCGTCACCACCAACCGCTCCGCTGTCGCCGCCGCCGAAGGCATCAGCGCGCTGGATGTGCCCGCCGAGGCGGTGACATCCAGTGGCTCGGGACTTGACCCGGACATCTCCCCGGCGTACGCGCGGCTGCAGATTCCCCGCGTCGCCGCGGCCCAGCACCTGAGTGCCGGCACCGTGATATCCCTGGTCAACAAGCACACCACGGGAGGCCTGGCGGCCTTCCTCGGTCAGCCGTCCGTCAACGTGACCGCCCTTAACGTTGACCTGGCTGCCGCGGCCCCGTCCAAATGAGAGTCCAAGGGAAGGGATAGCCCCCATGGCACGCGGAACACTCCGAATCTTCCTGGGAGCCGCTCCCGGGGTCGGCAAGACCTACGAGATGCTCGAAGAGGCGCACCGGCTGGCCGGACGCGGCGAGGACGTCGTTGTCGCCTGGGCCCTGGACCACGGGCGCGACGACACCCGCACGCTTATGGAGGGGCTCGAAACCATCCCGCCCCAGCGCCTGCCCTACCGCGGGACGGAGTTCGAGGAGATGGACCTCGATGCCGTCCTCGCCCGCGCCCCCGGGACGGCGATCGTGGACGAATACGCCCACTCCAACATTCCCGGCAGCCGCCACACCAAGCGCTGGGAAGACGTCGATGAACTTCTCAACGCCGGCATCAACGTCCTGTCCACCGTCAACATCCAGCACCTCGCGTCGCTGGGGGACGTCGTCAGCGCCATCACCGATGTCCGCCAGGCGGAGACCGTCCCGGACGACATCGTCCGGCGGGCTGACCAGATCGACCTGGTCGATATCTCCCCCGAACTGCTCCGCCAACGCCTGGGTGACGGAAAGATCTACGCGGCCGACAAGATCGATGCCGCCCTCACGAACTACTTCCGCCTCGGCAACCTCAGCGCCTTAAGGGAGCTGGCGCTGTTGTGGCTGGCGGACCGGGTGGACGAAGGACTTGCCAGGTACCGGGCCGAACAGGGCATCGAAGCGAGCTGGCCCGCCCGCGAACGCATCGTTGTCGGGCTGACCGGCAGCCCCGAAGGCGAGCTCCTCATCCGCCGCGGCGCCAGGATCCTCACCCGTGTAAATGGCGGGGACCTCCTCGCGGTGCACGTCCGGGCCGCCGACGGCGTGGCCAGCGAATCCCCGCAGGCGCTGGAGGTCCAACGCCGGCTGACGCTGGACCTTGGCGGCAGCTACCACGTCGTGACCGGCGAGGACCCGGCTGCCGCGCTCCTGGACTTCGCCCGCAGCGTGAACGCAACCCAGATCGTCGTCGGAATCTCCCGCCACAAGAGACTTGAAGGCCTGTTCGGCGCATTCCTGGGCGGAGGCACCGGCAACAGGGTAGTCCGCGACTCCGGGGACATCGACGTCCACATGGTCTCCCACCCCCTCGGCGGCCGCGGCACCGGCCCGCGCCGGCAACGGGACCTTGGACGCGTCCGTGTCAGCGCCGGCTTCATCCTGGCCGTAGTACTCCCGGTGCTGCTGCAGCTGCTGCTCTCCCTGAACCCGGACCAGAACGTCGCCACCGCAGCACTCGTCCAGCTGGCCGGGTCCGTCGCGGTCGCCCTCGTCGGCGGGCTGTGGCCCGCAATCCTGGCAGCCCTGTGGAGCAGCCTCCTGGTCAACTACTTCTCCACACCCCCGGTCGGCACCCTGACTATCAGTGACCCGCAGAACATCCTCGCCCTCCTGGTCTTCGTGGGCGTCTCGGCGGCTGTCGCCGTCGTCGTCGACCTCTCCGCCCGCCGCTCCAAAGAGGCCGCCCGCGCCCAAGCGGAAGCCGCCACCCTGGGAGACCTCACCCGCGGTGCAGCCCGTGCCGAGGACCCCCTGAATGGTCTCCTTGAACAAGCCCTGGACGTGTTCCAGGTCAGCGGCGCGGCGCTCTACACCTCCACCGGAGACACCGGAACAGCTCCGGCGGCGAATACCGGCTGGCGGCTGGTTGCAGCGGCCGGAACGGACCCACCCGTAGGGGCGGAGGGTGCAGAAAACGTTGAACAGATCGATCCGACAACCCGGCTCGTTCTCTCCGGCCGGACCCTTCCGGCCCGGGACCGACGGCTGCTGGGCGCGTTCGGTGTGCACCTGGCCGCGCAGCTGGAACGCCGGCAACTGGCGGCCAGCCGCCGCGAAGTCGTGCGGCTTGCCGAAAGCAACACCATGCGCACCTCCATTCTCCGAGCCGTTTCCCACGACCTGCGTACACCGCTGGCCGGCATCAAACTCGCGGTCGGAGGCCTCAGACAAAACGACATCCACTACACCGACGAGGAGGAACAGGAGCTGCTCGCCACCATCGACGAATGCTCCGACCGGCTGGACGCGCTCGTCGGCAACCTTCTGGACATGTCCCGGATCACCTCCGATTCCGTCAACCCACTCATCAAACCGGTGCGCTGGTACGAAGTGATCCCGGCCTCCCTCCACGGAATCCCCGCCGGCAGGGCTCGGGTGGACCTACCGGGAAATATGCCCGAAGTCGACGCCGACGCCGGAATGCTCGAACGCGTCATTGCCAACATCGTGGAGAACGCCATCAAATACGCGTCCGACTCCGACGTCATTCTCGTTGGAGCGGCAGGCGGTCTCAGCCGGGCAACACTGGGCGGGCGTCCCGCGGGGGAACTGCGCATCATCGATCACGGCCAGGGCGTCCCGGCAGAAAGCGTCGTCCGGATGTTCCAGCCATTCCAGCGCCTCGATGACGTCCTGCAGGCCACCGGCGTCGGGCTCGGGCTGGCCGTGGCCAAAGGCTTCACCGAGGCCATGGGAGGAACGCTGACCGCGGAAGAGACACCGGGGGGCGGACTGACCATGGTGATCCGACTGCCGCTCTCCGAGGGCACGGCGTTTAGCCGGCATGCCGCCCAGGCCCCACTGGAGGCGCAATCAGCCCTCCTGCGGAGGCGCCACACGCAACCCGCCATCACGACTGAGGGTGCGCCGTGAACGACGTGCTTGTCGTCGACGACGACCCCCATATCCTTAAAGCCCTCAAAATCACCCTCCACGCCCACGGATACAACGTCATGACGGCCCCCGACGGCGGATCTGCCCTTCGATCAGCGGCCCAATACCCCCCAGACGCCATCGTCCTGGACCTGGGCCTGCCCGACCTGGACGGCACGACGGTCATTAAACGCGTCCGCCAATGGAGCCGCGTCCCGATCCTGGTCCTCTCCGCCCGCCACGGCTCCGACGACAAGGTCAAGGCCCTCGACGCCGGAGCCGACGACTACGTCACCAAACCCTTCGGACTGGACGAACTCCTGGCCCGGCTACGGGCCGTCCAGCGCTGGAGCTTCCAAGCCGACGAAGCGCCAGTCGTGACCACCGCTTCCTTCACCGTCAACCTGGCCATGAGACAGGTAACCCGCGGCGGACAGGACATCCGGCTGACCCCCACGGAATGGGGCATCCTGGAAATCCTGGCCAGGAACCCCGAAAAACTCGTCACCCAGCAGCAACTCCTCACGGAAATCTGGGGTCCCGCATACGCCAAGGAAGCCAGCTACCTGCGCGTCTACATGGCCCAGCTCCGCCGCAAACTCGAACCAGAACCCGGAAACCCCCGCCACTTCCTCACCGAGGCCGGCATCGGATACAGATTCCAGCCCTGACCCCGGCCTCCTCCGCCACCACGAGGCTGATGCCCGAACACGGACATGCACATCGAGTTCTCTGGACCGAACGACCCGACGAGTTCGCCGCGGTGCCTGAGCACTTCCTCTGGGTGTCGGCGGACCGGCAGGTGGCGGGCATCTCATCCGAACGGGCAGTCGTTGCTCCGGGAGTCTGCCCCGAGCATGATGACTTGATGGAGGGAAAGACGTGAACAAGAATCGACTCGAGGCATTCAGCGATGGTGTGCTGGCCATCATCATCACGATCATGGTCCTGGAACTGAGGGCGCCGCACGACCCGACCTGGTCTGGTTTGGCCGCCGATGGATGACTCTGGCTTCGCCCAGGTACCGGTGCTGGTCTACGGGATCAACTTGTTCTGCGCAGCCATCGCGTACTTCATCTTGCAACAGGCGCTGATCCGCCAACAAGGCAGGGAGGGCGCCCTCGCCCGCGCCGTCGGCCGGGACTGGAAAGGCAAGGCGTCGCCGCTGATTTACCTGACCGGTATTGCTTTGGGGGTAGTACAACCACTCCTGGGGCTCGCCGTCTACACCGCAGTGGCCCTGATCTGGTTGGTTCCGGACCGCAGGGTTGAAAACTTCGTCATTCAAGCGGGTCGGGGCGAGCCTGCGGCGCGTGCAGACCCCGATGGTTCAACTTAGAGCACCACCAGTCCTGCGCAGATGGTCGCCCACAGGGCGAGAACGGCGGGCGTCAGAGCGGCCTAGGTCAGGGTCCATGAGCGTTTTGACAGACCGAACCAGAACCCGTCGATCGCGGTTTTGGCGTGCAGTTCGCCGGACCCGTACGCTGCCCCGAGAGCGACATACAGCGGGGCCCAATGTTCGCTGCGAGGGTGCGCCTCGCGGGCTGCCGGGGCCTTGTGCAGAAAGTCCAGGATGGAGTCGACGTCGCCGCGCGCCATTGCTTCCTCTGCCCAGTGATCGAACTCACGGGAGACCGAGGGCGGGGCACTGTCGGGTCCGCCGGCGGGGTTAAACCAGCGCAGGTTGTGCGTGGTGAACCCCGAACCGACGATCAGCGTACCGCGGTCGCGCAACGGCGCCAGCGACTTGCCCAGATCGAACAGGCCCTGCGGATCAAGGGTGGGCATGGACATTTGCACGACCGGTACATCCGCGTCCGGGAACATCTCCTTGAGCGGGACATAGGCGCCGTGGTCCAAGCCGCGGCTCTCGTCGCGCTCGACATGGTGGCCATGACCGGCCACGAGCTTCTCCACCTCTGTGGCCAGACCCGGAGCCTGCGGGGCGTCGTAGGTGACGTCGTAGTACTTCTGGGGGAAACCGCCGAAGTCATAGACCAGTCCCGGGTTGCGTCCGGTGGCGCTGAGCGTGACCGGGGCGTTTTCCCAGTGAGCGGACACCATAAGGATGTCGTTGGGCTTGTCGAAGGTGCCGGACCAGTCGTTGAGTTCGCGGGTCCAAGTGGCGTCGTCAGCCAACGGCGGAGCACCATGGCTGAGGAAGAGAACCGGAGGGCGGTCGAGGGTCGATGTCATGGAATCAGCCTACCCGGTTTTACTTGAAGGTTCAAGCTTATCTGTCTACCCAAGGACCACCACGTCCGCCGCCGAACAAAACTGTGCCAGCAAAGAGGCCTCCACCCCAAAGGGTCGACGGCTCTCACCCTCACGTGAAGATGTCCGCCACGTACCTGCCGTGGGTGCGTTCCACCTCATCCATCCACGCCCCGGCGTCCGCCGCCGAGGCGCCGGTCGCCTCCCGGTAGATCTGTACGCACGTGTCGCGGACCTGCGGCGCCATGTACTCGCCGTCGCCGCAGACGTAGACCGTGGCGCCCTGTTTGACGAGTTCCACGACGTCGGCGCGGTCCGACCACAGCCGGTCCTGGACGAACCTCCGGCCGTGCACGGGTGCGGTGGAAAAGACCGGCCGGAGGTCGAGGTTGGCGTCCTCCGCCCAGGAGGCAAGCTCGGGGTGGTAAAGGAAATCGGTGTCCGTGGCTCGGCAGCCGAAGAACAGCAGGGCCCGTGCCGGCGTTACGCCCTCGGCCTGCGCCCGCAGTGCGCGGTCCTGGACGAATCCGCGAAAGGGCGCCAGCCCGGTCCCGGCACAGACCATGATGAGCGGAACCGCTAAAGACGCTGGCGGGTGGAAGGCGGCATTCGAAGGACGAACAGTCACCGCGATTCTTGACCCGGGCCTGGCCTGGGCCAGATACGTGGAGGAGGCCCCTTCGAAGGTGCCGCGGCCGGACCACGCCGGGGCCTGGATAACGGCGAAGGTCAAGGTGGCATGGTCCGGGCTCCAGAGCGGGGACGAGGAAATGGAGTACCGCCGGGGAGTCAGTTGCGTCAGCAGTTGCAGGAACGAAGTGAACGAAAGCTGGCATGACGGGTACGTTTCCAGCAGATCCAGGAGGGAGACACGCTTGTCCAGGATCTCGGCCGCGTACCGCCCGCGGTCCTGCGCCAGGGCCTCAAGGCCGCTCCGCTGTTCAGCGTCGGCGGCGACGTCGGCCAGGTCCTCGAGCTGCGCACGGGTGGCGGGGACCGCAAGTTCGACGTAGCTACTCAGCAGCTCGCCCACGGCTACGGGCGAACCGGTGGGCAGGAAACTGTCTCCCCGCTCCATGCTCAGCAGGACGTTGGCGTCATAGTCGAGGTTGAAGCGCGCCAGCGCCCGCTGCACAAGCCCGCTGGGGTTCAGCGGCAGCACGGCCAGGTAATCGCCGGTCCGGTAGCTCATCCCTTCGGGGAGGGCTATCTCGACATGCCGTTTGGACCGGGCGCCGGGTGTGGCGAGGTCCACCAGTTCCCGGTTCGCGACGACGGTACCCAGTGCCAGCCCGTTCTGCCGCAGCAGCGGGTCCCGGACATTCCCCACGAACTGCAGTTCAAGCTGGGGCTGCGCGGCCGGCGAACTGGTC
This sequence comes from Arthrobacter sp. SO3, assembly GCF_020532825.1. Taxonomy (GTDB): domain Bacteria; phylum Actinomycetota; class Actinomycetes; order Actinomycetales; family Micrococcaceae; genus Arthrobacter. The sequence goes on from NZ_MQTS01000093.1 coordinate 50,105, forward strand.
CGCTGCCCGAGGGCGGCGTCCACCGCGGGCCAGAACCCCGCATACCACTCGTTGAAATCGCCGAAGAAATCGCCGCGGGCGTTGGCCTCACCCCGGGCATAGATCCGCACGGCGCCGGCGGCCCCGAGACGGGCGTCGACGGCTTTGGGCACCTCCTGATACGTGCGCGCCCAGTCCTTGTTGCCGTTGCCGAAGACCACATACCTCACTCCGGCGAGGCTGCCCGGCTTCAGGCCCTGGGTCCAGGCGAGAAATTTTCGGGCGTTGTCCGGTGGCTGCCCCTCATAAGAGGAGGATACGACCATGACCAGACCTTCCGTCGGCAGTCCGCCGGCGGCCTCGTCGAGCGGACCGATCGTGGGGCTGTAGCCGCGCCGTCCGGCGTCGTTGGCTATGCGCTGGGCGAAATCCTTGGACGTGCCTGCATTGGAACCGTAGAGCACCCGGATCGGGACACCGTTGGGGGCGGCGGCCGGCACCTCCGACTGCCGGGCAGGCGCGACGGCGGCATGGTTCGGCGCTGCGATCTTGACGTCCCGCCGGCGCACATTGATATACAGCCCTTCCGGCTTCATCGTCAGGGTGTGCTTGATCTGGAGTTCGTAGCCTGGGTCCGCCGAGGTCACCTCGAAGCGCTGCAGCAGCTTGGCCAGGAAAAGCATGGCCTCCTGCAAGGCGAAGCCCCGGCCGATGCAGGAGCGCTGGCCGTTGCCGAAGGGCTTCCAGGCATTGGCCGGGATAGTGGCGGCCCGCTCCGGGCTGAACCGCTCCGGGTCGAACACGCCCGCGTCCTCTCCCCACGCAGCCTGGTCCCGATGCAGCTGCGGGAGCAGGACCAGGATGGGCTGTCCCGCAATGACTTCGTAGCGTCCGCCGAGCGTCGTGTCCTCGAACGGGGCTACGTTGAACGCCGGGGCGGTGGGCCAAAGCCGCAGTGTTTCCTTGAGGACCTGATCCAGATACCCCAGCCGGGGCAGGTGCTCGAACGTGGCGCTGTCAGAGCCAAGGACCTCGTCCACGACGGCGTGCGCCTTGGCCAGCACGCCCGGGTGGCGCAGCAGCTCGTAGAGCGTAAAGGAGAGCAGGCCACTGGTGGTCTCGTGTCCGGCGATCAGAAAAGTGACCATCTGGTAGCGGATGTTTTCATCAGAGAGCCGCTCGCCGGTCACCGGATCCGCGGCGCTGAGCATGGTGTCGAGGATGTCCTCCCGCCCCGCGGGGCTGGGATTGCGCCGCCGGTCGCTGATGATTTGCTCGGCGACCTCAAACATCAGGGCGTTGTCGTCCTCGAGCTGGTGCCGTCGGCGCAGCATGATCTTGTTCTGCACGGGCAGCCTGCGCGCCCGGTCTCTGGATTCAACCAGGGCGCGGACCATGGCCCCGACGAATGGATGCATCTCCTCCCGATAAAGACTGTTGAACCGGTAGTCGAACGAGCACAGGGCGATCGTATCCAGCGTCAGGCGGGTGGTGTTGTCCGGCACATCGATCCGGGCCGCGGGCCCGAGCCGCTCCCACTTGAGCAGCAGCTGCTCGACGATGTCGTCCATGCCGGTGAACATCCGGCGCAGCGCTGCGGGTCCGAACGCCGGCATCAGGATCCGGTGCGCCTTTTGCCAGTTGGGTTCCTGTGTTTCCGCGGTGAACAGGCCGTCCCCGGCGAACTGCCGCACCTGCCGAAGGGCAATGCCGAGCACCTTGCCAAAGCGCGATTCATCGCAGAGCTCGTTGACCAGTTCCTGGGAGGAGACGACGACGACACTGCGGTTGAAGAACTGGATGCGGACGATGGGGCCGTACTGCTCGGCTACCTCGGCTAGCCCCAGGACTCCCTTGCTGGAGTCGATATCAGGCAGATTGCCGACGACGGGCCGTGGCGGAGGCTGGGGTATGGGGACGCGGGACGACGGCATGGGCCCTCCTTAGCGGTTCGTGACCACTGATGACTGCCCGGGCAGGACGGGACTGCCCTCCCGGATCCACGATACTCTGAACCGATTCCGGGGAGTAGGTCATGTGGCCCGTCCACGACGCCCGCACGGCGCACTGAGTCTCCAGGCTCTGGACAACGATTCCGGCTCCCTTCATCCCCCATGGTCCGAACATCCGACAGCCGCATGGCCGGTTCCCTAGTTTTGCCGAATCAGCCAGGTGCAATTCCGACGCTGGAGACGCGCTGCCGATGCTCTGCAGATATGGACGATCATTTCCTAGGCCGAGTTGGAGGGGACGCTGCACTCCCGGTCAGGCTGAACATAGCTGACACGTAGTTCACAAAAGTTGCCCTCGTATCAGTGAATGGGCAGCCCGGTCAGGTTTGGCGTACCACTTTATGCTCCCGGTCCGGCGGGGTCTCAATGCGCTGCGCTGTCGAACTTCTTCTGCCACTGGGCATGCTCGCGGCCTGTGGCCAGCCGGCGGTTCGCAGTCCACCTGGGCAGATAGTCGGGGGCGGGCATCACGCGGGCAGGCGTGGGCTTGAACTTGAGCTCAGGCCGGGTTCGGACAGGCTGGGCCACAGGCCGGGTTTGGACGGGCTTCCGGGGGTAGCTAGGCCTCGCGTCGGCCGCAACGTGCCTCCTCCAGGCGGCAAGCGCCCAATGCCGAGCCCGGTCGCAGTGAGTGGCCAGTAATAGACCAGTACCCAGATGACGAGCATGATCAGGAACAGTGCGGGGATCCACATGGCGATCTTATGCCTCTGCGACACGCACGGAGGTAGAGGCCTTACTCCTTAATCCCCCGCACGGGAGGGCACGGGCTAAGATCAACCAGCGCTGCGAGGGGAAGCCGCCGCGCGCCTAGACGTCAATCGAATCCATGTGCGGGTACCGCGCTCCGGCTGCCGCCCCGGCGGGAGCGAGTTCGTCCAGACGATTCAGGTCACCTGCGGAGAGTTCGACGTCGGCAGCGCCCAGGTTCTCCCGCAGACGGCCGCGGTTCTTGGTACCCGGGATTGGAACGATGTGGTCGCCTTGGGCGAGCAGCCAGGCCAGTGCCAGTTGCGCCGGGGTGCAGGCTTTCGCATCCGCCAACTCCTTGACCCGATCCACGAGTTGCAAGTTTCGGGCAAAGTTCTCGCCTTGAAAACGCGGGGAGTGTCGGCGGAAATCGTCCGCCGCAAAGTCATCCGGGCTGCGGAACTGGCCGGTCAGAAAGCCGCGGCCCAGCGGGCTGTAGGGGACAAAGCCGATGCCCAACTCTTCGAGAACCGGGAAGACCTTGCTCTCCGGCTCGCGTTCCCACAGCGAGTATTCGGTCTGCAAGGCAGTGATGGGGTGCACCTCGTGGGCCCGGCGCACGGTGTCGGCGCTGGCCTCGGACAGGCCAAGGTGGCGAACTTTGCCGGCCTGTACCAGTTCAGCCATGGCTCCGACGGTTTCCTCGATCGGGACGGTCTTGTCCACCCGGTGCTGGTAGTACAGGTCAATGTGGTCCACGCCCAACCGCTGCAGGCTTGCATCGCAGGCGGCGCGCACGTAGTCGGGCGAGCCGTTGATGCCAACCCAGGAGCCGTCGGGCCGCCGTTCGTTGCCGAATTTGGTGGCCAGGACGACGTCGTCGCGCCGGCCCGCGATGGCACGGCCGACAAGCACCTCGTTCGTGAACGGGCCATACATGTCCGCGGTGTCGAGCAGGCTTCCGCCGGCGTCGAGAAAGGCCTGGATGGTGGCAATCGACTCGTTTTCCTCGCCGGGGCCATAAAACTCGCTCATGCCCATGCAGCCCAAACCCAAGGCCGAGACGGTGAGCGAACCGAGCGTACGGGATTCCATAAATATCTCCTTGACGAGCACGGTGGGGGCGGCCTCCGGTGAATGTTCGCCTCCCGGGATGGCGCGCACTTGGCAGACCGCCACTCTAGGCCCATCGCGGCCGGGACACAACGGAGGCCCGGGCCCGGGCGCTCGCCGCAACGAAGCCAATAGCCCAGCGGGGATGCCTCAGAAACACTGACCTTACAGCCGCGGCCAGGGATGCCAGCGCTCCTGCGAAGATGTACAGGCTGCCCACCCGCAGGTCCTCAACAAGCGCAGGGTCTGGCATGTAGCCGAAGAACATGGCCCGCCACAGGCCAATGCTCATGAGCACCATGGAGGCGGCAATGAGAACCGCCCAGAGAATCATCGCCGGCCAGTCAACCTCGAACGACGTGGGCGACCCGGAAGCGAGACCCCGTAGTCGCCGCCCACCCTGAACTTCATGGGTACAGCCGGCCAGCTTGGACTCTCTTGTTGTCCCGGACAGCGGGGAGCTTGACGCGCAGCCGCCAGGGAGGCCGTCGGCCCGCCTCAGGAAGAATGTGTGAGCGGGGCGAGCCTTTCTGTGACGGACCGGAGTCCGGCTAGGACGCTTTTCACGCTTGCTCGTTCGAGGGTTTCCGGGCGGGCAAGGCAGTCGATGTGCCGGCCGGGTCCAAAGCGGGAAAATGGGCGGAGCACCAAGTCAGGGTGGCGGTCCATTTCGGTCGTGTAGCGGGGCATCAACCCGACGCAGTCGCTCGCGGCGACGACGGCAGCTGCCACGAAGAATTCGTTGATCCGGTGGCCGATGCTTGCTTCGGTACCTCCGATGCCGGCGATTTGTTCGATGGCGTGGGCGCCGCGGTCATGCGCGCTGCGCACGTTGTCTCCATGCACAAACTCACCGGTGGCAAAGCCATGGATTCGCTGCACCTGACCACGGCGCAGCTGGGAACCTGCGCGTTTCTCTTTACGACAGGCTCGTTCATTTACGGGGATTCCATCCCGCACTACCTCGCCCGGCTGGACCCCCGGCAGGGAGTGACGTTCCTCTATTTGGTGCTCATCTGCACCGTTTTCGCCTTCTTCGTTCAGATCTGGGCGGTCAGGCGAACTTCGGCATCACGGGTTAGTCTCCTCCTCGGAACGGAACCGGTCTGGGCAGCCGTCATCGGAATAGCCATCGCGCACGACAGCATAGGGACCGCCGGGTATGTCGGCATCGCCCTCATTCTTACCGGAACCGCCTGGGGCCGATCAGCGGAACAGCGGCACCGCCAGAAAGAGCGGGAGATGCTCCCTCTCCGCTCAGAGCCCAAGGCGGCAACCCCGGAGGACAAAAACGCAAAGACCGGACCGAACGTCCACAGGTGTGAATGGCTGGACTACTGCAGCGTCAGCGTGGGGCCGCGCGTCGCGGTCGAGGTGCACCAGCCCGCGTCGGGGCTTTCGTCGAGGTGATCGATGCTGCCCGATCTTCCGGGAATGCACTGCCAGGAAGCCGGAGCATCACTTCAGCGGCGCCGCTCAGCGAGGTTCAGGCACTTCGCCGTTCCCGACCGCCTCAATCCAGTCCACGCCTTCGTCCGAGAAATAGAAGCCGGAGGGCCGGCTCTCACCGACCCACCACGCATCGGAAGACACTGACCCACCAGCCTGCGTGATCTCGACGATCATCTCCGGCGGAACCGCGTCTCCGTTGTTCTCGACCAGCCATTCCCGCGTTGAGGGCTTAAGCCTCGGCCACCACTGCTCGATTCTCATGACCGAAGTCTGCCACTTCGGCCACCAGAACTTCGACCCCGCCCCTCGGAATAGAACGCCGAGCGAAAGGTTACGTGGGATGCCGATGGCCATGCTTCCAGTCTTGATACATATCGTTGGTTTCCAGAGGACGGTGAGAGACCCGAAAGCGCATCGTGTGCGGAAGGGTGGGCGCATCAGGGCCCTATATCTTCGGAACGGCGATTATGGATGCGCTCTGGTCGGTTCGTCTGAAAACCCATCGCACGCCGCCTCGCGCGAGCATGAGAACGATGATCAGAGCAGTCACTTGAAAGAAGCCGCCGAGACGGACGGCGTCGCCGAATGCCAGGCCAACCAGTCCGAGCACCATAAATTTGCTCCCCGGCAGCACCAGCAACAGGGTGGTCACGCTGACGATTCGAACCCACCGAGCCCGCTCAGGGTTCCTTTCGCTTCGCTCATTGTGCAGACCGCTTCATGTCTTACAGCAGCAACGCCAAAAACGGGGCATCGCTCGGCTCTTCTAGTACCCGGCCAGGTGGCGCTGAAACCAGCCTGGATTGTCACCGGAAACGGGCAGTCCAGGCGAACGCCATAGGGACAGGGCTGGGGGCGACCTTAATCCTGTGTAGATACCGAACTGGGCTCGGCGGCCGCCCCAGGGTCTATGGTCGAGTGGGCGGTGGTCTTCTTGTCTGTGGCGGGCATCGCGATAACGGCGACGACTGTGAGTACGGCAGCGGCCAGTACGGCCAGGAAAACAGCCCCGGAGGCCGAGACGACTGTGTGCGGATCCGTATTGCCGCCCGGAGTGCCTGAGTAAATCGCATTAGCAACCGCCCCGAAAACCGCGACACCGATGGAACTGCCGATCGACCGCGCGAAAAGATTAGTACCGGTGACAACTCCGCGCTCATTCCAGTCGACGCTGGACTGTGCGGCGATGAGGCTCGGGGTCGCCACCAGACCGAGTCCGAGACCTACGATAAAGCAACTCGCCGCCACCAGGAGAACGTTGGGTGTGGAGGCGGTGAGGGCAAGTGCTGCTGTACCGATGACCGTGATGCTAATGCCGATCATCGCGGTCTTCCGGAACCCCATCCGAAGATAGAACCGGCCCGATTGGGACGCACTGATCGGCCAGCCGATGGTCAATGCTGCCAGCGCGAGGCCGGCCAGGATCGGGGAGGTCGAGAGGGCTCCTTCGAGAAACGTGGGAACGTAGGAGGTGAGGCCAAGCATGACCGCTCCAACGCCAAAGGAGATCAGTGCCGTCGTCGCCAGCAGCCGCCGGGAGACGACCCACGGCGGCAGGACCGGCTCGGCGGCCCTCCGCTCGACGAGGATGAACGCGGCGAACAAGAGTGCCCCGCCGGCGAACACCGCAACGCTGACGGCGGAGGTCCAGCCCCACGCCTGGCCGCCTTCAAGGGCCCCGAGAATGATCAGGGTCAGCGAGACAGTCAGCAGGCCCGCCCCCAGATAGTCGACCCGGTGCTTAGCGCGCTCGACATTTTCGTGGAACGTTCGGAGCAGCATCCACCCTGCCAGGAGGCAAAGTGGGATGTTCACGAGGAAGATCCCACGCCAAATGCCCAGTGCGGAAAACACGCCCCCGAGCGTCGGGCCAACGACGGAGGACACCGCCCACACGCTCGCAAGGTAGCCTTGCACCTTCGCCCGCTCAGTCAACGTATAGATATCGCCGGCGATCGTGATCGCCATCGGCTGGACTGCTCCCGCGCCCAAGCCCTGCAGCACACGGAACGCGATGAGGGCCGGCATGCTCCATGCCAATCCGCAGAGGATCGAACCGAGCAGGAACAGCCCGATACCGATCAGGATGATTGGTTTGCGGCCGACGACGTCGGAGAGCTTAGCGTAGACGGGCACGGACACGGCCTGCGCCAACAGGTAGGCAGAAAAGAGCCACGGAAAAGACGCGAACCCACCAATGTCATGCACGATCGACGGCACCGCCGTGGCGACGATCGTCGAATCGATCGCCACCAGACCCGTCGAGAGCATCAATGAAATCAGTATGGGTCCGCGCTTCGAGCGGAAGCCGACTCCCTCTGCAGGCGTTGTCGTCACGTAATCTCATTCCCGTCGTCATGCTAGAGCGCTGCGCGCAGACCCAGTCCGGCTCCAGCTGCATAACTGCTTAATTCAACGAAATAGTCCCGGGCCCCGCCAAGAATTCCACAATGATGGCGGCCGCCCTTACCGACTGTGACGGGAAAGAGGCCGAGGAAGACCCAGCGGCTCCGACTTCATGTTTGACGAGATCCCGGCTTCTGGGCGAGGACCAGAGGAAGGGGGGTGCACATTGTGGACGACTATTCGAGAGGTGTTCCCTGAAGGGGCACCCGGCAGGCAATGCTGACGGAACGACGCCAGATAGCGCTGAGATTCACACCCGCCGTTCGAGGCACTCCGCAAAATTGAGTGTTCGATGGACGGTCGTCCACGGGCGGTCGCTCCCAAGTGGGCCTACCGGGCCGTGCGACGAGTGAAGACCAGATGGAGAACTCCGGATGGAGAAGGGGTCGCTTCGATGTCAAAGCATCGTTCGAGTCCTTCTAGTCCATCCCAGAGCCGTTCGCCCCGGCCCAGGACGATCGGCACGAGGACGATGTGCATGTGGTCGATCAGATCGGCGTCGAGGAACTGTCGAACCGTGCTGACGCCCCCACCGATCCGGACGTCGAGGTCTCCGGCCAGGGCGCGGGCCTGCTGGAGCGCGGAGACGGGGTCTGCGTCAACGAAATGGAAGGTTGTTCCGCCTTCCATCTTCAGTACCGGCCGGGGATGGTGTGTCAGAACAACGACAGGGGTGTGGAAGACAGGGTTATCGCCCCACCATCCCTTCCATTCCTCGTCCTCCCAGGGACCGCGGTGAGGGCCGAACTTGTTGCGCCCCATGATCTCCACGCCGATCCCGGGCCTCCACGTGCTGGCGAACGCCTCGTCGACGCCGAAGGATCCCTCCGACTCCCCGTGGATGCCCATCTCGCGGAAGGTGCGCGTCTCGAATGCCCACTCCATTAGCCGTGAGCCTGCGTGACCGAACGGAGCGTCGAGTTGCTGGCCCTCGCCGGTGCCGAAGCCGTCGAGGGAGACCGAGAAGTTATGCACGCGGACGAGGGACATGTCATCTCCTGAAGTGCTTGTGGTTCCCCATCACTTTAGGGTGATCGAACCCAACGACTCAAGACCGACGATGGGAGAATCAAGCCGCCATGCACCCGGAACCGCGTGGCGGATGCCCCATCGCTGCGGCGCTCGAGCTCCTCGGCGCCGCCGGCCCCGTTACATTTATTGGGTCCCCGATCGCCGGGGGCATGGTCGCTGGACCCGGTATGACTTTCCTGCCCTGTTACTGATGATCCGAATCTTCTATATCTGTCAAGCTGCCTTTGGGATCGTGCTGTCGTTGGCGTGGAGCGCGTTGAGGGTGCGGTAGAGGTGGCGGGCGAGGTATCGCTTGAGGCAACGGCGGATCTCGCGCGGGCTCTTGCCTTCTGCCTTCCGGCGCTCGGCATAGGCACGGGTTGCGGGGTCGTGGACCATTCTGACGATGGTGGCCATGTGCAGGGCGCTGTTGAGGCGCCTGTCGCCGCCCCGGTTGAGCCGATGCCGGACGGTGTTCCCAGACGATGCGGGGATGGGGTTCACGCCAGCGAGGGCGGCGAACGCGGCCTCGGAACGAACCCGGCCCAGATGCGACCACGCCGTGTAGACCGCGGCGGCGGTGACGGGACCGATCCCGGTTTCCTCCAACAGGGCCGCGGCGGGACTGGCCTCGAGGAGCTCCGTGGTGCGGCGCTGGTTGTCTTTGAGCTCGGCATCAAGGACGGTGATGCGCTTGGCGAGCCGGACCGCCTCTGCCCGGGCTGTCGCGGCGGCGAGGGCCTCCTCCCGGGCGCGCCAGCGGGAGGTATCGGTGATCTGGGCGTCTGTGAGAGGCTTGCGGGCGTCGACGCCGAGGTCGACGCTGCGGAGCAGGGCGGTGAGTGCGTTGACCTTCGCCGTGCGCTCGACCGTCATCTGCTCCCTCGCGGCCACAAGGACGCGCAGGGCGGCCCGCACGCCCTCGTCCTGACGCGGGATACGGAGTTCGGACTCCTCGAGCGGGAGGGCCGCCGCAGCAATCGCGCCCGCGTCCAGCGGGTCGGACTTCCCAGCCCCGCGCCGCGCAGGCGCGTAGGTCCTGACCCTAGGCGCTTCGACGACGCGATACCCGGCCCGTGCGACGGTGCCGGCGAGCAGCGCCCCGTAGCTGCCGGCACCTTCGATGACCCAGACGGTTCCGAGGTCGCCGCCGCTGCGGCGGGCTGCCCAGGTTATCGCGCGGGTCCTGCCCGTGTGGGTGTTGGGGAAGGCTTCGGTTCCCAGGTGCTCGCCATTGGCGGCGAGCACGGCGTAGGTGTGGGTGCGGGCGTGGGTGTCGACACCGATGACGAACGGGTAGGAGTGTGCAACAGTGGTCATCGCTGGGGGTTCCTTCCTTACGAATGGGCAGATACTTCTAGCCGCGGCGCGGCCTGCGTCGGCCCGGGTGAAGGTCACTCCGAGGCATTCCTGTGATGGGCCACAGCCCCAAGGGGGCTGGGCAGTCTTCTAATCAAGCCATCGGCGTGGGCCGGGCAGGCACCGGCCGCCATCCCCTGACTGGACAATTCGGATCCAAGGCCCACGAAGGGGCCGAGGGGGTGTTGAGTCACAGCCAAGGAGGGGCGGCCAGTACCAACCCTGCCAGCCGGTCCCGGACCAGCCACATCAAGACTCACAGGGGGGGTGTTGTCGCCGGGTTCGGAGGCACTTGTTGACCGCTGATAGGGACAAGGCCGGACCAGCGGGTCCAGGTCTCTTCGTAACGTGGGTGCCGGCAGCGGGTGTCGTGACTGCGGCCATTTAGTGGTGCAAAGGAGCGCCAGCATGGATCAGGGATTCGACGTTTACTGCGGACTCGATGTCGGCAAAAGCGAACACCACGCCACCGCGCTCAGCCGCGCCGGCGAACGCCTTTTTGATAAGCCTTTACCGCAGGACGAAGCCCGGCTGCGGGAGCTTTTCACGACGCTGCAGCAGCACGGGAACGTGCTGATGGTCGTGGACCAGCCCAACACCATCGGCGCGCTGCCCGTGGCAGTGGCCCGGGATTGCGGCTGCGAAGTCGCCTACCTGCCCGGGCTGGCCATGCGCAAAGCAGCAAACCTGTATCCCGGTAATTCGAAAACGGGCGCCCGGGACGCGTTCATCATCGCAGAGACAGCCCGGGCGATGCCGCACACGCTGCGGGCCGTGGACCGGGACAGCGAGGTCCTCTCCGCACTGAAGGTTCTCTCCGGGTTCGACGCCGACCTGACCCACGAATGCACCCGTGCGATCAACCGGCTGCGGTCCCTGCTGCTGCAGATCTTCCCGGCCCTGGAGCGCGCCTTTCCCGGCACGGTCCTGACCCGTCCACTGGTCCTGGAGCTGCTGATCAAATACGCCGGCCCCACGGGCCTGCGCGCTGCAGGCCGGTCCAACGTGCTGCGCTGGGCCCGCAACCACAACCGGAAGGACCCGGCCAATATCGTGGATGCAATCTTCACCGCCTTCGGAGAGCAGACCGTCACCGTCGCCGGAACGGACGCTGTCGAACTCGTCATCCCGCGCGTCGCTGCCCAGATCAAGGAACTCAAACACCAGCGCACGATCGTCGCCGACGAAGTCGAAAAACTCCTCGATGACTTCCCTCTTTCCACGGTCTTGATGTCCATGCCGGGAGTAGGCATCAAGACCGCAGCGACGATACTCCTGACCATCGGCGACGCGAGCAGCTTCAAAACCTCCGGCCATCTCGCCGCCTACGCCGGCATCGCACCCGTCACCCGCCGCTCCGGGACCTCCATCCGCGGCGAATTCCCCGCCCGCTCCGGCAACAAACAACTCAAGAACGCGCTCTTCAGGTCCGCCTGGATCGCCTCGTGCCATGACCCGCTCTCCAAGGCCTACTACGAGCGGAAACGCGAACAAGGCAAGAAACACAACGCCGCCGTCATCTGCCTCGCCCGACGCCGATGCGACGTCATCTTCGCCATGCTCAAAAACGGAACCCTCTACCAGGAAAAAACTCCCCAAGCCGCTTGACCAAAAGCATAGGGACACCCCCCTGACACTCACCGCCATGGGCGGCCTTCAGCCCGTGGACTCATTCGGCGGTGCCCGTCTTCGCGGCGTATGCGGTGGCTTGGGCCCGCACCTGGCGAATGTAGGGATCGGACTGGTTGTAGGAGTAGATGGCGTCGGTCCATCCTTGGGCGGTTGTGAGGTCACGGCCGCGGGCGCACAGATAGGTCGCCGCGCTGAGGGCGGCGTCGTCGATATTGAACGGGTCCGCCGTTCCGTCGCCGTTCCCGTCCTGGCCTACAAGCTGCCAGGTGGAGGGGATGAACTGCATGGGTCCGACGGCGTGGTCCCAGCGGGCGTCGCCGTCCAGGGCACCTGCGTCCGTGTCGGCGATGGCGGCGAATCCGGCGCCGTTGAGGCTCGGGCCCAGAATGGGGCCGCTCGCCTGCCCTGCGGTGTCGAGGCTGCCGCCGCCGTAAGTTCCGTGCGCGGATTCGACGGAGCCGACGGCTGCCACGGTGTTCCAGCCGATCCCGCACGTCGGAGCGGAAACGTTGGCAGTGGCTGCAGCTGCAACGTAGGCCCGGAGCGCGCGGGCAGGGATCCCGGTCTGCGCGGCAGCCCGGATGAGCCACTGGGCATCCGGACTCGGGGTCACGTCAACGGCGGTGCTGATGCCGGTGGAGAACATGTCAAGTTTCACCCCCGCTCGCAGGGGTGCGGAGAGGGCCCCGCGGACGTCTGCGCCGGACTGCCGGGTTGCCCAGAACGAGAACGCGGTGATGAGACAAACCGCGAACAGGCTGACAGCCATACGGCGTTTTAGACGGAGCACGGACTAATCAAACCATCCAAGCTCCGTGACCGGTTGACGAAACGCCTCTCAGCGGACCAAGAAGGCCGTCGGGTCGGTCGCGGGTGCCTTGGCCGGTCACTGGGACCTGACACCGAACGCTCCATAAGCACCACGGCATCCCACCGTTCCGTCATGTCATCCTCGACCACGAAGGCAATGCGCGGATGCGGAGGCATCCCCGCATCAACCTTCTGGATGATCCTGAGAAATCGCTGCACCCGTAGTCTCGAGACATGCTCTTGCCTGCGATCATCCTCATCACCTCAGCTCTGGTCTTTTACTCGATCGGCGTATGGTCGGAGCATCTCCAACGCGTTCTGAAGTGGTGGCATGCGGGATTCTTTGCACTCGGCCTGATCTGCGACGCCAGCGGAACGTACCTGATGACTCAACTCGCGGCATCAGGCGAAGTTCGGCCCGGTGGAATCGGTGCGGGCCTCAACGCCGTGATGGCCGTCACCGGGGCGGCAGCATTGCTGCTCATGGTGATCCACCTAGGCTGGGCCGTCATCGTGTTGCTGCGAAATCGCGATGTCGAGAAGAAACGCTTCCACAAGTTTTCACTTCTCGTCTGGGCCATCTGGCTCGTCCCCTATTTCACCGGAGCCATAGGCACCAACCTGGCCTGAGTGTGGTCGCCGTTGTCACGCCATCGCATCGTACGAAGCTCAGCCGCACCATGGGGCAAGCAACCTGCGAGCCCGGAATTTTTCAAGCTGAACGGTATCAAGGGGAGTTACGCGGCTGACTGTTCGGTGATTTCCTTGGGTGGATTGATTCACGCGGGTCCGGGGAGTGCGAGGATTTTGGGGTCGGTGATAGTGGTGAAGCGTTCGGGGTGTTTCGCCTGGGTAGTCCACCTGCCAGCGCCCGGCCATGCAGTTAGCGACCTTCCCCGCCATGAACAGATAACCAGCGACAACGCTACCCAAACACAAAAGGAGGCACGACCCACCAACAAGAATGGGCTGAGCTGCTGCGGAGATTTCGGACAGCGGATTGAATGGATTCTTCTACGCTGCCAAGGCTGGCTGTTGATAACCATAGT
>NZ_MQTS01000094.1:0-7514 GCF_020532825.1 Arthrobacter sp. SO3
CCCCCACACGGATGGGACAAGTGCTATCGATGCTTTCAATGTGTATGGGTTATGTAGCGCCATCAATACGGAAAGTGCCTCCTGTATGCACTTACCTTTTCTTGGCTTCTTTCCCGGGTGCTCTTTGGTTACAGCGTCGCTCTTTGAATTCCCCGCGTGTTCACACTTTGTTCTCGATACTTTCCGTGTTGCTTTCTGATGCGTCGTGCAATTGAGGGCTCCAAACGCCGTGTGGCTCTCTAAGCGATTCACTTCTTATTAGTGAGTGGTGTTTACATTTGTGGACGGTAAGCGATTGTAGGACTATTCAGGGGCTCGTGGAGGATGCTCGCGGGGAACTGCGGGAGGGATGATTACTGAAAGAGAGATACAGAATAGGGGGCAGGTTGGTCGAACTGCGGGGACAAACCGCATTTAGGACAAAAACGCGTGTTCTCGGTTTGTTTATATCGATCGAACAGCCTTATCCCCTCGACAGACCCCTCGATAGAACCCATTTGCTCTAAATGGCGTCAATGGACCACTCAGTAGAGGGCATAAGGCTGGATAAACGCCGATAAAGAAGGTGAATCCAACCATCTATCCCGAAAGGAACCTCATGAACGAGAACCTAACCAACCGCCCCAAGTTATCCGGAGGCCTTGCTGCCAGCCTGCGTCGACGCAGCGCGTCCACAACAGCAGTGGCGACCCGATCCCTGCCGAGCATTCCTATAAGTCATCCGGTCACACCACCTGCAAGCCAGACGCCGAGCGTTCCGAGAGCCACCGCTACAGCCACGTCCTCTGCTCGTTCCCTGCCTGCTATCCCTGTCCGGAAGACCTTGCCTGTCATCACTGAGAAGCAACCTGTTCCCGCCCCGATCAATCAGGTCAAAGAACCCAAGGTAAGTGCCAACCGGTCAGCAGCAGCCAAGAAGCGTAATCGTGGATCGGTCATCACGCCACGGGACAAGGAACTCCTGAGATTCCTTGGAAAGGTCAATGTCGCCACTGCCCTGCTCATCTCGGGGGCCCTGACGAACTTCTTCTACAAGGATGTACGAACCGGCGAACTGAAACCCGCTTCCGCTGATGGCATTAAGGCACGCCTGACTGTCCTGCGCAAGGCTGGGCTAGTTGAATATAAGAACAACCGCGCAGGAGTCACTGTTTGGTTCCTGACATGGGATGGCTACGAAGCCATCGATAAGCCATACCCTGACAATCGTCCCCGTCACCAGCGCATCACTACACCTCCGAAGCCACAGAAGGCTCGTGCTGCTCCAAAGGAATCGAAGTGGGCACACACCCTTGGTCTTGCCGCTTTGATAATCCATTTCAAGAACGACGGTTACCAATTCATCACTGACGACGAGATGCTCGCAGCCAGTGAGGAAATGCGCGCCTTGGACAAGACCTCCAATGGCTATGTAGGCGACAATGCCATCCGCAAGGACCTTTCATTCAAGGAGACCGATCAGTTCAGGGATCACACGGACCACTTCAACTTCCCCAACGAGAACGGTGGTAGTCACCGTCCTGATCTTGTGGTGACAAAGCCGGGCGAAGGGGTCATAGCCGTGGAACTTGAACTTAACCGCAAGAACATCAAGGACAAGAAAGCCATCGTTGTAGGTTACGCAAACGCTCTTGCATGTGGTCGCTTTGACTCAGTTGTGTATGTCACAGATCCAAAAGTAGAGGCGTTCGAACGCCGCTACTTGAAGGAGTTCGTTGGTCCCGAGACATCATACCGACGCTTCTATGAGCAGTTTGCGATACAGACCTACAACGCAGCCGAATGGGATGCCGCCGTTCCTGAACTGTAACCCTCACCACTCCCCCACGGGAGCCCGCAGCAGTCAGCAAAGACCGGCTGCGGGCTCTCGCGCTTCCACAACGAAGATCACCAACTATGAGTCGTCGGGACCTGCGTCGTCCGGTTGCATTCCATCCGCAACACGTACAGCGCGCATGTCATTAGCTGCCGGGGAACCGTTAGTCTCTGAATGCAAAGCGTCCTGCGGGCGCTGCGTTCCTTGCTACCGAACACCTCGCCAACCCGTGCGCAGCCACCTCCTGAGTTACATTGTTATTTCGCAGCTAAGTGCCGCTTCGCCGCTCTCTGGCGATGCGACTCATGGCATGCACGAAGTACGCGCGGTTCCTCTTGACGTCTTGCTTGGCTCGGATCGAACCCATAAAGGCCTTTAAGATTGGCGGCGCAGCTGCCCCTGCCGCAGTCAAGGTCGAAAGCCCTGTGAATCCAGCAACCCCGGCTATGCCGATTGCCATGCCAACGGTCTGAAGGGTTTCGGCGCTGTTGGAGAATACGTCGATGGCGTTCCGCCTGAAACTCGCGCCCTCGACGTGGGCACGCATGTCGCTAACAGCAGGTTCCACCTCTCGTTCCCACGCGAGCTTGAGCTCGCGCGCCCTTTCCGCGTCGCTTAAGCCCTCGAAGTTCACGTCTGAAGCTACCTCCAGCATGAAGGCGCGGAACGGCTGGATGTAGGTGGAAAGCTCGTCGCGTATGTCGGCAACTTCATCAATGGGGAGTTCTGTGACCCCCTCAACCATCCGCATTAGATCGACCGCTCCAGCCACAACGAACGCGGAGTCCACCCCACCGATCTGGGGCCGCGACTGGGCTATTCTAGAGCCGACTGCGTCGTCGAACATGACACTTTTAGGCGAGTTGGCGACGTCGGCGGCCATCGACAAGAAGGCACGTTCAAACTCGGCATTCTCGCCGGTGAGGTTGTCGATGATCTGCTGAGGACGAGTCTTCGGCGTCTGGTCCCAAGGGCTTTCCTCCAGCAGGCCTCGCTCCGACAAGTCTCGGAGGGCTTTGCTTTCAAGCGCGAGCCCTTTGGCCCGATGTAACTCCATTATGGCCAACCTATATGGCTCAGCACGCTCAACGAACTCCTGCCAGAGAGCCTCAGGTTCGTCCTCGGCAGGTTCGCCGTCGAAAGCGCCGGACTCAAGAACTGACGCGTATCGCTCAAGCTCAGCTTCAGTGAGGAGGTCGCGCTCGTCCAGCCCTAGCATGCGCAATTCTTCGGGGTCGCGGCGCGACGAGATTCCCCGATACCTTGCAGTCAAGGGGACGGGCCAATTAATCATTCTGTGGTCGCGCTTCTCGTTCAATATGAGATCGGCGCGATGAGTTTTCAGCGTGACCCGGTCGGCTAAGAGCAGCGCGGGTTTGATCAGCGATTCGTCGTACTGAGCCGCGAGATAAAGCTCAGTCAGCAGCCCGCCCTCACCCACCAACGCCATCACTGGGTTGCTGAACACCTCGATCTCAAACATCTTGCTCCTTCGAGTTACTTATCTAGCCAGACTACTGAACTTACCCGCGGATATTTGCGGTTGATCCCGTTTCGAACTGGACCCGGACACGCCAGCCGTCAGCCGTCAGCAGCACACTGATACGGTGACTCGCCAACACTTTGCGGAACTCCGACGTAAGCACCGAGACTGCTATCCACGATGTGTGCAATGACCTGATCTCGAAAGAAGAAGTGCCTCGCCGTAGGACTACTTGGCTGGACATTGAAGGCTACAAGCCCTTGAACGCGAAAGTTGTGGAATCGGATTCTTGTAGGCCAAACAAGGGATGCACCGAACTCCGCAACTGGAGCGCCGGATAGGTTACGCCAATAGGAGATGACAACACTGTCCTCATCCCTGCCGAACTCGCCCTGATTGCCCTTGGCAATATCTCAGCAACTTTCAATGGTTCCGAAAAGCAAGAGACAAGAATGACGACAACAACGGTCTTGTCATCGCTGACTTGATCACTGGTGGCTTGGCCCTCATCGCCGCTTTGGTTCTCGACCCTCGTCAGAAGGCCAGCAAGGCACGCGCTAAGTAAAAAGCAGTAAGCATGAAAGAAGCCCCGGCTCTCATCACGAGACCGGGGCTTCCTGCTTCCATCAAAGTCAACCACCGAGAATCATGGGGGGCGATCCTCGGTGGCTCTTTAAGCGTACGCCAACGCTGATGCCATGGATGACGGCAACGGCGTCGGCTTGAACACA
This sequence comes from Arthrobacter sp. SO3, assembly GCF_020532825.1. GTDB lineage: Bacteria > Actinomycetota > Actinomycetes > Actinomycetales > Micrococcaceae > Arthrobacter. The sequence continues at coordinate 4,031 of NZ_MQTS01000094.1, forward strand.
TCTATTCAGACTGCTTACTACTTCGTCAACTGTCCCGGCAAGCAGAACTCAAAAGCGCTCTCGCGGCTCTCAAACCGCTCGGACGGCCAGTAAGGACCGGGGTGGGGCTGCTGGGCTCTCAGGGGCTCGTACAGCGCCTCGGGTTGACGCTGGCGAGACCCACGGTCAGCGATCCGATTGTCCCTAGGCAGGTCCAAGCCCGCAACTGTTATCACTACCATCGCCAGCAACGCCAGCAACGCCATTAGCGACGGCTCAGCACCGAGCAGACCGCCCAACGCAGCGATGACGAAACCACGTCATTGAAGGCAACCGAGGCTCACACACGGCTCCGAGCATCATCGGGAACGCCTCAGAGAACACGGATTCTTGTCACCACTTTCCGACAATTTCGGAGGGTAGCAAGACTTTGTCACCAACTTGTCACCAGACGCACCATTGCCAACACTTTTTGACCTTACCGCGGACATGGAAAAACCCCGCCGATTCAACGATCTGACGGGGTAGTCCGTAGTGCCCCAGCCGGGACTCGAACCCGGAACACGCGGATTTTAAGTCCGCTGCCTCTGCCAATTGGGCTACTGGGGCGCCCGGTCCATGGTATCCCGTCCGGACCCGCGCTAAGCGATGTCGAACGGCTTGGCGTAGCGGAAAGTTCCGCTCACGCCGCCCGGCCAGACGGCCAGCGGAAGCAACTGGAAGTGCGCACCCCAGTCCGGTTCGGGGGCGTCCACGCCGAGGGACGTCGACGTCACGAAGCCGAACCGCGAGTAGTATTCCGGGTCCCCCAGCAGGGCGATGCCGCGCTCCCCCGCGGCGTTGGCCCGGGCAATCGTTTCCTTCATCAGCGCACCGCCGATGCCGTGTCGCTGCAGGCGCGGCACAACACCGATCGGGCCGAGACCCAGGAGCTCCAGGGCCCCCACCCAGCCGCGGGTGCTGATCACGTGCCCCACGAGCTCCCCGTCGAGCTCCGCGACGACGCTGAACTCCGGCAGGTATTCCTCGCAGTCGAAGAGCGCGGCCAGGAGCCGCATCTCATCGGGTTCGCCTTCGACCGGCAGTCCGGTGACCGGGGAGACGGCGAAAGCAGCGGCGGTGAGGGCGAGAATGGCGGGCCGGTCGCCGGGCTGTTCGCTGCGCAGCACCAGCTCCGGGGCGGGTTTGTGTTCCCCGTTGGCTGCGACCAGCTCGTGCAGCACCTCGAGCGCCCGGTCAGCGTCAGCTATCGGGACCAGGAGATGGTCATGGTGGAAACCGGCGAGGACATTGCAGCTGATTTTGGCCTCGGTGAGGGCTGCGCTGACGGCTGCGGTCAGGCCGATAGCTGCCAACGAGGAATGCACCTGGAGGGTGATCCAGGCGCCGACGAAGTCGTAGACCAGCCCGAGGCTATCGGCCTCGGCCCGGGACAGCACAACGGTCAGCCCTTCGGCTTCGCGGACGGCGGCCGAGATCGCCCCGGCGAGGGGACGGCCCTCCGGCCAGAGGACGTAGACGAACTCGCCTTCGCGGATTTCCGGGTGCATGGTGGCCAGCAGGGTGTGAAGGTCCTTTTCAGCTGTCATCGTGCCAGTCTAGGTGCCTGCCCGGGCTCGCCCGGGCAGGCCGCCCGCGGCGGAATGCCGCTTAACGGCGACGGCGGCCGCTCCCCCGGAAGGGGACGGCCGCCGTCGGATGCTGCTGGAGGCTATTTGGAGTCAGCCGGGACTGCTTCCTTGTTTGCTGCCTTGCTGGCCTCTGCAGCCGGCTTCGCGTCGGCAGGCGCCGCGGGAGAAGCGGGAGCTGCGGCCGGCTTGGGGGCCGGCGTCGCGGCGGCGACGAAGGCGCCGCGCGGGTTGTCCAGGTCGATCAGCTGGGTGGTGTCGCGGCCCATGAAGAAGGCCAGGATCCAACCGAAAATGACCCGGATCTTACGTTCCACGGTCGGCATGGCCAGGCCGTGGTAGCCGCGGTGCGCCAGCCAGGCCAGCGGGCCCTTGAGGCCGATGCGGCCCAGAAGGTTGATGTTGGCAACACCCTTCCATTCGCCGAAGCCGGCGACGGCACCGAGGTTCTTGTGCTTGTAATCCTTGAGCGGCTTGTCCCAGCGGGAGGCCCACAGGTTCTTGGCGAGGCGCTTGGCCTGGCGCAGCGCGTGCTGGGCGTTCGGAACACAGGTGCCGTCCGGAAGGCCGTTGCCCGTGAGGTCCGGCACCGCCGCCACGTCGCCGGCAGCCCAGGCGTTTTCGATGATGCCTTCGTCACCGGCGATGCGCAGGTCCGCGAGGACCCGGACGCGGCCGCGCGGTTCGAGCGGGAAATCGGTGGAACGGACCATCGGGTTGGCCTGCACACCGGCAGTCCAGACCAGGGTGTCGGCCTGGAAGTCCTGGGCCGCGGACTTGTCCGGGAGGTTGATGAGCTTCAGGGAGCCCTCGGCGTTGTCCAGCGAGGTGTTGAGCAGGACCTCGATGCCGCGGCTGCGCAGGTGCTCGACGACCCATTCGGCCTGGCTGGCGGTGACCTCGGGCATGATGCGTCCCATCGCTTCAACCAGGACGAAGCGGACTTCCTCCTGCTTGACGCGGGGGTTGTTTTTGACCGCGGCGCGGGCGAGGTCTTCCATTTCGGTGATGCACTCGATGCCGGCGAAGCCGCCGCCGACGACGACGAAGGTCAGGGCGCGGGCGCGCTCGGCCGGGTCCGTCATCAGCGAGCCGGCTTCGATCCGGTCGAGGACCTTGTTGCGCAGGGCAACGGCTTCCTCGATGGTCTTCAGGCCGATGCCCTTGTCCGCGAGTCCCTTGATCGGGAAGGTCCGGGTGATGGCGCCTGCGGCCACCACGACGTCGAAGTAGGGAACCTCGAAGTTCTCGCCGCCGTCAGCCGGGGCAACCACGGCAGTGCGGTTTACGTGGTCGATCGAGAGGACGCGCCCCTGGATGAGTTCGGTCTGCTTGAGGTGCTGGCGGTGCGAGACAACGGCGTGGCGTGCCTCGATGTTGCCGCCGGCAACTTCGGGGAGGAAGGGCTGGTAGGTCATGTAGGGCAGGGGATCAACGACGGTGACGATGCCACCGGCATTCGCGATCTTCTTCTGCAGTTTGAGGGCTACGTACAGGCCGACGTACCCGCCGCCGACGACGAGTACCCTGGGACGGTCCTGGAGCTGAGGGGAGGATGCCATTCCCCAAGAATACCGTAGTTTGTGAAAAACTTCACTAACTACGGTTTCCCGCTGGAATCCACCGAATCACGCGCTCCGGTGTCCTGGTCCCCGGGGCCGTCGGGGCCCTCCGCAGGGGGCGTGCGTGCCGCCCGGCGGAGCTGGAAGACAGCGGCGGCCACGATGCACAGGAACAGTCCGCCGAAACCGAGCACCACCATGGCCGGCACGGCGCCGTCGAGTTCGGACGGGGGCTCCGCGACCGGGACGGTGGCCTCCGGGAGGGTGGGTGCCGCGCTGGACGGGGCCGCCGCGGCGGCGGCCGGCGTCGTGGCC
>NZ_MQTS01000094.1:7524-30136 GCF_020532825.1 Arthrobacter sp. SO3
CGGATCCAGTCGGAGATCGAACCCAGCGGATTGGTCCGCGTGTCGGCCACGTCGGCCTTGAGCGCGGCCTCGGCGTCGAGGATGCCGAAACCGTAGAGCGGGTCTTTCCCCGGGGCGCCGGCGTCCTTCGCGGTGCTGACGATTCTGTTGATGACCTGGCTGGCCGTCATGTCCGGCCATTTGGAGCGGATCAGGGCCGCAACGCCGGCCACGATCGGGGTGGCGCCGGACGTGCCGGCCCATTCCGCGTAGCCGCCGCCGGGCAGGCCGCCGATCAGGTTTTCCGCGGGGGCAGCGACGCCGATGCTGATGCCCTGGGATGAAGAATCGATGCTGGCGGTTCCCTTGCGGTCCAGACCGGCGACGGTCAGCACCCCGGGGATGGTGGCCGGGGCCCCGACCTGGATGTTGCCGCCGCCCCGGTTGCCTGCGGCGGCGACGATCACCACGTCCTTCTGCTCGGCGTAGAGGAAGGCCGCATCCCAGCTTTGCGGCCATTCCGGTGAGGTGCTGCCCAGTGAGATGTTGATGACGCGGGCTCCGTTGTCGACGGCCCAGCGGACGGCCTGGGGAATCTGGTCCTGGTCGCTCTTGCCGCCGGGGTTGGCCGATCCGAGCCAGGTGGAGACGGACAGCAGCTGCGCTTCCGGCGCCACCCCGACGATCCCGTCCGGGCTGACGGCCGGGCCCGGGCTTGGGCTGGGCTTCGCCGTCGAATCGGGGGGCTGGTGGCCGCGGCCTGCCAGCATGGTGGCTACGAGGGTGCCGTGCTCGGGTTTCGCGCCGATGCTTTTTTGGCCGTCCGGGGTTCCGGCACCGGAGATGTCGACGCCGCCGGCCAGCACTCCGGCGAGGTCGGGGTGCTTGCCATCCACGCCGCTGTCGATCACGGCGACCTTGACGTTGGCGCCCTTGGAGACTTCCCAGGCTTTGGTGATGCCGGATTCGGCAAGCCAGTATTCCTTGTCGCGCCAGGCGTCTGCGTGCGCGGCCGGGGCCGCGGTCAAGGCCGTCGTGAGGGTGCCCCCCGCAAGGGCCAAGGCCATTAACGCGGAGGCGGTCCGGCGGCGCCGGGCTGTTGCTCTGGTCATTTCAGGTCCTATCGGCGGGACAGCGGTGGTGCTGCGGATACGGTGGCGCTGCGGACTGCCGGAGGGATCCGGGCGGGGATGTCGGAAAGGGGCGCCGCGGGCGGCGCGTCCGGCGGACACACAGTCCAGCCAGCCTGCGGCCTAGCTGATGCTCAAGGCAATTCCGTCAAGAATATCGTGTTCACTGGTGACGGCCGTCGTGACCCTGTGGCCGGTGGCTTCGGCGAGCCGTTCCAGGACGCGCCGCCACACGAGGGCGCCTGCCCCGATCACGTCCACCCGGCCCGGGTGCATGTAGGGCAGGGCAGCCCGTTCCGCGTGTGACATCGCCAGCAGTTCGCTGCAGGCCCGGCGCACGACGTCGAGCGAGAGCTCGGTGCCGTGGATCGCCGCCGGGGAGTACTCCGCCAGGCGGAGCGCGTGGGCCGTGATGGTGGTGATGGAACCGGCCACCCCGACGACGGCGGCGCTGCGGTCCAGCGGGACAGTCCGGGCCGCCTCATCGATGGCAGCGTCGACGTCGGCCTCCGCGGCGGCAATCTGTTCTGCCGTGGGCGGGTCGCTGCGCAGGTGGCGTTCGGTCATCCGGACACAGCCGATGTCGACGCTTTTCGCGGCGATGACGCCGCCGGCGTTGCCCAGCACGAACTCGGTGCTGCCGCCGCCGAGGTCGACCACGAGGACCGGGTCCTCGCCGCGGGAGGGGAGCACACTGCTGGCGCCGGCGAAGGACAGGGCGGCTTCCTCGTCCCCGGTGATGACCTCGGGTTCCACCCCGAGGATCTCGCGGATGCCATCGACGAAGACCTGCCGGTTGCCGGCGTCGCGGGTGGCGGAGGTCGCGACGAAGCGGAGCTTGGTCGCCCCGTGCCGGCGGATCTGCCCGGCGTAGTCCGCGGCGGCTGCGAAGGTCCGGTCCAGCGCCTCCTGGGCGAGTTCGCCGGTGGCGTCCACGCCCTGGCCGAGCCGGACGACGCGCATTTCGCGCACGACGTCTGCCAGCCGGGGAGCCGCGCCGTCGGTGTCCGTGTCGGCGATGAGCAGGCGGATCGAGTTGGTGCCGCAGTCGACGGCGGCCACGCGGGTCACTGGGCGGCCCCGTCTGCGGTGGCGGTTCCGGCAGTTCCGGCTTCCTGTGCCGTTCCGGCGTCGGGGGTATCGCCGGGATCAGCGGCGCGTGCCTTCCGGACCGGGGCCGGACGGCCCACGATCTCCGGGAGTCCCTGCGGGCCGTGCCGGCTGAGGTCCTGCGAGGGGGCTTCACCGCCGGTGTCCCAGGCGCCGTCGCAGTAGCAGCGGTCCTTGGTCCACCATTCGCCGATGGCTGCGATGGCCTCGTCGCCGAGCGGATTCACGCCTGGTCCGGCGGCGAGTGAATGGCCCACCAGGACGTGCAGGCATTTGACGCGGGTGGGCATGCCCCCTGCGGAGATGCCGTCGATCTCGGGCACGGCTCCGATCCCGGACCTGGCCCCGATCTCGGCGCGGGAGGCCAGGTACGCCTCGTGGGCGGCTCGGTAGTCCGCCGCCAGGGCCGGGTCTCCCCCGAGCCGCTCGTTCATCTCATTCATCAGGCCTGCCGCCTCGAGGCGCGACACCGCCGAGGTGATGACCGGGTGCGTCAGGTAGAAGGTTGTGGGGAAGGGTGTGCCGTTGCTCAGCCGCGGGGAAGTGGCCGCCACCAGCGGGTTGCCGCAGACGCAGCGGGCCGGAATCTCCACGACGTCACGCACCGGGCGGCCCAGCTGGCGGCTCAGGACGTCGAGGTCGCGGGGCGAGGGCCTGCGGGATTCCGTCTGGGAACGGGCGCTCTCAGGGCTTGCCGGGTGCACTGCCATCAGGTTCTCGTCCACTGGGTTCTCGTCCACGGGCGCGGCACCTTCCTGCCCTGTCTGGCTTGTCCGGCGGACAATCCTGCGGCGGGCGCCGCGTCTTAGTCTGTTGCCGAGCGCCGGATGGAGTCCCAGAGGGAGTCCACCCAGGGCAGCTCGGCCGGGTCCTGTACTGATCCTGCACCGGCCGCGCCACTGGAGGTTCCGGCCGGCAGATCGCTGCCGAAGACCCAGTAGCCCGTCTCTCCGGGCATAACCATGTTAATGCGGTCGCGGGCCTGCTGTTTCACGTAGTTCGGATCCTGCCACCGGGAGACCTGGAGCCGAAGGTCACTCTGCTGGGACTGTTTGGCCGAGATGTCCGCCTGAAGCGCGGCGATTTCGGCCCGCTTTTCGAAAAAGATCTTGACCGTGGGCGCCAGCATGATGGTGATGGCAATCATGACGACGAACAGCGCCAGCATCCGGCCGGAGAATGCCTTGGCGGGAACCGGGCTGAGGTGCTCCCCCGCGTGCGCGGAACCGTCCTTGGACTGTTTGGCCGTGCCTGGCTTGGCTGAGCCCGGCTTCGCTGTGCCTGGCGCCGTGCCGGACTTGGCTGTGCCGGACGTCCCTGGGCCTGACGTAGCGGCGCCTGACTTCGCGGCATCTGACTTCCGTGTGCCCGCCGCCGCTGTGTTTTTCCGGGCAGCGGCCGGCGGAGTGGCGGCCTGCCGTGGGGATCCGCCGGTGTGCGGGCCGGCCGAGTGGGGCTTGCCGGACGCGTGGGGGTGGGACTCGCGGGAAACGCCGAAATCAGCCTGGATGACGTCGCCGCCGTCGTTTGTGTCCTGAGCCTTCGGGGCCGCAGGCGTGGCCCGGGGAACCTTGGGTCGACGGGTAGCCATGTCACTCCTGTAATGCCGGGTTCTCACCCGGCCGGCTTGCTGTGTTCAGTGCTGATCCCCTTGGCCAGTGCAGCCCGGACCGGAGCCGGCCGGAACCGGCTGCGCGGCACTACAAGAGCGCCAAAAAAGGAACCGGTGGCCATGGTCTTTCAACCATAGCCACCGGTTCTCAGTTCGTGCGGTTACTAGCCCTTGAAACGCGGGAAAGCGCTCCGGCCGGCGTAGCGTGCGGCGTCGTCGAGTTCCTCTTCGATGCGCAGCAGCTGGTTGTACTTGGCGACGCGCTCGGAGCGGGCCGGGGCACCGGTCTTGATCTGGCCCGCGTTGGTGGCAACGGCGATGTCAGCGATCGTGGTGTCCTCGGTCTCGCCGGAGCGGTGCGAGGTGATGGTGGTGTAACCCGCGCGCTGGGCGAGGGAGACGGCATCCAGGGTTTCGGTCAGGGAACCGATCTGGTTGACCTTCACGAGCAGCGAATTGGCCGTCTTCGAGTCGATGCCGGTCTGCAGGCGCTCCGGGTTGGTGACGAAGAGATCGTCACCAACGATCTGGACCTTGTCGCCGATGGCGTCGGTGAGGGTCTTCCAGCCTTCCCAGTCGTTTTCGTCCAGCGGGTCCTCGATGGACACCAGCGGGTAGTCGGCGACGAGCTCGGCGTAGTAGGCGCTCATCTCGGAGGAGTTGAGGGCCTTGCCTTCGAACTGGTAGGCGCCGTCCTTGAAGAACTCGGAGGAGGCCACGTCCAGGGCGAGGGCGATGTCCTTGCCCGGGGTGTAGCCGGCATTGCGGATGGCTTCCTGGATGAGGTCAAGGGCCGCGCGGTTGGATGGCAGGTTCGGTGCGAAGCCGCCCTCGTCGCCGAGGCCGGTGGACAGGCCCTTGGCCTGCAGGACCGCCTTGAGCGCGTGGTAGACCTCAACGCCCCAGCGCAGGCCTTCTGAGAAGGTCTCGGCGCCGAGCGGGACAACCATGAATTCCTGGATGTCGACGTCGGAGTCGGCGTGCGAGCCGCCGTTGAGGATGTTCATCAGCGGCACGGGCAGGACGTGGGCGTTGGGGCCGCCGAGGTACTTGTAGAGCGGCAGGTCGGCGGAGGCCGCTGCGGCGTTGGCGACGGCCAGGGACACGCCCAGAATAGCGTTGGCGCCGAGCTTGCTCTTGTTGGCGGTGCCGTCCAGGTCGATCATCGCCTGGTCGATGCTGCGCTGGTCGGTCGCGTCGAAGCCGATCAGGGCCGGGGCGATCTGGTCGATGACGGCGTCGACGGCCTTCTGGACGCCCTTGCCGAGGTAACGGCCCTTGTCGCCGTCGCGGAGTTCAACGGCCTCGTGCTCGCCGGTGGAGGCGCCGGAGGGAACTGCTGCGCGGCCGATCTGGCCGTCCGAGAGCAGGACTTCAACTTCTACGGTGGGGTTGCCACGGGAATCGAGGATCTCGCGGGCGTGGATGGCATCGATAAGCGCCATGGATAGGCTCCTTTGGGTGAAGCGATCTGCTGGGAATCTGATGGGAAATCAAGCTGGGATCATGCTGAAAAACCGACGTCCTCGTCGCTACCCAGCCTAGTCGAGAGTGGGATAAGTTACAGAAACCTATCCAGTCCCCGGACGTCATTTTGGCGGATCACGGCGTCGACGGCGGGGAGCGGGTCTCCTGGAAGCGGCGGTTGGCGCCGCGCAGGGCGCGTTCGGCATCGAGCCCCCGGGCCCGCGCGGCGGCGGCGACCGCGAAGAGCAGGTCCCCGAGGTCCTCTTCCGTGGACGGTATCCCGACCGGCTCAACGGACGCGGGGAGGCCCGCACGTTCGGCGCGGTCCAGGAGTTTCTGGGCCCGGGCCAGCGCCGGAAGGGCGGCGGGGACTCCGCCGAGGGGCCCCCGGCTCAGGGAGGGGTCAGTGCCGGAGTGCGGGTGCCCGGAGTGCAGCACCTGCTCCGAACGCTTGACCGCATCCCATTTCCGGACGATTTCCTCCATCGTCGCCGGAAAAGTCTCCTGCAGCGAGCCGTCCGGCCGGAAGACATGCGGGTTGCGCCGGATCATTTTGGCGGTGAGGCCGCGGGCGACGTCGTCGAGGTCGAAGGCGGCGCGCTCCTGGGCGAGCCGGGCGTGGAGGACCACCTGGAGCAGGACGTCGCCCAGTTCGGCCTTCAGCTCGGCGTCGCCGGCGGCCGTCTCGATGGTTTCCGCCACCTCGTAGGCCTCCTCGAGGAGGTACTCCACGAGGGATTCGTGGGTGAGGGCACCCATCCAGGGGCAGTGGGCGCGCAGCTCGGCAATCACACCGGCCAGCGCGCCCACTGGGTTGTCCTCGTTAGCCAAGGTCGGAGTAAGCCTCGTTGATGTATTCGACGAGGGCTTCCTTCTCCTCAAGCGGCAGGAAGGCTGCCTCGGCTGCGTTCAGCGTCAGCTCCAGCAGGTCGTCGAGGTCGTAGTCGAACGTCTCGACCAGCAGTTCGAACTCATCCGTGAGGGTCACGCCGCTCATGAGCCGGTTGTCCGTGTTGATGGTGACGTTGAAGCCGAGCTGGTAGAGCATGTCCAGCGGGTGGCTTTCGATTCCCTCGCCGAAGCCGGCGACGGCACCGGTCTGCAGGTTGGACGACGGGCAGATTTCCAGCGCGATGCCGCGGTCGCGGACCCAGCTGGCCAGCTCGCCGAGGGTGACCATGCCGATGTTGTCGTCGACTTCATCGCTCTCGGCGTCGGCATCCTCGTCTTCGAATTCAACGGTGATGTCCTCGGCGATCCGGACTCCGTGGCCCAGGCGCAGGGCGCGTCCGTCGACCAGGGCAGACTGGATGCTTTCCAGTCCTGCGGCTTCCCCGGCGTGGACCGTGGCCGGGAAGTTGTGCTGGGCCAGGTAGGTGAAGGCGTCCTTGAAACGGGACGGCAGGAAGCCGTCCTCGGCACCGGCGATGTCGAAGCCGACGGCGCCGTCGTTGCGGTGACGGACGGCCAGCTCGGCGATTTCCTGGCCGCGGTCGGCGTGGCGCATCGCGGTGATCAGCTGGCCGACCTGGATGTCGCGGCCGGTCTCGGCGACGGCGTCGACGCCGGCGTCGAGGCCAGCCTGCACGGCCTCGACGGCGTCGTCCAGGCTCAGGCCCTGTTGGAGGTGCTGTTCCGGGGCCCAGCGTACTTCGCCGTAGACCACGCCGTCGTCGGCGAGGTCTTCGACGAATTCCTTGGCGACGCGGAAGAGTCCTTCCTTCGTTTGCATCACGGCGATCGTGTGGTCGAAGGTCTCAAGGTAGCGGACCAGCGAGCCGGAGTCGGCGGATTCGCGGAACCACTCCCCCAGGGCGACGGGGTCGGTGGAAGGCAGGGTGTGTCCCGCAGCCTCGGCAAGTTCAATGATGGTGGCCGGACGGAGTCCGCCGTCCAGGTGGTCGTGAAGGGAAACCTTGGGGAGGCCCTTCAGGTCGAAGTCGAGGTCAGGGGCAGCGTCAAGAATTATCTCAGTCACGTTCCAACCTTAGGGTCGGGGGCCCGGCAATGCCAGCCGGTCGGGCAGCGGACGCGGCGGACCCGGCGGACCCACACCCGGTGGTGCGGGCTGCGCGGCCCGACGGTCGGGGATTCAGGCCTCCGCGTCGGCCGGCGCCGCCAACTGTGCGGGGAATGACATGGTGCCGCCGGCCTGGCGGGGCGCGGTGCCGGCCTCGCTGGGCGCGGACTTGGTGGGCTCGGCCTTGCTGGGCCCGGCCTTGCTGGGGCCGCCGGACGCGGCGCCTGTGGTCTCGGGCCCCGTGTGCTGGTCCTTCGCGGGTGCGGCCTTGGTGGGTGACGGCTGGGCGGGTGCGGCCTTGTCCGATGCCGGTGCGGTCGAGGAGGCGTGGGTGTGTGCGGTCCTGGCTTCGGCAGCCATGGTGGCGGCCCGGCCGGCCGCAGCGGCAGCGCCCCGGGTGTCGCGCCAGCGGTGCAGCCAGGTCAGCGCGTGGTCGATCACGATGCCAAGGACGATGGCGAAGGCGACGGCGATGCCGACCCCGAGCAGCGGGTGCTCGTGGACCCAGTTCCCGGCGATGATGCCGACGCCGGCCGAGTAGGCGACCCATGTGACGGAGGCGATGATGTCGAGGAGGACGAAGCGGCGGCGCGGGTAGGCGGTGGTGCCGGCGATCCAGTTCACGGCCACGCGTCCAACCGGGATGTAGCGGGCCGTGAAGATCAGCATGGCGCCGCGCTTGTCGAGTTCATAGCGTGCCCAGTTCAGGGCGCGCTGGACCTTGGGTTTGCGCATCCAGCGGAAGCGCTCGACGCCGACATGGCGGCCCAGCAGGTAGGCCATGTTGTCGCCCGCAATTGCGCCGAGGGCGGCCGCGGCCATCACGAACCACATGTTCGGTTGGCCGGAGGTGACGGAGAGGGCACCCAGGGCGACGATGAGGGTTTCGCTGGGCAGAATCGGCACAAAACCGTCGATGAAGCAGAAGACGGTGAGGATCGGATAAATCCACCATTGTCCCGCGGCATGGAGGATAGCCTCATTGATAAATTCCACGCGGGACATGCTCCTAGGAAAGTTACGAAAAGCGCTCTTCAGTGTCCCATGACCGGGAGGGATGCGCTACGTTCCCTCCGGATAAATCTTACGTTTGTCGGGGCCCCGTCGTTCAGGGTTCCCCCGGCGGGGCGGGCAGGTCGGCGGCTTCCGGAAGAGGCCCGCGCAGCCTGCCAATGACGCGGTCCACCAGGATGCCCAGGCCGATCGCGCAGATGACGGCGACGATGACGCCGAGCAGGTGGTTCTCTTCGAACCACTGGCCGAAGAAGAGGCCGATCGCGACGGAATAGCCTGCCCACAGCACTGCGGAAAGCACGGTCAGCCAGACGAAGCGTGACCGCTGGAAATTTGTGGCGCCGGCCGTGAGGTTGACCGCCACCCGGCCGATCGGGACGAAGCGCGCCACGAGGATCAGGGAGGCCGGGCGTTTGCGCAGCTCGGTTCCGGCCCAACGGAAGGCCCGCTGCATGCGGGGGCCGCGCATCCAGGCCCAGCGCTGCGTCCCGGCGCCCCGGCCGAGCAGGTAGGCAATGTTGTCACCTAGGAAGGCGCCCGCCGCGGCCGCCGCGGCCAGCAGTGCCGGGTTGGGGATGCCGGCGGTGGCGGCTACTGCGGCGAGTCCAACCACCACGGATTCGCTCGGAATGGGCGGGAAGAAACCGTCAATCACGCAGCACACGAAGACGAGGAGGAGCACCCAGGGTTGCCCTGCGGCGGCCAGGATGAAGTCGTTGATTGCCTGCACGGTTTCCTAACAAACAACGGGTGGACGGCTGTCGTGCCAGTGTACTGCGGGGCCCGCACCGCGGGTTGCCCTATCACTTGTGGCGGTCAAACCGGGCGGTTGGGGACCAAAAGTGATAGGGCAACGGGGGAATCAGGCGATCCGGTCGATGATGAGCTGCTGCGCGGGGCGGGAGCCTTCCGGGGCAATCACCACGGCGTGCTCCAGCGCTGCCTTGGCCCGCTCGAACCTCTCCGGGGTATCAGTCAGGAGGGTCATGAGCGGCTCGCCGGCCCGGACGAGGGCGCCCGGCTTGGCGTGCATCCGCACCCCGGCGCCGGCCTGGACCTGGTCTTCCTTGCGGGCGCGTCCGGCGCCGAGACGCCAGGCGGCGACGCCGACGGCCATCGCGTCGAGTTCCACCAGCACGCCGTCGGCCGGCGCGTAGATGACCTCGGATTCCCTGGCGACGGGAAGCTTGGCGCGCGGGTCTCCGCCCTGCGCCTCGATCATGCGGTTCCAGACGTCCATGGCGCGGCCGTCCCGGAGCGCGGCCCGGGGATCGCCGTCGTGGACGCCGGCGCAGGCCAGCATTTCCTCCGCGAGCCGGACGGTGAGTTCGACGACGTCTTCCGGACCCCCGCCGGCCAGCACCTCCACCGATTCCTCGACCTCGATCGCGTTGCCTGCCGTGAGTCCCAACGGCGTGTTCATGTTGGTCAGCAGGGCCACGGTGTTGACCCCGGCGTCCTTGCCCAGGGCCACCATGGTCTCGGCGAGTTCGCGGGCGCGTGCCTCGTCCTTCATAAAGGCGCCGCTGCCGACCTTGACGTCCAGCACCAGCGAACCGGTGCCTTCGGCGATCTTCTTGCTCATGATCGAGGACGCGATCAGCGGGATGGCCTCGACCGTCCCCGTGACGTCCCGGAGGGCGTAGAGCTTCTTGTCGGCCGGGGCGAGTCCGGCGCCGGCGGCGCAGATGACCGCGCCGACGTCCTGGAGCTGCGCCAGCATTTCCTCGTTGCTCAGCGCCGCGCGCCAGCCCGGGATCGCTTCGAGCTTGTCCAGGGTGCCGCCGGTGTGGCCGAGGCCGCGGCCGGAGAGCTGCGGAACGGCTACGCCGAAGACCGCCACCAGCGGTGCCAGCGGCAGCGTGATTTTGTCCCCGACGCCGCCGGTGGAGTGCTTGTCGGACGTGGGCTTCACACTGCCGTCGGGACGGCGCAGGCTGGAGAAGTCCATCCGCTCGCCGGACGCGATCATGGCCGCCGTCCAGCGCGAGATCTCGGCCCGGTCCATGCCGTTGAGCAGGATCGCCATGTTCAGGGCGGCCATCTGCTCGTCGGCGATCGCGCCGCGGGTGTACGCGTCGATTGTCCAGTCGATCTGGGCGGGGCTGAGCACGCCCTTGTCCCGCTTGATGCGGATGATGTCGACGGCGTCGAACGCTTCGGTCTTGTTCGGGATTGGTGTCACCGGGGTTCCTCCAGGTGTTGGGGGCCAAAGGCATCGGGAAGGACCTGGTCCATGGTCTTGATTCCCTGGGTGGTCATGAGCTCCATGTCGGGAGCCCTGAATTCGTAGAGCAGTTGCCGGCAGCGGCCGCAGGGCATGAGGACGTTGCCGCCGGCATCGACGCAGTAGAAGGCGCGGAGCAGACCACCTCCGGTCATCTGCAGGTTGCCCACCAGCGCGCACTCGGCGCACAGGGTCAACCCGTAGCTGGCGTTTTCGACATTGCAGCCGCTGACGATGCGGCCGTCCGCGGTGATTGCTGCGGCCCCCACCGCGAACTTCGAATACGGCGCATAGGCGTTCTTCATGGCGGCGACCGCGGCGGCTTCGAGGGCGGCCCAGTCGACGGTGCTTCTTCCCATGGTCAACCCTTCACGTACGGTATGCCGTCGGCGGCCGGGGGCCGGGACCGGCCGACGAGTCCGGCGACGGCAAACACGGTCACGAGGTAGGGCAGCATGGCCATGAACTGGCTCGGCACCGGGGTGCCGATGATCGTCACAATGCTCTGCAGGTTGTCGGCGAAGCCGAACAGCAGCGCGGCGAAGAACGCCCCGATCGGGTTCCAGCGTCCCAGGATCATCGCGGCGAGGGCAATGAAGCCGCGGCCGCCGGAGATCTCCTTGGTGAAGCTGTCGATCGCCACGAGCGTGAAGAACGATCCGCCGATCCCGGCGACGGCGCCGCCGAGGGTGACGTTCCAGAACCGGGTCGCGTTGACCTTGATGCCCAGCGTGTCAGCGGCCTGCGGGTGCTCGCCCACAGCACGGACCCGCAGGCCCCACTTCGTCTTGAACAGCCCGATCCACACCACAATCACGGCCACGTACATCAGGTAGCCCACCACGGACTGCTTGAAGAGGATGGGACCGAGGACCGGGATGCTGGACAGGACCGGGATTTCGATGATGGGAAGCCGGCCCGGCGAGTTGAACATTTCCTTGTTGGCCTGCATCACGGTGCTGAACAGGAACCCCGTGAGGCCCGAGATCAGGACGTTGAGCACCACACCCACGATGATCTGGTTGACCACGTACTTGATGCTGAAAACCGCCAGGACCATGGACACGAGGGCGCCTGCGACGGCCGCCGCGAGCAGGCCCAGGTACGGGTTGTCCGTCAGGCTGGCCACGATCGCTGCCGTGAAGGCGCCGCCCAGGAGCTGGCCTTCGATGGCGATGTTCACGACGCCGGCGCGTTCGCACAGGACACCGGACAGGGAGCCAAAAACGATCGGCACGGCGAGGGTCACGGAGCCGGCGATGAGGCCGGCCAGCGAGATGCTGGGGGTCCTGGCGCCGCCGACGACCCAGATCAGGAAGGACACCACAAAGAGGACCGTAAAGACGACCGGCAGCCAGCGGGGCGGCCGGACGTTCTTCGTCTTGAGGACCATGGCGTAGCCCGCGAGGCCCAGCATGATCACGGAGAGCACTATTCCGGCGAGGTAGGCGGGCACTTCGATCGCGGGCAGCTGGAAGAAGTCCCCGCCGGAGGAAATGCCGAACTTGGCGGTCCCATGGGGGCCCAGCAGGCCAAAGACGATGAAAGCGACGACGGCCAGCACCAGCAGCGTCACCGGCAGCTTCCAGGTGACCGGCTTGGCGGACACCGCCGGTTTGCGGTTCCGGTCCGGGTGCGGTGGCCTCTGCTGTGGCTTGAGGGGTTTTCCCGGAACGGGAGAGGTTGCTGTTGTGCTCATGCTGCACCTCCGGTGGTTGCTGCCTTCGGGGACTTGCCGGCGGGTGCGGCCTTCTTCTTGCGCGGGTTGAGTCCGAAGATCGCCCGGACCAGGGGCGGCGCCGCGATGAACAGTACGATGAGCGACTGGACCACCAGGACGATGTCGATCGGGGTTCCGGTCTGGATCTGCATCTGGACCGCGCCGGCGCGGAAGGCGCCGAACAGCACACCGGCGGCGAAGGTGCCCCACGGCGTCGAACGTCCCAGCAGCGCGACGGTGATAGCGTCAAAACCGTAGGTCGCCGCGACACCGTCGGTGAGGACCTTTTCGGTCCCTGCCACCTGCGCGACACCCGCCAGACCGGCCAGGGCGCCGGCGATGGCCATCACCAGGATGGTGGCGCGGGGAACGTTGATGCCTGCGGTCAGGGCCGCTTTGGGGTTGGCTCCGACGGCGCGGAACTCGAAGCCGATGGTCGAGCGGTTCAGCAGCCACGAGACGAACACTGTCGCGGCGATGGCCAGCAGGAAGCCGATGTGCAGCCGGTACTGGCTGCCGAAGATCTGCGGGTACACGGCTGTCGGGTCAAGGATCGGGGAGATCGGGGTGGTCTCGCCCGGCCGCTGGAACGCCTCCGAATCGAGGAGGTACCGGACGAAGTAGAGGGCGATGTAATTGAACATGATGGTCAGGATGACCTCATGGGCTCCGGTCCTGGCTTTGAGCACGCCCACCAGGCCGCCCCAGACGGCGCCGCCGATGACGCCTGCGAGCAGGACCAGCAGCAGGTGGAGCCCCACCGGCAGGTGCAGCGCGAAGCCCACCCACGAGGCCAGGATGCCGGCCATGATGATCTGGCCCTGGGCGCCGATGTTGAACAGGCCCGCACGGAAGGCCAGGGCGACGCCGAGGCCGGCGGTGATCAGCGGGGTGGCGATGGTGAGGGTCTCCATCAGCGGGGCAAATTGTCCGCCCACGCCACTCCCCCGCGGGTTGAAGACCGAGCCCTGGAAGAGCGCGACGTAGGAGCCGGTGGCGGCCGACCAGACGGCGGACAGGAAGTCGCCCGGCCGGGCGAAGAAGTAGCTCGATGTGGCCGCGACCACCTTGTCGGTGCTGGCAATGAGCAGTCCGCCCAGGATCAGGGCGAGGAGGACGGCCAGGATGGTCACCACGCCGTTGCCGGTGAAGATCTTGCGCAGCACCGAGTCCGGCTCCTCGGCGCCGGGGAGGGTTCCGCTCTGGGCCGAGACCGGAACGGCCGACGGCTGCATCGCCCCGCCGGCTGTGTCCAGCGAGGTGACAAAAGCGGTGTCCTCCACGTCGGGCGTCTCAATTTCCGCGTCCGTGGCCAGCGATTCCGGGGACTGCGCTGCCGGAATCCGGTCCGGGTCCGGGACGGCCGTGCGTCGCGGCTCGTTGTTCTCACTCATGGTCGTCTCCTACGGCGCCGGAGCGGAACTCCTGCGCTGGCTGGGCGGCGGTCGCTTGGTTCGTTGCCTGGGGTTCGGCTGGGTTTCCCGTCTGGGGTTCGGCTGGGTTTCCCGTCTGGGGTTCGGCGGGGGTTTCCGCGGTGGCCCGTGCCGGGTGGCTGCCGGCGGTGTCGCCGTGGGCGTCCTCCGGGGACAGCCCGGCCATCATCAGGCCGAGGACGCCGCGCCCGGTACCGGCCGGGACGATGCCGACGAGTTTGCCCTTGTAGAGGACGGCGATCCGGTCGGCGAGGTCAATCACCTCGTCCAGTTCGGTCGAGACGATCATCACCGGGGTGCCGTGGTCGCGCTCAGCGACAATGCGCTTGTGCAGGAACTCGATGGATCCGACGTCCACGCCGCGGGTGGGCTGGGACGCGATGAAGAGCCGCAGCGGCCGGGAGAGCTCCCGTGCCATCACGACTTTCTGCTGGTTGCCGCCGGAGAGGGTGCCGGCCGCCAGCGAACCTGACGGGGTGCGCACGTCGAACTCGTCGATCCTGGTCATGGCGTTCTCCAGGACCTTTGCCGGGCTCATGCTGATGCCCTTGGCGAACGGCGCCTGGTCATAGCGGTCCAGGATCAGGTTTTCGGCGATCGAGAAGGTACCGATCAGCCCGTCGACGGAGCGGTCTTCCGGCACGAAGCCGACGCCGGCGTTGAGGACTTCCTTGACGCTGCGGCCCAGGAGTTCCTCGCCGTCGAGCAGGATGGATCCGTGGACGCGGTCCTGGAGGCCCAGGATGGCCTCGGTCAGTTCCGTCTGGCCGTTGCCTTGGACGCCGGCGATGGCGAGGATCTCGCCGCGGGCGATGTCGAAGCTGATGCCGTCCACAACGTGCTGGCCGCTGGGCGCGATCACGGTGAGGTCCTTGACTTCGAAGGTCGTCTCCTGGGGCTTGGCCGGGGACTTGTCCAGGGTCAGGTTCACGGCACGGCCCACCATCATGGAGGCCAGTTCCGTCGTCGAGGCGCCGGGATCGGCGGTGCCGACCACCTTGCCGCGCCGGATGACGGTGATGGTATCGGAGACGGCCTTGACCTCGCGGAGCTTGTGCGAGATGAAGACGATCGAGGTGCCGTGGCTCTTGAGCTGGCGCATGATATCCAGCAGCTCATCGGTGTCCTGCGGGGTGAGCACCGCAGTGGGCTCGTCGAGGATGAGCACCTTGGCGTCGCGGACG
Source organism: Arthrobacter sp. SO3 (assembly GCF_020532825.1). Taxonomy (GTDB): domain Bacteria; phylum Actinomycetota; class Actinomycetes; order Actinomycetales; family Micrococcaceae; genus Arthrobacter. Next base: position 22,421 of record NZ_MQTS01000094.1, read on the forward strand.
AGGGCCTTGATGATTTCCACCCGCTGCTGCACCCCCACCGGCAGGTCCTCGATCAGCGCGTCGGGGTCGACGTCGAAACCGTACCGGTCGGAGATCTCCTGGATCTTCCGGCGGGTGTCATCCAGGTTGAGGAATCCTCCGGCCGTCGTGGTTTCCGCCCCCAGGGCGACGTTTTCGGCAACCGTAAAGACCGGGACCAGCATGAAGTGCTGGTGCACCATGCCGATGCCCGCGGCCATGGCGTCGCCCGGGCCGCGGAAGGTGACGGGTTTGTTGTCGACGAGGATCTGGCCCTCGGTGGGCTCGTACAGCCCGTACAGGACGTTCATCAGCGTGGACTTACCCGCGCCGTTTTCGCCGAGCAGACAGTGAATCTGCCCGGGTTCAACAACCACATCGATGTGATCGTTGGCTACCAGGGAGCCGAAGCGTTTGGTGATCCCCTTGAGTTCAAGTTTCAAAACTCTGACCAATCTCGAGGTGTCCGGCTGGCCTTGCCCGGACGGATGATGGGGCTGCAGGAACAGCCTAGTGCCTGCAACCGAAGGCGGAGTCGGTCCGCTCAACGAAAAGCGCCACAGCCCGTGCGGTGGATGACCGGACGGGCCGTGGCGCTTGGCGGAGGGAGTTAGACCTTCGGGCTGGCTTCGGATTCAACCTTCAGCTTGCCGTCGGCGATGTCCTTCTTGATCTGCTCCAGCTGGGTCTTCACTTCGGCCGGAACCGCGGAATCCAGGTCGTGGAACGGAGCCAGCTGCACGCCGTCGTTCGCGAGGGTACCGACGTACGGCGTGTTGCTGAACTTGCCGTCCTTGTCTTCCTTCACAACGGTCTCGACGGCTTCGCCCATCTGCTTCATGACGGAGGAGAGCATGATGTCCTTGTAATCCGGTGCGGTGAGGAAGCCGTCGGAGTCAACCCAGATGAGCTTGACGTCCTTGCCTGCCGCCTTGGCTTCCTTCAGGGCCGCGCCTGCACCCTTGCCGACCGGACCGGCGACGGGCATCACGATGTCCGCGCCCTGGTCCAGGAAGTTCTGGGTGAACTGCTTGCCCTTGTCCTGCTTTTCGAAGTCGCCGGTGAAGGAACCGTCCTGCTTGGCCTTGTCCCAGCCCAGCACCTTGACGTCCTTGCCGTTCTTCTCGTTGTAGTACTTGACGCCGTCGGCGTAGCCGTCCATGAAGATGGTGACCGTGGGGATCTTGATGCCGCCGAACGTGGCGACCGTTCCGGTCTTGGTGGTGCCCGCCGCGAGGTAGCCCGCCAGGAACGCAGCCTGGGCCGTGTCGTAGATGATCGGCTTGACGTTGCTGATCGGGGTCTCGTAGCCGAAGTCGATGATGGCGAAGTGCTTGTCCGGGTTCGCCGTGGCCTGGGCCTTGGTGGCGTCGCCGAGCAGGAAGCCGACCGTGACGGTGAGGTTGCAGCCTGCAGTGACCATCGCGCGCAGGTTGGGCTCAAAGTCGTTGTTGGTCTTGGACTCGGCCTGGTTGACCTTGATGCCCAGATCCTTTTCAGTCTTCTTCAGACCCTCGTACGAGGACTGGTTGAAGGACTGGTCATCGAATCCACCCGAGTCGGAAACGATGCAGCCGGTGTAGTTGCTGGCCGACGGCGTGGCGCTGCTGCTGGCGGTCGGGGCGGCCCCGCAGCCGGTCAGCAGGAGGGCGGCCGCACCCGCGGTGGCGACTCCGGCCATGGAACCGCGCTTGAAGGTTGCACGCAGAGAGTTCTTCAATTTTCCTCCAGGAAGAAAGAGTAGGCGCTACGACGGAGCTCAATGAGTGTCTGTTGGCGGGGTTGCCGCTGAAACGCTGTTTTCACTGATGGATTTCGCAGCACTGCGCCGAGGCGCACTGATGGAAGCAACATTAGTGTCCTGCGCCACGTCCAAGTAGCACAGTTCACAGCTATTCCACAGATTGTTGAGAACTTGTTACCAAGCGGTAGAGACAGAAAGCCCCGCACCGGATGGACCGGTACGGGGCTTTGAGATGTCAGCCTGGTTGACTGACGCGGCGTGGATTCTGGCAGACGAGCCCTAAACGCGGACCAGCATTTTGCCGGTGTTGGCTCCGTCCAGCAGATCCATGAAGGCCTGCGGAGCGTTTTCCAGCCCGTCCACGATGGTCTCGTCATAGCGGACCGTGCCGTCGGCGAGCCAGCCGGACATGGTCTCCACGAACTCGCCCATGTGCTGCCAGTAGCCGCCGACCAGGAAGCCCTTGAGGGTCAACTGCTTCCCGATGGCCTGCATCAGGTTCCGCGGGGCCGGAGTGGGCTCGGTCGAGTTGTACTGCGAAATGGCGCCGCACATGGCCACCCGGCCACCGACGGTGAGCGCCGACAGCGCCGCTTCCAGGTGTTCCCCACCGACGTTGTCGAAGTACACATCGATCCCGCGTTCGCCTGCGGCCGCGGCCAGTTGCTCGGCAACGGGGCCGTCGTGGTAGTTGAACGCCGCATCGAAGCCCAGCTCCAGAAGCCGCTTGACTTTTTCCGGTGAGCCCGCGCTGCCAATGACCCGGGACGCGCCCATGGCCTTGGCGATCTGGCCCACCAGGGAGCCGACCGCCCCGGCGGCGCCGGAGACGAACACGACTTCGCCGGGCTTGAAGCCGGCGACCTTCAGCAGGCCCGCGTACGCTGTCAGGCCGGTCATGCCCAGGGCGCCGAGGAAGGCCGACGCGGGGGCCAGATCGGTGCGGGCGGGGGTGGTCGCACCGGCGTCGAGCACGGCATATTCGCGCCAGCCCAGCGAATGGACCACCGTGTCGCCCACCTTGCGGTCGGCGGACCGGGAGGCGATGACCTCGCCGACGGCGCCGCCGTCGAGCGCGGTGTCCAGGGCAAACGGCGCCGAATAGGACTTGACGTCGTTCATCCGGCCGCGCATGTAGGGGTCCACCGAGATGAAGAGGTTGCGGACCAGGACCTGGCCGTCCAGCAGTTCTGGCAGGGCCGTCTCGGCAAGGCGGAAGTTCTCCGGCACCGGGCGGCCGTGCGGGCGGGATGCCAGCTGGATCTCGCGGGTGGTGGCGGGAAGGGTGGCGGTTTCGGTGATGTTGCTCATGCGGCGACCTCCAGGATCGTGATGTCGACAGTGATGTTGCCACGGGTGGCATTGGAGTAGGGGCAGACTTCGTGTGCCTTGGCCACGAGGGCCTCGGCCGTTTCCCGGTCCACGGCGGGCAGGGCAATCTCAAGTTCCGCGGCGATGCCGAAGCCGGGTCCGTCGGCGAGGGCGCCGAGGTGGATCCTTGCGGCGACGGCGGAATCCGTCAGGTCCGCCTTGGCCTGGCGGCCGACAAGACGCAAGGCGGAGTGGAAGCAGGCCGCGTAGCCCGCGGCGAAAAGCTGCTCGGGGTTGGTGCCTTCGCCGTTGCCGCCGAGTTCCACGGGGCTGGCCAGGGTCACGTTGAGCTTGCCGCCCTTGGTGACGGCGGTGCCATCGCGGCCTTCGCCCGAGGCCAGTGCCTCAGCCGTGTAAAGGGTCTTCATGGGGATCCAATCTGTTGATTTTCAGTGGAAGTCAGTTCGAGCCGTGCAGCTCAGTGGCCGTGAAGTGCGGCGGCCGTGCAGTGCGGCGGCCGCCGGCCCAGCGGGAGCCTTGCAGTTCAGCGGCCGTGCAGCTCAGCGGGATCCGTGCAGGGCGGCGGTCAGCCGGCCCAGGGTCTCGCGGAGCTGGTCAAGCTCCGCGGGCGAGAGCCCGGCAGCGTCGGCGAGCCGTTGCGGGATGCCGGTGGTCCGGGCGCTGAGCGCGGTGCCGGCCTCCGTCAGGAAGACCTCGACCCGGCGTTCGTCCTCGGCCGAGCGCCGCCGCTCCACGAGGCCCAGGGACTCAAGCCGCTTGAGCAACGGGGACAGTGTGCCGGAGTCGAGGCCCAGCTCCTCCCCCAGTTCGCGGACGCTGCGCGGTTCCTCTTCCCAGAGCACCAGCATGACGAGGTACTGCGGGTAGGTCAGGCCGAGCTCATCGAGCATCGGCCGGTACGCCGCGGTGGCGGCCCGGGAGGCCGAGTACATCGCGAAGCACAGCTGCCGGTCCAGGCGGGGGGCGTTGAGGCGGGAAGCATCGGTCATAACTATACGATAGTCCACAATTCAATTGTGCACAACTCATTTACGTTCCGACGCCTCCGCCGAGGTCAGAGTTCGCGCCCATGAAGCGCCCGGCGATGGGCGCGTGCTCTCACCTCGGCGGTAGCGTGGCCGCCTGGCGGTACAGCAGTGCTGCCGGGAATTCCCCCCGCGGAGCACCGGCCTGACGCTTTCAGCCGCCGAGGTCAGAGTTCGCGCCCATGAAGCGCCCGACGATGGGCGCGTGCTCTCACCTCGGCGGCAGCAGGGCGCCCAGGCGGTGGAAAGTGCAAGCGTGGACCGGGCGGGGGCGGAAAGGACGGGCCGGTTGGGGCCGCGCGGCTGGCGGCCGGGACCTAGAGGTCGCGAAGGGTGCGCAGGGCGGCGGCGGTGAGGACCTTGATGCCCAGGCCCAGGGCGCGTTCGTCCAGGATGTAGTCCCCGCGGTGCAGGTCGTACTCCTCGCCCCCGGGCGTCTTGGTGCCCAGGCGCATCATGGCGCCGGGGAGGTCCGCGAGGAACCATGCGAAGTCTTCGCCGCCCATGGACTGCGGCGTCAGCACCACTGCGCCTTCGCCGATCTCAGCGCGGGCCGCGGCTTCGATCAGGGCGGTCTCGTGTTCGGAGTTCACCACGGGAGGCACACCACGGGTGTGTTCCAGGTGGACATCGACGCCGTATGGAGCGGCGATTTGCTGCACGACCTCGTCGAGAATGACCCCGGCGCTGTGCCAGGCGTCGCGGTCCAGGCAGCGCATGGTGCCCGCCATGTAGCCGCTGGCCGGGATGGCGTTGGGCGCGGAGCCTGCGGAGATGTGGCCCCAGACCACGGAAACACCGCTGCGGACATCGACGCGGCGGGAAAGCACGGCCGGAACGTTGATGGCGATCTGGGCCAGGGCGAAGACGAGCTCTTCCGTCAGGTGCGGCCGTGAGGTGTGGCCACCGCGGCCGGTCAGTTCGATTTTGATCGTGTCAGAGGCGGAGGTGATGGCGCCGATCCGGGTGCCGATCTTGCCCACTTCGATCCGGGGGTCGCAGTGCAGGGCGAAGATCCGGGGAACACCTTCGAGGACGCCCTGCTCGATGCAGCTCTGGGCGCCGCCGGGCATGGTTTCCTCGGCCGGCTGGAAGATGATCCGCACGGTGCCGCGCAGCGGCGACTCCTCGTGCATCCGCTGCAGGACCAGGGCCGCGCCGAGCATGGTGGCGGTGTGCACATCGTGGCCGCAGGCGTGCGTGACGCCATGGTTCCTTGAGGCGAACGGCAGACCAGTTTCCTCGATGATGGGCAGGGCGTCGATGTCGCCGCGCAGGGCGGTGGCGATCGGACCGTCCCCGATGTCCACCGTCAGGCCTGTGCCTTCGAGGCGCCGCGGCTTCAGGCCTGCTTCCTCGAGCCGCTTCGCGAGCTTGTCCGTGGTGCGGAACTCCTTGAACGACAGTTCCGGGTGCGCATGCAGGTCCCGGCGGAAGGCGATCAGTTCCGGCAGCAGGGGCTCGAGCCACGGCCCCACCAATGTGGTGGGGTCAGTTTCAGTGGAGTAGTTGCGCACGGGACAACTCTAGCGAGCGCACAAGAAATAGCGGCATCGCGTACGGCGCGTTACGGATCGGGAAACACTTCGGGCCCCGCCGAAGGTCAGGGCGGGGCCCGAAAGCCCGCACGACTCCGCAGATTGGAGGACGCCGGGCGCCGACTCCGGAAACTAAAGCACGTCCGTGTCGCCGCTGGCCTTGAGGGCATCGACGGCCTGCTTCACGCGCTGGGAGTGTTCCTTGTGCATGACCAGCAAGGCGTCAGGGGTATCGACGACGACGACGTCCTTGATGCCGATCAGCGCGATCACCCGCTTGGTATCGGAGACCACCACGCCGCTCGCGTCCTCGGTGAAGACGCGGGCGCCCTCTCCGATCACGGTGACGTCCTTGACTTCCTTGGCGCTGTTGAGCCGGCCCACCGAGGCGAAGTCCCCGACGTCGTCCCAGCGGAAGGTGCCGGGAACGACGGCGACGTCGCCGGCGGCCGCTGCCGGTTCGGCCACGGCGTAGTCAATCGCAATCTTGGGCAGGGTGGGCCAGATACGGGCCTTGACCTCGTCGCGCTGCGGGGTGTCCCAGGCCCGGGCGATTTCCTGCACGCCGGCGAAAAGCTCGGGCTGGTTGGCTTCGAGGTGCTTGAGCATCAGCGCGACGGGGGCAACGAACATGCCGGCGTTCCAGACGTATTCGCCACTGTCGAGATACTCCTGGGCGACCTCTTCGCTGGGCTTCTCCACGAACTCGACGACGGCCTGGGCGCTGGGGGCACCGTCAACGCCGAGGTTCTTCCCGGCCCGGATGTAGCCGAAGCCGGTGGAGGGGTGGGTGGGCTTGATGCCGATCGTGACGATCTTGCCGGCCGCGGCGGCGTGGATGGCTTCCCGGACGGCCGCGTGGAACAGTGCGTCCGGGCTGATGACCTGGTCCGCCGCGAAGGAGCCCATGATGGTGTCCGGATCGCGTTCGTGCAGGATCGCGGCGGCCAGGCCGATGGCGGCGCCGGAGTCCTTGGGCTCGCTCTCGAGCACCAGGTCCGCGTCGTCGATCTCGGGGAGCTGGCGGCAGACCGCGTCCCGGTGCGCCATCCCGGTCACCACGAGCATGTGTTTTCCGGCGAGCGGCTCGAGCCGGTCGTAGGTGGACCTCAGCAGGGTACTGCCCGAGCCCGTGAGGTCGTGGAGGAACTTGGGGGCTGCAGCACGCGACAGGGGCCAGAGGCGGGTCCCCACACCGCCTGCCGGAATCACCGCAATAAATCGGCCCAGGGCCGAGTCTTGAAGTGAGTCCTGGCTTGTCGCTTTGTCTGTATTCATCACGGCTACTTTAGCTGAACGGACCGGGACAGTCCCTGATCCGGCGGCGGACACGACACATCACGGCCTTCCGGGGTCGCAGACCCGAAGCAGTGCGGGCGCTTCCGGCGGACAAGGAAATGTGGCGTTCGTCTCAAAACTGGACGAAAACCGCGCCGGGCGCCGTCACCAAGCGGTGGCTGAATTGAATAAGCTGTGGGCGAAGCCTAGATTTAGGCTTGAGCTTACGAGTGCTCTCGCAGCAGGCGTTCCCCCCGCGTGGATCCCATGCCAGCGCCGCTGTGTTGCAGGGAGGTTTATTCAGTGCCGACAAAACCAGCTGGCACCTTGTACCGCGGCCGTGAAGGCATGTGGTCCTGGGTTGGACACCGCATTACCGGTGTAGTGATCTTTTTCTTCTTGTTGGTCCACGTGCTGGACACCTCATTGGTGCGTGTGTCCCCCGAGGCCTACACCGCCGTGATTGGTGCCTACAAGAACCCCCTGATGGCCCTGGGTGAAACGGGCCTAGTCGCAGCGATCGTGTTCCACGCCTTTAACGGCCTGCGGATCATCGCCGTCGACTTCTGGAAGAAGGGCGCGAAGTACCAGCGCCAGATGCTGTGGACGGTGCTCGCTCTCTGGGTAGTCGTCATGGTGGGCTTCTCCATCCGCCACCTTTCCCTCGCCCTTGGAGGTCACTAGCCATGAGTGCAACTGAAATTCAGAGCCCGCGCAGTGGCGGCGCTAAGGTCGGCAGCAACCGGATCGCTCCGCAGTACCGCCGCACCGGCGGTTCCAA
>NZ_MQTS01000094.1:30165-45290 GCF_020532825.1 Arthrobacter sp. SO3
TCGTCCTGATCTTCGGACACCTGACCGTGAACCTGCTGGTCGGCGAAGGCATCCACGCGATCGACTTCGGCTTCGTGGCCGGCAAGTGGGCGGACCCGTTCTGGCAGGTGTGGGACCTGGCCATGCTGTGGCTCGCCATGCTGCACGGAACCAACGGTGTGCGCACCATCATCAACGACTACGCCGAAAAGGACGCCACGCGTCTGTGGCTGAAGATCGTGCTCTACGCGGCCACCACCGTCATCATCATCCTGGGCACCATGGTCATCTTCACCTTTGACCCGTGCCCTGTGGTCAACGGTGTCCAGCTGCCCGGCGGCTTCTGCCCCTCCCCATAGCGGCGCGGCCCCAGCGGCAACCGATCCGGTGCCTGCCCGGGGCAGGCACCGGATTTCCACGAGGTTTCACCGGGCTGGCTCCGCCGGCCGGTGTTGTTAGCGAATTTTGAGAGAAAGAGCGTCTGGTATGCAGGTCCATAAGTACGACGTCGTCATCGTCGGTGCCGGTGGCGCCGGGATGCGCGCGGCGATCGAATCAGGTCAGCGCGCCAAAACAGCAGTACTGACCAAGCTGTACCCCACCCGCTCCCACACCGGCGCGGCGCAGGGCGGCATGTGTGCGGCTCTGGCCAACGTCGAGGAAGACAACTGGGAGTGGCACACCTTCGACACCATCAAGGGCGGCGACTACCTGGTTGACCAGGACGCCGCCGAGGTCATGGCGAAGGAAGCGATCGACGCCGTCCTGGACCTGGAAAAGATGGGCCTGCCGTTCAACCGCACGCCCGAGGGGCGCATTGACCAGCGCCGTTTCGGCGGCCACACCCGCGACCACGGCAAGGCCCCGGTCCGCCGCGCCTGCTACGCCGCAGACCGCACCGGCCACATGATCCTGCAGACCCTCTACCAAAACTGCGTCAAGCACAACGTGGAGTTCTACAACGAGTACTACGTGCTGGACCTGCTGACCGTCGAAGAGGACGCTGTCCGCGAGGACGGCACCACGTACAAGCAGAAGCGCGTCGCCGGCGTCGTCTCCTACGACCTCGCCTCCGGCGAACTGCACGTCTTCCAGGCCAAGTCCGTGGTGTTCGCCACCGGCGGCGCGGGCAAGGTCTTCAAGACCACCTCCAACGCCCACACCCTGACCGGTGACGGCATGGGCATCGCGTTCCGCCGCGGCATCCCGCTGGAGGACATGGAGTTCTACCAGTTCCACCCGACAGGCCTCGCCGGCCTGGGCATCCTCCTCTCCGAGGCCGCCCGCGGCGAAGGAGCGATCCTGCGCAACTCCGAGGGTGAGCGCTTCATGGAGCGCTACGCCCCGACCATCAAGGACCTCGCCCCCCGCGACATCGTGGCCCGCTCCATGGCCAACGAAGTCCGTGAAGGGCGCGGCTGCGGCCCGAACAAGGACTACGTCCTCCTGGACCTGACGCACCTCGAGCCCGCGCACATCGACGCCAAGCTGCCGGACATCACCGAGTTCGCCCGCACCTACCTCGGGGTCGAGCCGTACACGGAGCCGGTCCCGGTCTTCCCGACGGCGCACTACGCCATGGGCGGCATCCCCACCAACATCACCGCCCAGGTGCTCCAGGACAACGACACCGTAGTCCCGGGCCTCTACGCCGCCGGTGAGGTCGCCTGCGTCTCCGTGCACGGTTCCAACCGGCTGGGCACCAACTCGCTCCTGGACATCAACGTCTTCGGCAAGCGCGCCGGCATTGCCGCCGCGGAGTACGCCAAGACCGCGGAGTTCGTGGACCTCCCCGTTGACCCGGAGGCCTACACGCTGGACCTGCTGGACCACGTCCGCACCTCTGACGGCACCGAGAAGGTCGCTGCGATCCGCAAGGAACTGCAGGACACGATGGATGCCAACATGCAGGTGTTCCGCACCGCCGATACCCTGAACCAGGTCCTGACCGACATCGCGTCCTTCGAGGAGCGGTACCAGCGCATCAGCGTCCAGGACAAGGGCAAGCGCTTCAACCTGGACCTGCTCGAGGCCGTGGAACTGGGCTTCCTGCTGGAGCTCGCCAAGGTCATGACCGTGGCGGCCCTGCACCGCGAGGAATCCCGCGGCGGACACTTCCGCGAGGACTTCCCCGAGCGCGACGACGAAAAATTCATGAAGCACTCCATGGCGTACAAGGATGAGCACGCTCCGGCGGACGGCACTGCGGGGACCGCAGAAACAACAGCCGGCATCCGGCTTGCCACCAAACCGGTGGTCTTTACGCGCTACGAGCCGATGGTGAGGAAGTACTAAGATGACCGCTGAACTTGCTGAGCCAGCCTCCAAGATCGAACTGCCGGCGCACATCGGGGGCGGCGGGGACATCCCGTCCTTCGACGTCCACCTGCGGGTGCGCCGCTACAACCCGGAGGTCTCCGACGAGTCCACCTGGGACGATTTCCACGTGACTATGTACGGCACGGACCGTGTCCTGGACGCCCTGCACAAAATCAAGTGGGAGATCGACGGCAGCGTCTCCTTCCGCCGGTCCTGTGCCCACGGCGTCTGCGGCTCCGATGCCATGCGCATCAACGGCCGCAACCGCCTCGCCTGCAAGACCCTGCTGAAGGACCTGGACACGTCCAAGCCCATCACCGTCGAGCCGATCAAGGGCCTGCCGGTGGAGAAGGACCTGATCGTGGACATGGAACCGTTCTTCCAGTCCTTCCGCGAGGTCATGCCCTTTTTGATCAACCGGGGCCACGAGCCCACGAAGGAACGCCTGCAGTCCGCCGAGGACCGGGAGCGTTTCGACGACACCACCAAGTGCATCCTCTGCGCCGCGTGCACCTCGTCCTGCCCGGTGTTCTGGACCGACGGCCAGTACTTCGGCCCGGCGGCAATCGTCAACGCGCACCGCTTCATCTTCGATTCCCGTGATGACGCGGGCGACATGCGCCTGGAGATCCTCAACGACAAGGAAGGCGTGTGGCGCTGCCGCACCACCTTCAACTGCACCGAGGCATGCCCCCGCGGCATCCAGGTCACGCAGGCCATTGCCGAGGTCAAGCAGGCCATCCTGTCCCGCAAGATCTAAGAAACCAAGGACCAAGAACCGGTCACCACGACGACGGCGCCTCTCACCTTCCAGGTGGGGGCGCCGTCGTCGTCTTACCGCTGAACGAAAGGGCCCACGTGTCCCGCTCCGAAAAAGTCTCCTTCCAGGGTTCCACCGGCGAACTGCTCTCCGGCATCGTCGACGTGCCGGAGGGGCCGGTGAAAGGCTGGGGGGTGTTCTCGCACGGCTTCACGCTGGGCAAGGACAGCCCCTCGGCCTCAAGGATGTGCAAGGCGCTGGCGGACAACGGGGTGGGCATGCTCCGCTTCGACAACCTGGGGCTCGGCGAATCCGCCGGGCTTTGGTCGGAGGGCTCCTTCAGCCACAAGGTCGCGGACACCGTGAAGGCGGCCGAATTCATGCGCGGCTCAGGCCGGCCGGTCTCGCTGCTGGTGGGTCATTCCTTCGGCGGGGCCGCGGTGCTCTCGGCCGCGCGGCAGATCCCGGAGCTCGACGCCGTCGCCACCGTGGGGGCCCCGTTCTCGCCCAAACATGTGGCCCACGTCTTTGACGCGGCCCTGGACCGGATCCTCAGCGAGGGCAGCGCCGAAGTGGATCTGGGCGGCAAACGGGTGGAGATCCGCCGGCACTTCGTGGAGGACCTGGAGAACGCCGACCTCACGGACTGCATCCGGCGGCTGGGAAAGCCGCTCCTGGTGCTGCACTCCCCCACCGACAACACCGTGGGCATCGAGAACGCCAGTACCATCTTCCAGACCGCACGGCATCCGCGCAGCTTCGTGTCCCTGGAGGGCGGCGACCACCTGCTGACCGCCAAGGGCCAGGCCGCCCGTGCCGCGAAGATTATTTCGGCGTTGGCCGACCAGTACCTCGACGCCACCGCGTAGCAGCGGCCGGGGGACGGATCTCGCCGGCGTCGACCGGGGTCTTTCCCGGCTGGACCTGGCGGGCGCCCCAGCCGGTCTTTTTGTTGCCCGGCTCCCGGTTGAGGTCCTCCTCGCGGATCGCCACCCACGAGGCGCAGACCAGGTACACCTGGCTGACCAGGTTGAACCAGATCAGCAGGCCGATGATGATGGCGAAGGGTGCCAGGATGGGGTTCCGTCCGGCACTGGCCAGCAGCTGGGTGCTGAAGATCTGCAGCACGGTGGTGCCCACCGCGGCAAGGAGGGTCCCTTCCAGGAGCGAGCGGCGGGCCAGCTTCAGCCCCGCGGCCACCCGGAACATGATCAGGGCGGTGCCCCAGCCGAGCAGCAGCGGCACCATGATCGTGACCGACGTCGTCAGCGGACCGGCCAGCAGCGGATCCAGGCTCAGCTTCTCGGTCACCCACCCGGCCGCCGTGCCGAACACCAGGGAGGCGGCCGCGCTGACCACCAGGGCCGCGCCAAGCAGCAGGAGCGTGCCGGTGTCGCGCAGTATCTGCAGGACCGGGTTCATCCCCCGCGGGCCCAGGCGCATCATGCCCCGCACCCCGTCGCGGATGCCGCTGATCCAGCCCAGGGCCGTGAAGACAGTCACCGCGGCGGCGATCACGGCAGCCCAGCCAAGGCTGGAAGGGTTCAGCAGCTGATAGGGATCAACCAGCCCCTCGCCGCCGTCGACCTGGAGGAGGCCGGGCGCGGCCTTGGCCACGCTCCGGATGATTTGGTCCAGCAGGGCCGGCTGTCCGCTGAGGACAAGACCGGCCAGGGAAAGGCCGGTGGCCAGCAGGCCCGTGATGGAGAAGAACATCCTGAACCCGATGCCGGCACTCATCAGGGGGCCGTGCTGGAGGTTGTAGTGCTGGAAGGCGCGGAGCGGACGGAGGGTGTTGGCCCGGGCCAGCAGCCACGGCACCATCGCCATCAGCGACGCCATCCGGCCGCCGCCGGAGCGCCGGACCTTTCCCCATTCAACCCGTTTCCGGATGACTTCCAGTTTCAGCCGGGCCAGTTCGGTGGGAAGCGGCGGCTCAGTGGGCGCCTGCTGCACCGTCCTGGCCCCCGTCGTCGTCAGGTTCGGTCCCAAAGTCAAGCTCTTCCCGTAGCTGCCAAATTCCGTTGTCGTCGTGCTCGTAAAGTCCCATGCTAGCCACCGGGAACGTGGCCCGGTAATCCTTGAGCACCGTTTCGGCCTCATCCAGGCTTTCCGGGGCGACGTCGTGCGCGACGGTGACGTGCGGATGGTAGGCAAACGGCAGTTCCCGCTCCAAGGGTCCGGTCTGGAGCTGCTGGTGCAGGCTGACACAGTCACCGAAGCCGTCTTCAACGTTGAGGAAGACCACCGGGGACACCGGCCGGAAGGATCCGGTGCCGGCGATGGTCACGTTGAAGGGCTCCTGTTTGCTCGCGACTTCACGCACGTGGTTGCGGGTTGCTTCCCAGTCCTGGGTCATGGTGGTTGTCACGAGCGTGATGTGCGCCGGGATGACGGCCGCCATCGGGTCGCCGAAGGAGGCGCGCCAGCGCTGGAGCTCCTCGGCGATCTCGTCCGGGAACCCCAGGATCACGCCGATGCTGACGCCGTCGCTGCGCTGTCCGTTCTCCGGATGGGCTTCCTGGCCGGCGCTGCTGACGGCACGCGCAGTGGTGCGTTTTGGCTCGTTAGCGGTGACTTTGCTGACGGAGGACATTGGCCTAGCGGGCCCCGTGGGTTCCGGCGTAGGGCAGGAAACCCACCTTGGCGTAGACGTCCCGCAGGGTGACCGAGGCGATCTCGCGGGCCTTGTCGGCGCCGAGGGCCAGCAGCCGGTCAAGTTCCGCAGGGTCGTTCAGCAGCTCGTTGGCCCGGTTCCGGATGGGGGTGAGCCGCTCCGCCACGACCTCGGCGAGGTCGACCTTGAGGTGGCCGTACATTTTGCCCTGGTAGGCGGCGACGAGGGCCTCGACACTCTGCCCGGTGATGGCCGAGTAGATGGTCAGCAGGTTGGAGACCCCCGGTTTGGCCTCGCGGTCGAAACGGATCTCCGTCTCCGCGTCCGTGACCGCGGATTTGATCCGCTTGGCGATGACCTTGGGATCGTCCAGGAGGTTGATCAGGCCCGCCGGTGATTCCGCCGACTTGGACATCTTCGCGGTGGGGTTCTGCAGGTCGTAAATCTTCGCCGATTCCTTCTGGATGAAGGGCGCCGGAACATTGAAGGTCTCACCGAAGCGGCTGTTGAACCGCTGGGCCAGGTCGCGGCTGAGTTCCACGTGCTGGCGCTGGTCCTCGCCCACCGGCACACCGTGGGGCTGGTAGAGGAGGATGTCCGCCGCCTGCAGCACCGGATAGGTAAAGAGGCCGACGCTGGCCTGCTCCGAGCCGTGCCGGGAGGCCTTGTCCTTGAACTGGGTCATCCGGGAGGCCTCGCCGAAGCCGGTGATGCAGTTAAGGACCCAGGCCAGCTGGGCGTGCTCGGGCACCTGGGACTGGACGAAAAGTGTGCACTTGTCCACGTCGACGCCGCCGGCGATGTACTGCGCGGCGGTGACCCGGGTGCGGTGGGCCAGTTCGGCCGGGTCCTGCGGAACGGTGATCGCGTGCAGGTCCGGGATGAAGAAGATCGCGTCGTACTCGTCCTGCATCCGGACCCAGTTCACCAGGGCGCCGAGGTAGTTGCCCAGGTGCAGGGAATCCGCGGAGGGCTGCATGCCGGAGAGCACGCGCTGGCGGACCCCCAGAGGGACAGCAGAGCCGGGGACGGCCGGGGCGGCGGCTGTGACGGTTTCGGCGGCGGGAGATCCGGCGGCGTCGTCGGTCACGGGGGTCACAGTGGAAGAAGAGGTCATTCGTGGGGGCCTTAAGACTAGAGCCGGTAGTCCACTACCAGCGGGGCGTGGTCGGAGAAGCGTGTGTCCCAGGACGGTGCCCGGTCTACAACGGCTGACACTGCGGCTGCAGCGAGAGCGGGCGTGGCCATCTGGTAATCAATGCGCCAGCCGGTGTCGTTGTCGAAGGCCTGTCCACGTTGCGACCACCAGGTGTAGGGTCCGTCGACGTTACCCGCCAGGCCCCGGTGAACATCCTTCCAGCCGATGTCCTCGCCGAAGAAGCGGTCAAAATACGCACGCTCCTCGGGCAGGAAGCCGGCACGCTTGACGTTGCCCTTCCAGTTCCTGATGTCCAGTTCCGTGTGGCCAACGTTTAGGTCGCCTACCACCAGGGCATGGTCGCTGTGTTTGGTCAGCTCGGGAAGCCGGCTGGCCATTACATCGAGGAAACGGAACTTGTCGTCCTGCTTCGGGGTGCCTGCCTCCCCGGAGTGCACGTAGGCGCTCACGACGGTGAGCTGGGAGGCTTCGCCCTCGGCGTTGCGGACGCTGTAGTCGGCTTCGACCCAGCGGCCGGCGGTGGCGAAGTAGTCGTCGCCGATGCCCACCCGGGTCTGCAGCGGTTCGGTACGGGAAGCGATGGCGACGCCGGCGCGGCCCTTGGCCTCGGCTTCAGCGTGCAGGATGTACCAGCCCTCGCCGAGCAGCTCATGGACGATCGCGTCAGGCGCGCGGACTTCCTGCAGGCAGAGGATGTCCACTTCGCGCGGCTCAAGCCATTCCGCCATGCCCTTCTTGTAGGCGGCACGAAGGCCATTGACGTTGACTGATGCGATGCGAAGGTTGTCCTTCTTCAATGCCGAACTCACCCGATCCACTCTAGTCGACAATGGTTCCGGAGACGGGCTCGTCGCCGCCGGCGGACTTGATCATGTCCCGTGCGTTGGTGGCGGTGATCTCGATGGTCTCGAGCGCCCTGCGGATCGTCTCCTGGTCCGAGGCGGTGCCCTTCGCCCGTTCCTGTTCGACGACGCGGACCTGCACCTGCACGATCTTGAACGAGTGGTCAAGCTTCAGGTCCCGGACCTCGTCCGCTTCACGGCGGACCTCCATAAGACGCGTGCTGCCATGGTCCACACTGCCCGACGCCGGCGCCCGGCCGGCCGCCGCGTTGAATGCGTTCTGCGCTTCGGTGAGCTTTGCACCGGCCTTCCTGGCCGCCTTCTGGATGCTGAAGACCACGAAGGCGGCCAGAGCCAGCCAGAAGCCCGCGATGATCGCCACGATCCAGCCCACAACGTCGTTCTGGTTCGCAGCAAAGAGGACCGCGACGACGAAGGCGATGATGAACACCATCATTCCCGGTCCGCTGATGCGGAACATGGAGAACTTGCCCGTGGCGGTGTTGTACGCGGACGGCTTGGAAGACGCGGAGTTGCCCAGAGGTTGCATGAGCCTATTATCGCAAACCCTGGCGGCGCGCCTGCCCGCTTCCACCCGGGGCGAACGCTCCGGGGCGAACGTTCCGGGGCAAACGCGCCGGGGCCGGACGGCCGCTTCCGGCACTATTTGAGGAACAGCTTGCGGAGCCGGCCGGTGGTCAGCAGCATGCCGAGGGCGATCATCACGAGGTAGTAGCCGACGTGGATGGCGGTCGCCGGGCTGAAGGCTCCCACGCTGATCTGCCGGAGCAAGTCCACGCCGTGCCACAGCGGCATCGCCTGGATGAACCACTGGATGTACTCCGGATAGACGCTGAGCGGGTAGAAGGTGGCGCTGAACAGGAACATCGGCAGCATTATGAAGTTGATCCAGTCCATCTGCTGGAACGTCTTCATGAAGCTGGTGATGCCCATGCCGAAACTGGCAAAACCGAAGGCGATCAGCACCGCAGCCGGGATCATCAGGATGGCCCACGGCGTGGTGAGCAGGCCCATGAGGCCCATCACGGCGGTGAAGCCGGTGGCGTACATCAGGCCGCGCAGCAAGGCCAGGAAGATCTCCCCCATCGCGACATCCAGCGGGCCCAGCGAGGTGTAGAGCATGCCCTGGTACAGCTTGGAGAAGTTCATCTTGAAGAAGACGTTCCAGGTGGAGTCGTAGACGGCACCGTTCATCGCGGACACGGCCAGCAGGGCCGGGGCGATATAGGCGGCGTAGGAAATTTCCCCGCCGCCGGGCCCCTGCACCGTACCGACGATGGCGCCCAGACCGACGCCCATCGCGATCAGGTACAGCACGGGCTCGAAGAAGCCCGAGAGCATGACCATCCAGTTGCTGCTCCTGGTGGCCATCAGCCCGCGGGCGACGACGGCGCGGACGTTCCGGGAGTACAGCGGCCCGAACTTCCGGTTGCGCGCAGCCTCGGTGTCGCTGTGGCTGGTGGTGCCGGCGCTCATCCGGCCATCCTCTTGATGAACTGGCGTTTGGTCAGGAGCCAGCCGAGCACCGCGAGGGCCAGCAGGAACACGACGTGCGCAACGGTCAGCAGCGGGGCCTCCTGGTAGCCGTAGCTGAAGACCCTGCCCAGCTCGGTGCCGTGCCAGATCGGGGAGATCCAGCCGATCCAGCGCACCGTCAGCGGCAGGGTGTCCAGCGGGAAGAACGTGCCGGAAAACAGGAACAGCGGCATCACGAGGAACCGCATGACCATGGCGAACTGGCCTTTGTCCTGCGTGATCGAGGCGGCATAGGCCATCAGGGGCAGCCCGAAGGACAGCCCGGCGAGGGTGGCGACCAGGATCGACACCCAGCCCCAGGGGCTCGGCGCCGCTCCGAACAGCGCCACCACCCCGAAGTAGATCGCGGACTGCAGCAGGAAGCGCACCGTGACGGCGATGACCTGACCGAGCGCGATCTGCTGGGGCGTCAACGGCGAGGCGTGCGGCCCGTAATAGACCCGGCGCCACTTGAATCCGTCCATGATCGGGAAGGTGAACTCGCTCGCCGCGGACATGACCGCGGCCGAGATCAGCAGCGCCGGCGCGATGAAGGTCAGGTAGCTGACCCCGCCGAAGATGGCCCCGCGGCCGGTGTCGACCAGCGTCGCCAGGCCCACCCCCATGGCGAAGAGATAGGCGACCGGCTGCCCGACGCCGTACATCACGATGGTCCAGCTGTAGCTCTTCATCACCCGGAGCACGTGTTCGGCGAAGTAGAGCGAGCCCCAGCGCCTGGCCCGGGCCGCCGAGACCTCCGGGGAATGGGCGCGCAGGGCGGGAGCCGCCGTCGGGCCTGGCGCCTCGGACACCGCCCCGGGTGCCGCCGCCTTCCCGGCTGCTGCCGCTTTCCTAGTCAACGAGGCTCCTGCCGGTCAGGCGCAGGAAGACGTCCTCGAGCGAGGACCGGCGCACCAGCGAGGTCACCGGGCGCAGCCCGCGGCCGGAGACCTCCTCGAGGGCTGCCTCGCCGTCGTGGGCGTAGATCAGGACGCGGTCGGGCAGGGTTTCCACCCGTTCGCCGATGCCCTCCAGTTCGGCGCCGATGGATGCGTTGCGTTCCGAGCCGAAGCGCAGCTCGAGGACCTCGCGGGTGGAGTACTCGCGGATCAGGTTCGCGGGTGATCCCTCGGCCATGATCCTGCCCTTGTCCACCACGATCAGGCGGTCGCAGAGCTGCTCGGCCTCGTCCATGTAGTGGGTGGTGAGGATCAGGGTGACGCCCTGCTCCTTGAGCCGGAACAGCCGGTCCCAGAGAATGTGCCTCGCCTGCGGGTCCAGCCCGGTGGTGGGTTCGTCCAGGAGCAGGATCCGGGGTTCGTTGATGAGGGAGCGCGCGATCGTGAGCCGGCGCTTCATGCCGCCGGACAGCGCGTCCACCTTGGATTTCGCCTTGTCGGTGAGCTGCGCGAACTCCAGCAGCTCGTCGGCTTTGGGCCTGAGGTAGCTCATCGGCAGGCCGAAGTAGCGGCCGTAGACCAGCAGGTTGTCCCGAACCTTCAGTTCCTCGTCCAGGTTGTCCTGCTGCGGGACCACGCCCAGGTGCGCCCGGACTTCCGGCCCGTTCAGGTCCGGGTCCAGGCCCATGATGCTGAGGCTTCCGGACGTGCGCTGGGACACCGCGCCGATCATTTTCATGGTGGTGGATTTGCCGGCGCCGTTGGGGCCGAGCAGGCCAAATGCCTCACCGGCGGGGACGGAGAAGGAGATCCCGTCGACCGCGGCCACGTCGCCATAGCGCTTCGTCAGGTTCTCGGCAGTGATCACATACTGCGGCGGGCCGGTTTCAGCGGGGCTGCTCACGTGAGCTTCCTTGAGGGAGGATTCTTTCGAGTCGAGTTCAGGCACCCGAATCACGGTAGTGGAAACCGGCGAACTATGAAAGAGTCTTTTCGTAAAAAATCCGGACGTTTGCCATTCCGCGCTGTCCGGGAACTAAAGCTGTCCGGGGCTTAAAACCGCAAGGGCGCACCCCGCAACGGAGGTGCGCCCTTGCGTCCGGAGACTCAGGCGGCGCCGGAGGTGCCCGCCTCGGCCCAGTGGCGTTCCGCGGTTTCCACCACGTTGGCCAGCAGCATGGCGCGGGTCATCGGACCGACTCCCCCGGGGTTCGGGGACAGCCAGGCGGCGACGCCGGCCGCTGCCGGGTCCACGTCCCCGGTGACCACGGCCTTGCCGGAGCCGTCATCGACGCGGCTGACGCCGACGTCGAGGACGATGGCGCCCGGCTTGAGGTCGCCGGCCTTGATCATGTGCGGCTGGCCGGCCGCGGCGATCACGACGTCGGCCTGCCGCAGTTCGGCCGGCAGGTCCACGGTTCCGGTGTGGGCCAGGATGACCGTGGCGTTGACGTCCTTGCGGGTCAGCAGCAGTCCCACCGGCCGGCCGATGGTGACCCCCCGGCCCACCACCAGCACGCGTTTGCCGTTGAGGCTGATGCCGTGCCGGGTGAGGAGCTCCACGCAGCCCTTGGGGGTGCACGGCAGCGGGGACTTCATCGGGCCGCTGACGTTGGCCACCAGCCGGCCGAGGTTCATCGGGTGCAGGCCGTCGGCGTCCTTGTCGGGGTCCATGGCCTCCAGGATGACGTCTTGGTCGATGTGCTTGGGCAGCGGGAGCTGGACGATGTAGCCGGTGCATTCCGGGTTCTCGTTCAGCTCCCGGACCACGGCCAGGAGCTCCTCCTGTGTGGTGTCCTCCGGCAGGTCGCGGCGGATCGAGGTGATGCCCACCTCGGCGCAGTCCTTGTGCTTGCCGCCGACGTACCAGGTGCTGCCCGGATCGGAGCCGACCAGGATGGTGCCGAGGCCCGGGACGATGCCTTTGGATTTGAGGACGGCGACGCGTTCGGTCAGTTCGGCCTTGATCGCCGCGGCGGTGGCCCGGCCGTCGAGGATCTGTGCGGTGTCAGCCGTTTGTGCAGTCTCAGCGGAAGTCATGGCCTACCACTTCTCGTGCTGCGGGTACAGCGGGAAGTCCGCGGCGAGCTTGTCCACACGGGACTGGAGCGCCTCGAGGTCCGTCGCGGACCCTGCCTTCAGCGCGGTCGCGATGATCTCGGCGACCTCGGTGAACTCCTCGGCGCCGAAGCCGCGGGTGGCCAGGGCCGGGGTGCCGATGCGCAGGCCGGAGGTGACCATCGGCGGGCGCGGGTCGAACGGCACGGCATTCCGGTTGACAGTGATTCCGACCGAGTGCAGGAGGTCTTCCGCCTGCTGGCCGTCGAGCTGGGAGTTGCGCAGGTCCACCAGGACCAGGTGCACGTCGGTGCCGCCGGTGAGGACGGAGACGCCGGCGTCGGACACATCGGCCTGGTTCAGGCGGTCGGCGATGATCCGGGCGCCTTCCAGGACGCGCTCCTGGCGCTCCTTGAATTCCTCGGTGCCGGCGATCTTGAACGCGACGGCCTTGGCGGCGATGACGTGCATCAGCGGTCCGCCCTGCTGGCCCGGGAAGACGTTGGAGTTGATCTTCTTGGCCCATTCCTTCTTGGCCAGGATCACACCGGAGCGGGGGCCGGCGAGGGTCTTGTGCACGGTGGAGGTGACGACGTCGGAGTGCGGGACCGGGCTGGGATGCAGTCCGGCGGCCACGAGACCGGCGAAGTGCGCCATGTCCGTCCAGAGGAGTGCCCCGACCTCGTCGGCGATCGAGCGGAAGGCGGCGAAGTCCAGGTGGCGCGGGTAGGCGGACCAGCCGGCGATGATGACCTGGGGCTTCTCGGCGATGGCCTGGGCACGCAGCTTGTCCATGTCGATGCGGAAGTTGTCTTCCTCGACCTGGTACGCGGCGACCTGGTAGAGCTTGCCGGAAAAATTGAGCTTCATGCCGTGGGTCAGGTGGCCGCCATGGGCCAGGGACAGGCCGAGGATCTTGTCGCCCGGGGTGATCATCGCGGAGAGCGCCGCGGCGTTGGCCTGGGCGCCGGAGTGCGGCTGGACGTTGGCGTATTCGGCTCCGAAGAGCTCCTTGACCCGGTCGATGGCGAGCTGCTCGGCGATGTCGACGTACTCGCAGCCGCCGTAGTAGCGGCGGCCCGGGTAGCCCTCGGCGTACTTGTTGGTCAGGACCGAGCCCTGGGCTTCCATGACTGCGCGCGGGGCGAAGTTTTCGGAGGCGATCATTTCCAGGGTGCCGCGCTGGCGGCCCAGCTCCTGGGCAAGGACGGCGGCGATTTCGGGGTCAAGTTCGGCCAGCGGCTGGTTGCTCACGGCGGCGGAAGAAAGGCTAAGGGAGGTGGTCACGGGGAACTCCTGGCTAGGCAACGGGCACTGCTTAAGGTCAGGTTACCGGCTGGCCCGCGGCGGCGCCCCTAGATTACGGCCCGCCGAAACCGGGGACGCGACAAGGGCACCGGCACCCGGGGTGGGATGCCGACGCGGGCCGGCAGCGGGCGCTGCCAACCGGACAAACATGACCCTCGGCCCAGGCGTACGATCCGTGGTCTTCGTGAGTGCCGCTCCCTGGTGGTTAGCCACCCAACGCCAGTTGCGACTGCTCCAGAGTACCCCAGGCCGGCGGCCCGGCCCCAGCCTGCGCGTACCCGCGGGTAGGCTGTCTTCGTGACTGACGAACAGCTGACTGCTTCCTACATCCTGACCTTTTCCTGCCCGGACCGCCCCGGAATCGTGCACGCCGTCGCGGGCGCCCTGCTCGTTGCGGGCTGCAATATTACGGACTCGCAGCAGTACGGCAGCCAAAGTACCGGGACGTTCTTTATGCGCGTCGAGGCCACGACGGCGGCCTCGACTTTCGAGCTTCAGGCCGCCCTCGAACCCGTGGCCCAGGCCTTCGGCATGCAGTGGAGCCTCAACCCGGCCGGCCGCAAGGTCCGCACCCTGTTGATGGCCAGCACCTCCGCGCACTGCCTCAATGACCTGTTGTTCCTGCAGCGCTCCGGCACCCTGCCGATCGAGATCCCGGCCATCGTGTCCAACCACCGGGACCTGGCGGGCCTGGCCGAGTTCTATGGCATTCCGTTCCACTACATCCCGGTCACCCCGGACTCCAAGATCCAGGCCGAGGATGAACTGCGGGCGCTGATGGCCGAGCACGACGTCGAGCTGACGGTCCTGGCCCGCTACATGCAGATCATTTCCAACGAGCTGTGCCAGGAGCTGACCGGCAAGGCCATCAATATCCACCACTCCTTCCTGCCCTCCTTCAAGGGCGCCAAGCCCTACCATCAGGCGCACGCCCGCGGCGTGAAGCTCATCGGCGCCACCGCGCACTATGTGACCGCTGCCCTGGACGAGGGCCCGATCATCGAGCAGGAAGTCATCCGGGTGGACCACCGGCGCACGGCCGAGCAGTTCGTCCAGATGGGCCGCGACGTGGAGGGCCGCACCCTGGCCCAGGCGGTGCAGTGGCATGCCGAGCACCGGGTCCTGCTGGACGGGAACCGGACGGTTGTTTTCAACTGAGACCCGTTGTCTTCAACTGAGCCCGGTTGTTTTCAACTGACGGCGGTCATTGAATAGTGGTATGGCACTTTCCCCGGAAGACCCGCTGACCGAGTTCGTCGCCCTGCTCAAAGCGGAGGGCCGCAGGGGCGTGCTGGGCCTGGACTGCGGCCAGGGTGCGGACGGACTGCGCTTCGTGCAGTCCGGCATTCACTTTACCGGCGTCGACCCGTCCGAGGAGAACATCCATGCGGCGCGGGCCCGGGGCCTGGAAGCCTCGGTCGCGGCGGCCCCCGCCCTGCCCTTCGCCGATTCGGTGTTCCCTTCGGTGTGGGCGGTGGACGCCCTCGCGGGACTGCCCCCGGCGGACTGGCCCGGCGTCGTCCAGGAACTGGAGCGGGTGGCCGCGCCCGGGGCGCCGATCGCCGTCGTCCTCCCCGAAGACCGCCAGCCCGAACGGGGCGCAGGCGTCACGGTGCTCCGCTCCCCCGCGTGACCCCCATCCGTCATC
>NZ_MQTS01000095.1 GCF_020532825.1 Arthrobacter sp. SO3
TATGGTTATCAACAGCCAGCCTTGGCAGCGTAGAAGAATCCATTCAATCCGCTGTCCGAAATCTCCGCAGCAGCTCAGTGATGTGGTGGGCTTCGCACCAGGGGGCCGGGATGGTGCAGCCGGGGAAGGTGCAGCCTTGGTCGCGGGCGGTGAGGGCTTTGCGGATGTGGGGCGGGAAGACCCTCGAGGCCCGGCCGATGTCCAGGACCCGGCCTTCGCTGCCGAGCAGGACCGGGATGATGTCCGCGTCGCAGGCGATCTTCCGGACGGTGGAGGCGGTGACGGGTCCGGTGAAGAGCAGGTTACCGGTGTGTTCGGTGGTGGCTCCCGGGTGGACGGGACCGGCCGCGGTGTTCTGCAGGTCTCCGTCGACGTGTCCGAGCCGGGCGAGCAGGTCCCGGTAGTCGATGGTGACCATGACCTGCGGGCGCAGTCCTCCCGCGGCCGGCAGGGTGCCGGCGGCGAGGGCGGCTTTGCAGGCGCCCACGAGCCCGTCGAGGAGTTTCTGCGGGCGTGAGCGCAGGTCAAGGGGGACCTCCGCGACGTCCGGGCCGCCCTCGGCCCACGGGACAGGGTCCCCGGCGGCCGGGACTTCGGCGGACCTTGCGGGCTGGGCTCCGTGGGCAAGGGTGGCGTCCGCCGCGGCAGCGTCGGTTCCGGGTTCCGGGGCTGGGGTGCGGGGGTTGGTGGCGGTGTTCATGACGGTGAGGAGGTGTTCGAATTGTTCGGCGGTCGCGAAGATCTCCAGGTGCTGGAGTCCGTGGCGGGGTTTGCGGATGAAGGCGCCCTGGAGTTGGCGCAGGAGCTCTTCGGAGGGCTCGGCGCCGTCCTGGTCCAGCGCGTCGGTCCAGCTCCGGGCCACGCGGGTCAGGAAGTCGGTGTCGTTTTCCGCGGCGGTGCGGGTCAGGGCGTGTTCCATCCGGGCGGCGGCCTCGGCGTCGCAGACGTGCCGGACACGGTCCAGTGCCAAGGTGATGATGGTCGCGGGCCGGGACGCGACCTCCCCGGCTGCCACGGCGGCCCCGAGTTCCCCGTGCACGGCCGGTAAGGGTCCGCCGGTGAATCCCTGGCGCGGCAGCAGGGTCTCGGCCAGGGACAACCGGCGCCGGGCCTCGGCGGCGCCGATCCGCAGCCGCGCCCTCAGGAACTCCGTGGTGTTCCGGTAACCATCATCCACGGCAACAATCGAGCCATCACCGGTGGCCGCGGCGTCCGGTGCTCCCGGCGTCGCTGCGCCCGCGGATCCTGCGTCCGGCCCGTCAGCCGCAGCGTCAGCGCCGGGGGCGGGGGTCTTGCGCCAGCCGGTCGTCCATGAGGTGCTGGCCTTCGCGGCGGTGGCTGCGGCCTGCTTACGGGTCCGGTCCACGGCGGCGGCCGCCACGAGCTGCAGGAACTCCATGACCCGTGAGAGTTCCTCCACGGTGCCGGCGAAATCCGAGGCGGCCTGGAACCCAAGGAACGCCGCGTCCCCGGCCGCTGTCGAACTCACATCCCGCAGCACGGCCAGGGCCTCATCCACCCCGGACACCCCGGACACCGCGGGCCGGGCGGTACCGCGGTCCGTGCCGCGGTTCACGTCCCGTTCCGTGTCCGGCAAATCCATGAAATCCCTGACGGCTTCCATGGAATCACTCTGCCAGAGGGCTCCGACATTATGAGCCGGGCCGGACAAAGGCCGCAGGGTTGTAGCCGGAATTCTCCCTGGGGCGCGCGCGGCGTCCTGGACCGGCGTCGAACCGACATCCCGCACCCCGTCCCGGGCCTCATCCACTCCGGACACCGCGGGCTGCGCGGGCCGGGCGGTACCGCAGTCCGTACCGCGGTCCGTGCCACGGTCCGCGCCCCGGTCCGTGCCCTGCAAATCCATGAAATCCCTGACGGCTTCCATGGAATCACTCTGCCAGATGGCTCCGACATTTTTGGCCGGGCCGGACAAAGGCCGCAGGGTTGTAGCCGGAATTCTCCCTGGGGCACACGCCGCGTCCTGGACCGGCGTCGAACTGACATCCCGCAGCCCGTCCCGGGCCGCATCCACCCCGGACACCGCGGGCTGCGCGGTACCGCGGTCCGCGCCGCGGTCCGCGCCCCGGTCCGTGCCCTGCAAATCCATGAAATCCCTGACGGCTTCCATGGAACCACCCTGCCAGATGGCTCCGACATTATGAGCCGGACCGGACAAAGGCCGAAGATTTGCGGCCAAAATATCTTACTGAGGCCCGCGCTGCGCACGCGCCGGGCCGGTACTGAGGCCTACTCCACGCCCGCGCCGCACCCGCGGTCCAGCCAAACCGCACGGCACCCGGGCACCCGGGCAGCCGCGCAGCCCTGCTCAGGCCGATTGATCGGAACTGTCCGGGACGAGGTCCGGAGTGCAACTAAACTGGACTGAATCCCGTCGTTGCCCACTGATAAGGACAGATTGCACATGGCCATTTTGAATATCCGCATCATCGGGGATCCTGTGCTGCGCACAGTTGCCGATCCCGTGACGGAATTCGGGCCTGAGCTGGCGAAGCTTGTTGCCGATATGACCGAAACCATGGAGGACGTGGAGGGGGCAGGCCTGGCCGCGCCCCAGGTCGGCGTCAGCCAACGGGTTTTCACCTATCGCATCCGCGGCGTCGAGGGACACATCATCAACCCCGTGTTGGAAAACAGCGAGGAGTTCCAGCCCGACGAAGTGGAGGGTTGCCTCTCCATCCCCGGCCTCAGCTTCCCGGTCCGCCGGCACCGACACACCCGCGTCACCGGCGTCGACCTGCACGGCAACCCCGTCGTTGTGGAGGGCGAAGGCATGCTGGCGCGGGCTTTCCAGCACGAGACTGACCACCTCAACGGCGTCCTCTTCACCGACCGGCTGGAAGGCGAAGACCGGAAGGTCGCGCTGCGCGCCATCCGGAACGCCAACTACGATGCCATTACCGAGCAGACGACGGCGAAGCGCGCCAGGACCGTCGGCTCCAGCTTCGGTTCCGGCACCGCGGGTTCCGGCAGCTTCGGCGCCTTCGGCAACTCCCAGTGAGGGTTCTCTTCGCGGGGACTCCGGCGGTGGCCGTGCCTTCCCTGGATGCGCTCGTCGGGGCAGGATTCGACGTCGTTGCCGTCCTCACCCGCCCGGACGCGCCGCTTGGGCGCAAACGCGTGCTGACGCCGTCGCCCGTTGCCTCCCGCGCCGCCGAACTGGGCATCAAGGTCATTCACGCCGCCAAGGTGGACAGTTCGGTGACCGCGCAGATCGCTGCGGCCGCCCCCGACGTCGCCGCCATCGTGGCCTACGGCGGGCTCATCCCGCGGAGCGCCCTGGACATTCCCCGGCATGGCTGGATCAACCTGCACTTCTCGCTGTTGCCGGCCTGGCGCGGCGCGGCCCCCGTGCAGCAGTCCCTGATCGCCGGCGACGACGTCACCGGCGCTGTCACCTTCCTGCTGGAGGAAGGGCTGGACACCGGCCCGGTGTTCGGCACCCTAACCGAATCGGTCCGGCCCGACGACACCGCCGGGGCGCTGCTCGAGCGGCTGTCCCACAGCGGCGCCGTCCTGCTGACGCAGACGCTGTCCGCGGTCGACGGCGGCCAGGCCGCCGCGGTGCCGCAGCAGGGTGACGTCAGCCTGGCACCCAAACTCACCCTCGAGGACGGGCGGCTCGACTGGCACCAGCCCGCCCTGGCGATCGGACGGCGGGCCCGCGGGGTCACCCCTGAGCCCGGCGCCTGGACCACCCTCAACAGCCAGCGGATCAAACTGGAACCGGTGGCCATGCGGCCCGAGGCTCCTGCCCTGAAACCGGGACAGCTGGCGCTGGAGGGCAAGAGCGTGCTGGTGGGCACCGGATCGCACCCGGTGGAACTCACCCGGGTCCAGCCGTCGGGCAAGAAAATGATGACCGCCGCTGATTGGGCGCGCGGACAGGCAACACTTGAAAGCGTGGTATTCGAATGAGCGAGTCCGGGACGAGCGGCAGCGGCCGAGGCCCCCAGCGCGGCGGATCAGGCGGCCAGGGCGGCGGCGGCGCCAGTGGCGGCCAGGGTGGCCGGGGGCGGGACGGCAGCCAACGGAACGCGAAGGGCCGCGAACGCAACCGTGGTCCGCAGCGCGGCTTCACCGAGAACGCGCCTTCCCAGCGCACGCGCCGGGCAGACCCTGCCCGGCTCGTGGCGTTCGAGGTGTTGCGCGCTGTCGCCGCCGAGGATGCCTACGCCAACCTCGTCTTGCCCGCCCGGATCCGGCACCATGGCCTGGACAAGCGCGACGCCGGTTTCGCCACGGAACTGAGCTACGGCGCGCTCCGCGGCCAGGGAACCTACGACGCGATCCTGGCCCGCTGCGTGGACCGGCCGCTGGACCAGCTGGACCCGGCCATCCTTGATGCCCTCCGGATCGGCGCCCACCAGTTGCTGGCCATGCGCGTCCCCGCGCACGCCGCCCTGGACCAGACCGTGGGCCTGGCCCGCGCGGTGATTGGCGCCGGGCCGTCGGCGCTCATCAACGCCGTGCTGCGCAAGGTCTCCGCCCACACCCTTGAGGAGTGGCTGGATCTCCTGCTCAGCGACGAGACGGACGAAACCAAGCAGGCCGCCATCCGGTACGCCCACCCGGAGTGGATTGTCCGTGCCCTCCGGCAGTCCCTCGTGGCCCATGGCCGGCCGGTCAGCGAAATCGGCGACCTCCTCGAGGCGGACAACGCCGCACCGGTGGTCAACCTCGTGGCCCTGCCGGGGCTCGGCAGCCTGGACGAGGCCCTCGAAGTCGGCGCCACGCCCGGCGAACTTGTCGAAGGCTCGGCCCTTTCCAGCGGCGGAGACCTCGGCCGGCTCGCCTCCGTCCGCGAAGGCACCACACGAGTCCAGGACGTCGGATCGCAGCTGGTGGCCCGCGCCATGGCCGCCGTCGACCTTGGCGATCGCACCGCCGGCGGCAGCCCCGGCACGGAGAAGGCCGCTGAACGCTGGCTGGACATGTGCGCCGGCCCCGGAGGCAAGGCCGCCCTGCTCGGCGCCCTTGCCCGGGAACAAGGCGCCACGCTGCTGGCGAATGAACCCGCCCCGCACCGCGCCAAACTGGTGCGGCAGGCCCTCGCCGCGGTTCCCCACGATGTCTGGCATGTGCGGACCGGCGACGGCCGCGACGTCGGCACCGAAATGCCGGACAGCTTCGACCGTGTGCTCGTTGATGCGCCGTGCACCGGGCTCGGTGCCCTGCGCCGCCGCCCGGAATCCCGCTGGCGCCGGACCCCCAAGGACCTGACGGACCTCGGCCCGCTGCAGCGCGAGCTGCTCAGGTCCGCGCTGGCGGCCGTCAAGCCCGGCGGCGTGGTGGCCTACGTGACGTGCTCGCCGCACCCGGCGGAGACGACCGCCGTCGTCAGCGATGTGCTGCGCAAGCGCGACGACCTCGAACTGCTCGACGCCGGTGCGGCGCTGGACAGTGTCAGCCTCACCGGCCATCTCGACGCCGGGCACGAGCTCACCGCACAGCTGTGGCCGCATGTGCACCGCACGGACGCCATGTTCCTGGCCCTCATCCACAAAAAGGCCTGATCAACAGGGAATACTGGGACACCAGAAGCCCACGCCTTCAACAGGACCTCTCAGCAGAACGACAAGGAATTCCACATGGCCAAGTGCTGTATCAATCCGAGCATTCTTTCCGCCGATTTTGCCAACCTCGAAACGGAACTGCGCAAAATCAGCAATGCCGATGCGGTGCACGTGGATGTCATGGACAACCACTTCGTCCCCAACCTCTCGTTGGGGTTGCCGGTCGTTGCACGCCTGCAGGAGATCAGCCCGGTGCCGTTGGATGCCCACCTCATGATCGAGCATGCGGACCGCTGGGCCCCGGCCTACGCCGACGCGGGTGTCGCCTCGGTGACGTTCCACGCCGAGGCGTCGATTGCGCCGATCAAGCTCGCCCGCGAGCTCCGGGCCCGCGGGGCCAAGGCCGGCCTGGCGCTCCGGCCGGGCAGCGGCATTGAGCCCTTCCTGGACATGCTCGGTGAGATCGACCTGCTGCTGATCATGACGGTGGAGCCCGGCTTTGGCGGCCAGGAATTCCTTGACCTGACGCTCCCCAAGATCCGACGGGCCCGCGCGGCGATCGACGCGTCCGGGCTGGATGTGGCGTTGCAGGTCGACGGCGGCATCACCGAGGACACCATCTGGCGTGCCGCGGACGCCGGCGCCAACGTCTTCGTGGCCGGCTCCGCCGTCTACGGTGCCGAGGATCCGGCCGAGGCCATCGAACGGCTCCGCGCCGCCGGCCAACGCTAGGAGCTCTGGCCGTCCAGCGGAGAGCAGGCTCGAAAATGACGCACTCCGTAACATCCTGCCGGCGGGAATAGCCAAAGCTACCCGGCGGTTGTGCCAGAATAGCAACACACATACGTGCTCCGGGGTCGGTGTAAGTCCGAACCGGCGGTTATAGTCCGCGACCCGCGAGCCGGCCCTTCCCCTGGGAAGAATGCCGGCAGACGGTTGAACCGGTGGAACTCCGGTACCGACAGTTAAAGTCTGGATGAGAGAAGCACGTACAGCTGTTACTGCGGAGCCCTGTGGCGCCGCGGAAGTTCGCTGTCGTATACCCCCGGAGCCATCGCGGCTTTTGAGGGAAGGAACGACACACTATGGACTCTTCGCGATGGCTCTTCACCAACACTGAGGTTCTCGAAAGCCTGGTGGCAGGTTGATGAGCCTCAAACACTCCACCCACGATGCGGCCGACGTCGTCGCAGCCCTTGCCGTTGCCGGTTTCAGCGAAGCCGAGGTCGCCGCCATGGATGCCGCCCTCGCGGCAGCCCTGCAGGGGCCACGCGGCGCGAACCCGCTGGTCGGCGCCGTCGTGATCGCCGCCGACGGAACGCGGCTGGCCACGGGCTATCACCGCGGCGCCGGCACCGCCCACGCGGAGGCCGATGCGATTGACCAGGCAAAGGCCGCTGGCCACGGGCTCAGCGGTGCCACCATGGTGGTCACGCTGGAGCCATGCAACCATTGCGGACGCACCGGGCCGTGCGCCCAGGCGATCATCGAGGCCGGAATCTCGGACGTCGTCTACGCGATCGATGATCCGCACGACCCCGCTGCCGGCGGCGCGGCCACACTGCGCGCCGCGGGGGTCCGCGTCCGCTCCGGCCTCGGCGCGCTGGCCGCGCTGGAGCTGAACCGGCGCTGGTTCGACGCCGTTGCGGCCCAACGGCCCTTCGTCACCCTGCATATCGCGCAGACCCTCGACAGCCGCATCGCGGCCAGCGACGGAACCAGCCAGTGGATCTCCAGCCCGGAATCCCTCGCCGACAACCACGCCCTGCGCGGCCGGATCGACGCGATCCTGGTCGGAACCCAGACGGTCCTCGTGGACAACCCGCGTCTCACCGCCCGCGGCGCCGACGGGGCACCGGCCGGCCGGCAGCCCCTGCGCGTCGTGATGGGCTACCGGGGGATCCCCGAGGGCGCCGCGATCAACGGAGACGACGGCAAGGTCCTCCACCTGCCCACCCGTGATCCGCGGGAAGCGCTGGACGAGCTGTTCGCCGCCGGAGTCCGGCACCTCATGGTGGAGGGCGGCTCCCGGATCCTGAGCGCCTTCCTCGCCGCCGGGCTTGTGGACGAACTCATCGTCTACCTTGCCCCGACGCTCCTCGGCTCCGGAACCCCGGCACTCGAGGACCTCGGCATCACCACCCTGGCCGGGGCCCAGCAGTGGGAATGGGACCCTGCCTCGGGCGGGGCAGTCCGGCCCCTGGGCCGCGACCTGCGGCTGCATTTGCGGCCCGTCCAAACAGAACCCGCACAGACCGAACCTGCCCCGCCAGAACCCGCCCCGACGGAGCATGTCCAGACAAGACCCGCCCTGACGGACCGCCCTCCGACACCACCGGCCGCCGCGGTCAACACCTCATCCGATTCAACCCCGCTCCGCACAGTTGCGGACCCCGCCTCAGGAGGCAATTGATGTTCACCGGAATAATCGCCGAGCAGGGGAAGGTGTTGTCCGTTGAGCGCAACGGCGACATCAGCGCCACCGTCCGGCTCCACGCGCCCGGCAGCACCGAAGGCCTGCCCCTCGGCGGCTCCATCGCCGTCAACGGCGTCTGCCTCACGGCGACGGAGATCGACGGGAGGGACTTCAGCGTCGACGTGATGGGCGAAACCCTCACCCGCAGCACCATCGGCGAACTCGCCGCCGGGGACCCGGTCAACCTGGAGCGCTGCGTACCGGCCGGCGGCCGGCTCGACGGCCACGTCGTCCAGGGCCACGTCGACGGCGTCGGGCAGCTGCTCGAGCGCGAGGCGCTGGGCAACTGGGACCGGCTCCGCTTCGGGGTCCCCGCCGGGCTCGCGCGCTATGTCGCCGAGAAGGGCTCCATTGCCGTCGACGGCGTCTCGCTGACCGTGACCGCCGTGAGCCACGCTGCTGAACCTGCGCCGTGGTTCGAAGTGGGGCTGATCCCCACTACCCTCTCTGACACCGGACTTGGCGCGAAGGCCATCGGCAGCCACGTAAACCTCGAAGTGGACGTCCTGGCGAAGTACACTGAGCGTCTGCTCGCATTTTCAGGCACGGCAGCCAGCGGAGCGGCAGTACGCGCGGAGGGGGCAACAGCGTGAACAACGTCAAGGACATCCCTGCCCAGCAGCCCCTTCTCGCTGACCCTGCCCAGGCCGCGTTGCCCGCCGAGTTTGCCTCCGTGCCGGTCATCCCGCCGGCAGGCCTCGACCTGATCGAAGACGCCGTCCGCGCCATCGCCGCCGGACGTCCCGTCCTGGTGGTCGACAACGAGGACCGCGAAAACGAAGGCGACATCATCTTCGCCGCGCAGCACGCCACCCCGGCCCTGATGGGCTGGACCATCCGGTACAGCTCCGGCGTGATCTGCGTACCGCTGGACGGCGGCCGTGCCGACGCCCTCGCGCTGCCGCCGATGGTCGAAATCAACGAGGACGCCAAGGGCACTGCCTACACGGTGTCCTGTGACGCCGCGGTGGGCGTCAGCACCGGAATTTCCGCCACGGACCGGGCCCTGACAGCCCGGATCCTGGCCGATCCCGGCAGCGAGCCGGCCGAGCTGACCCGCCCCGGGCATGTTTTTCCGCTCCGGGCCGTTAAGGGGGGAGTGCGGGAACGTCCCGGCCACACGGAGGCAGCTGTGGAGCTGTGCCAGCTGGCCGGGGTCGAGCCCGTCGGTGTGATTGCAGAAGTGGTTTACGACGACGGAGAAATGATGCGGCTGGACGGACTCCGCGGCTTCGCCCTCGAGCACGGCTGCCCGCTGATCTCGATTGCGGATCTGGTGGCTTACCTTGAGGCCGGGCAGCCTGCCAGCCCCGTAACGGACCCTGTGTGATGGAGGAAAAACGATGACGACGTCGGAAGCACAAGAACAGCGGGCGACCGGGCGCCAGCCCCATCCGGTCAGCGCCGGACCGATCGTCCAGCTGCCCACCGCCTTCGGTGATTTCGTGGCGCAGGCCTGGACGGATCTGGCCACCGGTGCCGAGCACCTGGCGGTCAGCTCCCCGCTGCCGCCGGTCGCCGGCGTGGCGCCGCTGGTCCGTCTGCATTCGGAATGCCTCACGGGAGACGTCTTCGGCTCCTACCGTTGCGACTGCGGAGAGCAGCTGGCCTATGCCCTGGAGATGATCAACGAGTTCGGCGGGACGCTGCTCTACCTGCGCGGCCAGGAGGGCCGGGGGATCGGCCTCGCGAACAAGATGAAGGCCTACGCCCTGCAGGAAGCGGGCTTCGACACGGTGGAGGCCAACGAACAGCTGGGCCTTCCCGTGGATGCCCGCTGCTATAAGGCCGCGGCCCAGATCCTCGCGGACATGGGCCTGCACGAGGTCCGCCTGCTGAGCAACAACCCGGACAAGCAGGACCGGCTGGCCCAGGCCGGCGTCCGCGTCGTGGAGATGGTGCCCACCGAGGTCCCCTCCCGCGAACAAAACATCCGGTACCTGCAGACCAAAAAGGACCGGATGGACCATCGGCTGGTCCTGGACATGGAGCCGGCAGCGCCGGCTGCCGGTCCGCGCGGATTCGAGCACGGCCAAGACTGACCCGACCAAAGGATTTCAGCCGGCCCCACACGCGGCCGGCCCGGCGTTTCGAGACGCACCCTTTCGACACGCACCTACGACTGAGCAGAACAAGGATTCCCAGATGAGCGGACACGGCGCACCACAGATTGACCTCAGCACCTTCAAACCGGAGGAAACCTCCCAGTTGAAACTGGCCATTGTGGCCGCCAGCTGGCACACCCAGATCATGGATGGGCTGCTGGACGGCGCCCTGCGCGCGGCGAAGGACGCCGGCATCGGCGAACCGGCCGTGCTGCGCGTCCCCGGCACCTTTGAGCTCCCCGTTGCGGCCGCCCGGCTGGCGCCGCACTTCGATGCCGTCGTGGCGCTTGGCGTCGTCATCCGCGGCGGCACCCCGCACTTCGAGTACGTCTGCGAGGCGGCCACACTGGGCCTGACCGAGGTCTCGGTGCGCACCGGGGTCCCGGTCGGCTTCGGCGTGCTCACCTGCGACACGGAACAGCAGGGTATCGACCGGGCCGGGCTGCCCGGCTCCAGCGAGGACAAGGGCCACGAGGCCGTCACCGCTGCCCTCGCCACCGCCGTGACGCTCAAGCAGTACAGCTAGGCAGCTGGCGCCGGGTCCGGCCGTACCCCGGACAGGGCCGGCCGGACCCTGCGCGCTGTGTAATCGGTCACATCCCCGTCGTCATGCAACCGCCCGGCGGGCGTCCTCCGCCCGCGAGCAAGTAGGCTGGAGGGTGTGAAGAATTTCGAATCGCTGTTCGCAGAACTGAGTGAGAAGGCAGCCGCCCGTCCGGAAGGCTCCCGCACCGTCGCCGAACTGGATTCCGGAGTCCACGGCATCGGCAAGAAAGTCGTGGAGGAAGCAGCCGAGGTCTGGATGGCTGCCGAGTATGAATCCGATGAAGCCGCCGCCGAAGAAATCTCGCAGCTGCTCTACCACCTGCAGGTTCTGATGCTCGCCAAAGGACTCAGCCTGGAAGACGTCTACAAGCATCTCTAGCCACGTCCGCGCCGGACCCCGCCAGGCCCTGACCTGCTGACCCGGTGCATCGCGTGGCCCGCTTTGCCTGAACCGACTGATCTTGGACGGATTTCCTTTCCGGACTTCGTCCCGACCCAGAAAGACCTCCCCCATGCTGAGAGTTGC
Source organism: Arthrobacter sp. SO3 (assembly GCF_020532825.1). Classification (GTDB taxonomy): domain Bacteria; phylum Actinomycetota; class Actinomycetes; order Actinomycetales; family Micrococcaceae; genus Arthrobacter. The sequence continues at coordinate 11,191 of NZ_MQTS01000095.1, forward strand.
CGTCCCGAACAAGGGATCCCTGTCCGAAGCCGCCTCCGCCATGCTCGCCGAGGCCGGCTACCGCCAACGCCGCGACACCCGCGAGCTGGTCATGGTGGACCCGGACAACGACATCGAATTCTTCTTCCTCCGGCCCCGTGACATCGCCGTCTACGTCGGCCAGGGCACGCTCGACGTCGGCATCACCGGCCGCGATCTGCTCCTCGACGCTGAAGTTGAAGCCGAGGAACTCCTGCCGCTGGGCTTCGCCGCCTCCACCTTCCGCTTCGCCGGCCCGGTCGGCGACTTCAGCACCGTCGAGCAGCTCGACGGCAAGCGCCTCGCCACCAGCTACGACGGACTGCTCCGCGGCTACCTCGCCGAGCGCGGCATCAAGGCCAAGGTTGTCCGCCTCGACGGCGCCGTCGAATCCTCCGTGCGCCTCGGCGTGGCGGACGCGATCGCCGACGTCGTCGAAACCGGCAACACCCTCAAGGCTGCCGGCATGGAGATCTTCGGCCAGCCCATCCTGCACTCCGAAGCCGTCCTGATCGGCCGCAAGGGTGAGCAGAACCCGGCCGCCGAGGTGCTGATCCGCCGCCTGCAGGGCGTCCTCGTGGCGCACCAGTACGTGATGATGGATTACGACATCCGCAAGGAACTCGTGGAAGAAGCCGCTGCCCTCACCCCCGGACTGGAATCGCCCACGGTTTCGCCGCTGCGCGATTCGGACTGGGTCGCCGTCCGTTCGATGGTGCCGAAAAAGCAGACCAACCGGATCATGGACGAGCTGTACGACCTGGGCGCCCGCGCCATCCTGGTCAGCACGATCCACGCCTGCCGCATCTGACCCGGTGTGCGTGTTCCTTCCGTGAGCGAATACCAGGAGAAGTCATGGCAGTAGCCGTCCGCGTTATCCCGTGCCTGGACGTTGATGCCGGCCGCGTGGTCAAGGGCATCAACTTCGAAGGACTCCGCGACGCCGGAGACCCCGTCGAACTGGCGCACCGTTACGACAACGGCGGCGCCGACGAACTGACCTTCCTCGACGTCACGGCGTCCTCGGGCAACCGGGAAACCACCTTCGACGTCGTCCGGCGCACCGCCGAGGAAGTCTTTATCCCGCTGACCGTGGGCGGCGGCGTCCGCGGCGTGGCCGAAGTGGACAAGCTCCTGCGCTTCGGGGCGGACAAGGCAGCGATCAACACCGCCGCCGTCGCCCGTCCCGACGTGATCGACGAGATCACCCGGCACTTCGGGTCCCAGGTCCTGGTGCTCTCCCTCGACGCGCGCCGCACCCGTCCCGGCTCACAGCCCACCCCCTCCGGATTCGAGGTCACCACCCACGGCGGACGCCAGGGGACTGGAATCGACGCGATCGCCTGGGCCCGTGAAGCGGCCGACCGCGGTGTGGGTGAAATCCTGCTCAACTCGATCGACGCCGACGGCACCAAGGACGGCTTCGACCTGGAACTGATCCGGCTCGCGCGGGCCGCCGTCAAGGTCCCCCTCATCGCATCCGGCGGCGCCGGCAAGCCGGAGCATTTCCCGCCGGCCGTCGAGGCAGGGGCCGACGCGGTCCTCGCCGCGTCGGTCTTCCACTTCGGCCCGCTGGACATGATCGCCCAGGTCAAGGCAGCGATCCGTCAAGCAGGCTTCGAAGTCCGCTAACCACCCACCGCTTAAACCAACGCGGGGTCACATCGCGCCCGTCCTGCCAGGGATTATGGGCGCTAAGTGACCCCGCGTTGCTGTGTGCTGGGGTGCGGTGTGCTGGGGTGCGGGGTGCGGGGTG
>NZ_MQTS01000096.1 GCF_020532825.1 Arthrobacter sp. SO3
GCGCCCGGGCCGCTACCACCTCGTCAGAACTGCGCTACCAGGTGTTTGGACTCGCGCTACCATCAAGCGCTACTCGCCACACCTGGATCGTGGTGCTCGCCGCAATAACCATGCGAGGGCCTCTTACCGCTCCCCCGGACCACGGCAGGAGCAGCCGTGCCCGGCGCACGGACCTTAGCTGACGCGCCGAACGCCCCCTCATCAGTCCCGCCGGGAGCGGGTGGTGATGAAGGGGCGTTCCTCATCCGGTCACACGATTAAGGTCACGTCTGTGCCGGCAGGACGTAGCGGCCGGTTTTGTCGGTGGCGAGGGCCAGGGATGAAATGTACTGCTTCGAACCGTCAGCCGCGGGTTCGGCGGAGAGGAGCATGTCCGGCCGCTCAAACTCCATTCCGGTCACGTGGCAGAGCAGCTTTGCGCCGGAGGGATTGCCGTCGTCGTCGAACATCGGCAGGTCAATTCCGTCGTCGGTACGCCGCAGATAGAACCGGCCGCCGGTCGCGACTGCCATAAGTGGCGTCGCGACGACGGCAACGGCCACGGCGAAAATCGGTGAGAACGGGGCGATCCCGGAACCGAACGCCCCGAAGAACATGGCGATGGAAATGCCGGCCGACAGTGCTAGCGACACGACGCCGACGGGGTTCCAGTTGTAGAGCATGCCGCGGCGGAATTCCGGCTGCTTCGGGGAGAGTTTCAGGACGTACTTGTTGATGGCAATGTCCGTCGCGACCGTCACGATCCACGCCATTCCGCAGTTCGCGTAGAAGCCCAGAATGGTGTTCAGGAACTCGAACATGTTCAGTTCCATCAGCGCGAGGGCAATCACCAGGTTGACGATGACAAAGACCAGCCGCCCCGGATAGGTCCTGGTGACGCGGGTGAAGGAGTTCGTCCACGCCAGCGAACCGGAGTAAGCGTTCGTGACGTTTATTTTGATCTGCGAGATGACCACCAGGATCACGGCCAGGGCCAGTGCGAGCCAGCCCGGCATCATCTGCTCATAGACACCCAGGAACTGATGGACGGGTTCGTTCGCCGTAGCCGATGCCGCCGGGTCCAAGGTGGCGATGAGATAGACCGCGATAAATAGTCCCACCGCCTGCTTGACGGCACCGAACACAACCCAGCCGGGGCCCGCAAGGATGACCGCCCTCCACCAGGCCACCCGGTTCGCTTCGGTCTTGGGCGGCATAAAGCGCAGGTAGTCAATTTGCTCGGCGATTTGGGCGATGAGCGAGAGGCAGACGCCGGCGGCCAGCATCACGGAGGCGAGGTTAGCGCCGGCACCGCTCTCCCCCTCATAGGCGAAGAACGTCGCAATGGAATCGGGGTTCGTGATCACCAGGTAGGCGAAGGGGATGACCATCAGGATGAGCCAGAGCGGGGTGGTCCAGACCTGCAGCTTGGAGAGCACTTTCATTCCGTAGATGACAAACGGGATGACGATCAGGGTCGACGCGGCGTAGCCGAGGGGTTTCGGGATTCCGAGCCCGAGTTCCAGGCCCTGGGCCATGATGGAGCCCTCAAGGGCGAAGAAGATGAACGTGAACGTCGCGAAGATCACGTTGGTGATGACGGAGCCGTAATAGCCAAAGCCGGAGCCGCGAGTGATGAGGTCCAGATCCAGGTTGTAGCGCGCCGCGTAGTACGCGAGCGGAATGCCCGTCACGAAGATGATGAGTGCGGCGACGGCGATGCCCAGGAGGGCATTCGTTGTTCCGTGGGCTATGCCGATGTTCGCCCCGATGGAGAAATCGGCAAGGTAGGCGATTCCTCCCAGCGCACTGGTGGCCACGACGCCGGGGGCCCATTTCCGGTAGGAGCGCGGGGCGAACCTGAGCGTGTAGTCCTCCAGGCTTTCCCTGGTTGCAGCGCGGGCATTGGTATCTGCCGGCGCGGGTAGCGTGTGGCGGCTGGCACTGGTGTGCTGCGTGTCCGTGGACATGGACCGACCTTTCACATGGGTGGGGCATCAGAGAAGAGCCGTCGGAAGGACGACCATCTCAGCAGGTGCACGGGACCACCCCAGGGCGACCCCACACACCGCTGCCAGCCGCGCGTCAGATGACCGGCGGCCTGGGCCTCATCGTGCCAAGCCCATGTTTCGGATTCGTTCCCGCCAGCGAACATTCTTGTGTCGGTCCGGAGCCGGGTCCCTCGTATGCGCAGTGGGCTCGTGCCGAGCCGTCGATGCCCATTGCTTCACTGCGGGTTCGTGTGCCAGCCTCGAAGTGGTTCCGTCGCCGGGGTGACGACGGGCGACAGAGGAGGAGCACGGCATGGGACTCATCCATATCGACCTGTTCACCACGCTCGACGGCGTCGCGCAGGCCCCCGGCGGCCCGGACGAGGACGCTGACGGCGGTTTCGCGTTTGGCGGCTGGCAGGCGCCTCTCTTAGACGAGGTCGTCGGCGAGCAGATCAGCTCCGGGATGGCGGGGATGGACGCGCTGCTGCTGGGGCGCCGGACCTACGACATTTTCGCCGCGTACTGGCCGCACGAGGACGGGGACATCGCGCGGCTGTTCAACCGGCTCCCGAAGTACGTGGCCTCGCGCCGGACGCCGGCCCTCGAGTGGGCCGGCTCCACATTGCTCGGTCCCGACGTCGTCGCCGCCGTGCGCGAACTGCGCGAACAGCACGCGAACATCCACGTCATCGGCAGCCTCGACTTCGTGCAGACCCTGTTCGCCGAGCGGCTCTTCGACCGGCTCACGCTCTGGGTGTATCCGATCCTCCTCGGCGGCGGAAAGAAGGTCTTCGCCGGCGGGGTGGTTCCGACGAACCTCAGGCTCATCGAGCCGGTCGTCACCTCACCGAAGGGTGCGGTGCTGCAGCGCTACGCGCTCGCTGATGGCGTACCTGGCGTCGGCGATATGTCAGCCGGCCAGGCGGGCTAGCGGCGAGCACGCCAGCCCCGTGGATCGCGGGTGGCCGCATTGGGGCGCGGGGGTCATGTGCGAGGTCGGCCCGATCTGTCCGGCCGCCGCAATATCGCAACGCATTCGGGCTGGTGACACGCAATAGACCCAGCGCGCCGGAATACCCGTAGCGCAGAGCCGTCTCCGTGTCACGCGACATGTTGGGCAGCGAAATTGGGCGCGGAACCGACCGAGACGGGATTTCGTGGACGGCGCGGCCGCGCTCGTCCTGCCTGCCCGGTGCCGCCGCTGAGCAGAAACTCGCTACGGTCCCGGGCCTGCGCTGCGCAAACTGCCCAGCGCGGCGGAATACCCGTAGCGCAGAGCCGTCTCCGTGTCACGCGACATGTTGCGCAGCGCAGGACCGGCTCCGTGTCACGCGACATGTTGCGCAGCGCAGGACCGTCTCCGAGTCACTGGACGGTTTCCGCAGCGCAGGACCGTTCCCATGTCACAGAACGCTTACCGCCGCGGAACGGACCGAGCGCTCCCGCCGTCCGCCATCTGACGAGGATGGCCGCTATGGGAGCTCCCATAGCGGCCATCTGCGGCGAACCGTCAAACCCTCAGCGGGCCGCGGGACTCCGCGCCTACCCCGCGTGGCCCAGGGATTCGCGGACGCGGTTGCCGGCCTGCAGGATCGGTGCGAAGAACTCACCGAGCTGCGCGGTTGCCGTCAACGGCAGGACGTTGGCCACGTACTGGTCCGGGCGGACCACCACGACGACGCCGCCGCGGTCCAGGCCGCGCAGCTCGAAGATGTCCGCCGTCGGATCGGTGGCATAGACCTTCTCGTAGTCCGTGAGCTGGAACGGACCCACCTGGGGCTTGAACGACGCCGGCACGGCGCCGATGTCGACGCCCGTGTGCTCCTGCTGGTAGATCACCTTCACGTCGAACCACGCGTCCCGGTCAGCCCCCTCGGGCGTTGCGGCGAGCGGCGAGTCCGGCGCGTTCGCGATCCACTCCGCGAAGTCGGCGACGGGCGACGCCGAACCCGGTGTGCCGGTGCCGGCCGCGTTGGCGTCGGCGAAGACGTAGATGCGCCACCGCCCGTCCGCCGTGGCGTGGTGGCCGAGGTGCATTGGGTTGGTGTCGCAGACCCGCACCACGGGCGCGGACTTGAAGCGCTTGCCGATGGGGAATCCGGTGGCCAGGTCCTGGTGGGCGGCCTCGGCGATGAGCAGGGAAGGGGTGTACTCCGTCATGAACCCGGCCGGGAACTCGGCGGTGCTTACATAGAAGTCCTCGAGCTCGGAGGGGCTGTTGAAGTCCTCGGGCTTCTTCGCCATGAGCGTTGACCACTCTTTGTCGAAGTCGATGAGGTTCTTCGCGATGACCTGGCGTTCGGCCGAATACGTGGACAGCAGGCTCTCCGGGCTGCGGCCCTCGAGCACGTGCCCGAGCTTCCAGCCCAGGTTGAAGCCGTCCTGCATGGAGACATTCATGCCCTGGCCGGCTTTGGCGCTGTGCGTGTGGCAGGCGTCGCCGGTGATGAACACGCGCGGGGTGCGCATGCCCAGCTGGTCCGGCAGGACGTCGTCGAACCGGTCGGTGAGGCGGTGGCCGACCTCGTACACGCTGTGCCAGGCGACATTGCGCACGTCGAGCGTGTAAGGGTGCAGGATCTCGTTCGCCTGGGCAATGATCTGCTCGATGGTGGTGCTGCGCACGGCGCCGGCGTTGCCCTCCGGGACCTCGCCGAGGTCGACGTACATCCGGAAGAGGAAGCCGCCCTCGCGCGGGATCAGCAGGATGCTGCCGCCGGTTCCGGACTGGATGGCGCATTTGGTGCGGATGTCCGGGAAGTCGGTGACGGCGAGGACGTCCATAACGCCCCAGGCGTGGTTGGCCGCATCGCCCGCGAGGGTGCAGCCGATCGAGTCCCGGACCTTGCTTCTGGCGCCATCCGCGCCGACGACGTACTTCGCCCGGACGGTCCGCTCCCGGCCTTCGTCGGGGCCGGCGGTGTGCACGAGGGTGACGGTGACGGGGTAGTCCGCGTCGTCGTCGACCTCGAGGCTGCGGAACTCCAGGCCGTAGTCCGGCGACATGCGGGTGGGGGCGTTGGCCATGAACTCGGCGAAGTAGTCCAGGACGCGGGCCTGGTTGACGATCAGGTGCGGGAACTCGCTGATGCCGGTCGTGTCGTCCTTGGCGCGGGCGGCGCGGACGATTTTGGCCGGGTCGGAGGGGTCCGGCTTCCAGAAGGCCATCTCGGTGATGCGGTACGCCTCGGCGATGATCCGCTCGGCGAAACCGAAGGCCTGGAAGGTCTCGACGCTGCGGGCCTGGATGCCGTCGGCCTGGCCGATGGGAAGCCGTCCGCCGCGGCGCTCCACGATCCGGGTGGTGATGCCCGGGAACTGGGACAGCTGCGCGGCGGTGACGACGCCGGCGGGGCCGGTGCCGACAATGAGCACGTCAACCTCGTCGGGAACTTCCGTGGGCCGGTCGATGCCGACGCCGGCGGCTGGCTGGACTCGCGGGTCACCGGATACGTAACCGTGGTGGTGGAACTGCACGGGCTTTCCTCACTTCGCTGTGTGGCACTTCGTGGTGTGGCACTTCGTGGTGTGGCGGACTGTCGCCGCCTAAAGTGTTCGATATTAGAACGCAACGTTCGATTATAGAACTCTGATCTCCAGTCAAAACTGTACGGCAGATATGACGCGGGTTACAAGTGCCCCGAAAACTCCCGCCAGCAGGGGGTTGACGTTCCACGGTTCCTGGGCAATAGTTTTCGTATACGATTTCGTACTCGATGAGGAGCTACTTTTGGAACAGGTCACCGACCGCACCCTGGCCGCGGCCCGCAAAGTCATCGCGGTGCATATCAACTACCCCAGCCGGGCGGCCCAGCGCGGCCGGACCCCCGAGCAGCCGTCGTATTTCCTGAAGCCATCGTCCTCCCTGGCCCTCAGCGGTTCAACGGTGGAGCGCCCGGCCGGGTGCGAACTCCTCGGCTATGAGGGCGAGATCGCGCTGATCATCGGCAAGGCCGCCCGCCGGGTGGGGATCGAGGACGCCTGGAGCCACGTCGAGTGGGTCACGGCCAGCAACGACCTCGGCGTCTACGACCTCCGCTACGCCGACAAGGGCTCCAACCTCCGCTCCAAGGGCGGCGACGGCTTCACGCCCGTGGGCCCGGGACTGGTCGCCGCGGATGCCGTGGACCCGGACGGCCTGCGGATCCGCACCTGGCACAACGGCGAGCTGGTCCAGGACGACACCACCGGGGACCTGCTGTTCCCGTTCGCCCGGCTGGTCGCTGACCTGTCCCAGCTGCTTACCCTCGAGGAGGGCGACATCATCCTGACCGGCACGCCCGCCGGGGCGTCGGTGGCCAGGCCGGGCGACGTCGTCGAGGTGGAAGTCAGTGCCGTTGGCGCCGCTGCAGTCGGCACCGAAGGTACGACGGCGGGCGGCGCCGCTCCCGGCGGCCTCACCACCGGCCGGCTGGTCACCCTGGTGGCGGAGGGCACGACGCCGTTCGGCGACTTCGGCGCCCAGCCCCGGACCGATGATCTGCAGCGGGAGGAGGCCTACGGCTCCCGCACGGCAGCCGGGCTTCCCGCGGCTGAGGCAGCCGGGGCGCCGGCCGCCGTCGGACATGTCCAGTCCCCGGAGGCGCCGGCTCACGTCCTGACCCCGGAGCTTAAGGCGAAGCTGGAAAGCGTCTGCACCGCCACCCTGTCCTCCCAGCTGCGCAAGCGCGGCCTGAACAACGTCAGCATCGACGGCCTCAGCTCCACCCGCCCGGAGAAGCGGATCGTTGGCCTGGCCCGGACCCTGCGCTATGTGCCCAACCGCGAGGACCTCTTCAAGACCCACGGCGGCGGATTCAACGCCCAGAAGAAGGCCATCGACTCGGTCAACGCCGGCGAGATCCTGGTGATGGAGGCCCGCGGCGAAAAGGGCACCGGCACCATCGGCGACATCCTGGCCCTGCGTGCCCAGGTCCGCGGCGCCGCCGCCATCATCACCGACGGCGGCGTCCGCGACTTCTCCGCCGTCGCCGCGATGGACATGCCCACTTACTACGCGAACCCGCACCCCGCCGTGCTGGGGCGCCGGCACATCCCGTGGGACACCGACATCACGATCGCCTGCGGCGGCACCACCGTGCAGCCGGGGGACATCATCGTGGCCGACGCGGACGGCATCCTGGTGATCCCGCCGGCGCTGGCCGCGGAACTTGCGGACGATTCGATCGCCCAGGAACGCGAGGAAGCCTTCATCACCGAGATGGTGCGCCAGGGCCACAGTGTGGACGGGCTGTACCCGTTGAACGCTGAATGGCGGGCCCGCTACGAGAACTGGGAAGCAGGCAAGGCCAATGAATGACACCGCCAGCGCCGCAGGCACCCGCACCGCTAGGCAAACCGCCACCCAAACGGCCCCGCACACCGTGAGCAAGTCCGAGCAGGCCTACGCGGCCGTCAAGGCCCGGATCGTGGACGGGACCTACTCCCCCGGCTACCGGCTGGTGCTGGCGAAGATCGCCGAGGATCTGGGCGTCAGCGTGGTGCCGGTCCGGGAGGCCATCCGACGGCTCGAAGCCGAAGGCCTGGTGAAATTCGAGCGGAACGTCGGAGCCACCGTCGCCGGGATCGACCCCACCGAGTACCTCTACACGATGCAGACCCTCAGCATCGTCGAGGGCGCCGCGACGGCCCTGTCCGCCCCGCTGATCGGGCCGGCGGACGTGGCCCGCGCCCGGGCCGTCAACGCCGAGATGCGCGACTGCCTGGAGCACTTCGACCCGGTCCGGTTCACCCGGCTGAACCAGGACTTCCACAGCGTCCTGTTCGAGCATTGCCCCAATCCGCACATCCTGGACCTGGTCCACCGGGGCTGGAACCGGCTGGCGTCGCTGCGGTCCTCGACGTTCCGTTTCGTCCCCGGCCGGGCGCACGACTCGGTCGACGAGCACGAGGCACTGCTCCGGCTCATCGAATCCGGAGCCGGAGCCGACGAGATCGAAAAAGCCGCCCGCCTGCACCGCTCCGCCACCCTCGACGCCTACCTCGCCCAAAGCAACGCGGGGTCACTTAGCGCCCATTAAACGGCCCCACATGGGCCGTAAGTGACCCCGCGTTGCAGTATCAGCTTGCAAAATCAGTAAGGAAAAACAATGACGTTTAGTGCCGAAGTAGCCACCACCCATTACATCCCGCAGGATCTGACCACCCACATCCAGCACTACATCAACGGCGAGTTCGTTGATTCCGTCAGCGGCAAGACCTTCGACGTGCTGGACCCGGTGTCCAACACCAACTACGCCACCGCGGCAGCCGGCCAGAAGGAAGACATCGACCTCGCCGTCGCCGCCGCCCGGGAAGCCTTCACCAACGGCCCGTGGCCGAAGATGAAGCCGCGGGAACGCGCCCGGATCCTGAACAAGATCGCCGACGCCGTCGAGGCCCAGGAGGCCCGGCTCGCCGAACTCGAAACCTTCGACACCGGCCTGCCGATCACCCAGGCCGGGGGCCAGGCCCTGCGCGCGGCGGAGAACTTCCGCTTCTTCGCGGACCTGATCGTGGCCCAGTTCGACGACGCCATGAAGGTCCCCGGAGCCCAGATCAACTATGTGAACCGCAAGCCGATCGGCGTCGCCGGCCTCATCACGCCGTGGAACACCCCGTTCATGCTCGAGTCCTGGAAGCTGGCCCCGGCGCTGGCCACCGGGAACACGGTGGTCCTCAAGCCGGCCGAGTTCACCCCGCTGTCCGCCTCCCTCTGGGCCACCATCTTTAAGGACGCGGGCCTGCCCGATGGCGTCTTCAACCTGGTCAACGGCCTCGGCGAGGAGGCCGGCGACGCGCTCGTGAAGCACCCGGACGTCCCGCTGATCTCCTTCACCGGCGAGACCACCACCGGGCAGACGATTTTCCGCAACGCCGCGGCCAACCTCAAGGGCCTCTCCATGGAGCTCGGCGGCAAGAGCCCGGCGATCATCTTCGCCGACGCCGACCTCGACGCCGCGATCGACTCCACCCTGTTCGGGGTCTTCTCGCTCAACGGCGAACGCTGCACCGCGGGTTCCCGCATCCTCGTCCACCAGGACATCTACGAGGAGTTCTGCGAGAAATACGCGGCCCGGGCCAAAAACATCGTGGTCGGTGACCCGCACGACCCCAGGACCGAGGTCGGCGCCCTGGTCCACCCGGAGCACTACGCCAAGGTGGCCTCCTACGTCGAGATCGGCAAGACCGAGGGCAGGCTGCTGGCCGGCGGCGGACGCCCGGACCACCTCCCCGAGGGCAACTACATTGCGCCGACGGTGTTCGCCGACGTCGCCCCGGACGCGCGGATCTTCCAGGAGGAAATCTTCGGCCCGGTCGTCGCGATCACCCCGTTCGACAGCGACGAGGAAGCCCTCGCCCTGGCGAACAACACGAAGTACGGCCTCGCCGCTTACATCTGGACCCAGAACCTCACCCGCGCGCACAACTTCTCGCAGAACGTCGAGGCCGGCATGGTCTGGCTCAACAGCCACAACGTCCGCGACCTCCGCACCCCCTTCGGCGGGGTCAAGGCCTCCGGGCTCGGGCACGAGGGCGGCTACCGATCCATCGACTTCTACACCGACCAGCAGGCCGTCCACATCACCCTCGGCACCGTCCACACCCCCAGGTTCGGCGCCTAAGCACCAAAGCCCGCCAGCCGCCGTCGTACCTTTCCCCAGAACCCTCCTCAACGAAGAGAGAATCCCATGAGCAACGTCATCCCCAAGCCCTCCGTCCCGGCTCCGGACATTGTCCGCTGCGCCTACATGGAAATCGTCGTCACCGACCTCGCCAAGTCCCGCGCGTTCTACGTGGACGTCCTGGGCCTGCACGTGACCGAGGAAGACGAGAACAACATCTACCTGCGCTCCCTGGAGGAGTTCATCCACCACAACCTGGTGCTGCGCAAGGGACCCATCGCCGCCGTCGCCGCGTTCGCCTACCGGGTGAAGTCCCCCGCCGAGGTCGACGCCGCCGAGGCCTACTATAAGGAACTCGGCTGCCGCACCGAACGCCGCAAGGAAGGTTTCACCAAGGGCATCGGCGACGCCGTCCGCGTGGAGGACCCGCTGGGCTTCCCCTACGAGTTCTTCTACGAAACCGAGCACGTCGAACGCCTCACCCAGCGCTACGACCTCTACTCCGCCGGCGAACTGGTCCGGCTGGACCACTTCAACCAGGTCACCCCGGACGTCCCGCGCGGCCGGAAATACCTCGAGGACCTCGGTTTCCGGGTCTCGGAGGACATCCAGGATTCCGACGGCGTCTCCTACGCCGTGTGGATGCACCGCAAGCAGACCGTGCACGACACCGCCCTGACCGGCGGCAACGGCCCGCGGATGCACCACATCGCCTTCGCCACGCACGAAAAGCACAACATCATCCAGATCTGCGACAAGATGGGCGCGCTGCGGATCTCGGACCGGATCGAACGCGGCCCCGGCCGGCACGGCGTGTCCAACGCCTTCTACCTCTACATCCTGGACCCGGACGGGCACCGCGTGGAGATCTACACCCAGGACTACTACACCGGCGACCCGGACAACCCCACCATCACCTGGGACGTGCACGACAACCAGCGCCGCGACTGGTGGGGCAACCCCGTGGTCCCGTCCTGGTACACCGAGGCCTCCCTGGTCCTGGACCTCGACGGGAACCCGCAGCCCGTCATCGTCCGCGAGGATAAGAGCGAGATGGCCGTGACCGTCGGGGCCGACGGCTTCTCCTACACCCGCAAGGACGGCGCCCCCGAAGGTGACCGGACGGGCTTCAAGCTCGGCGCGCAGCTCTAGCCATGCTGGATGCCAAGACGATTGAGGCCATCGCCGATGAGCTGCTGGAGGCCGCCCGACGCCGGACTCCGGTCCCGCTGCTGACCGCCCGCTACCCGGGAATGACGGTCGAGGACTCCTACGCCGTCCAGCAGCTCTGGCGGCAACGCAACGAGGAGGCCGGGCGGAAGCTGGTGGGCCGCAAGATCGGCCTGACCTCCAAGGCCATGCAGGCCGCCACCGGCATCACCGAGCCGGACTACGGCGCGATCTTTGATGACATGGTGCTGGAGACGGGCTGCTCCGTGGAATGGGATCAGTACACCCATCCCCGCGTGGAGGTGGAGCTGGCGTTCGTGCTGAAGAAGGACCTCAGCGGCCCCGGCTGCACCATCTTCGATGTCCTCAACGCCACGGACTACGTCATCCCGGCCCTGGAGATCCTCGATTCCCGGATCCAGATGGAGGGCCGGACCATCGTGGACACCATCTCGGACAACGCCGCGATGGGGGCCATGGTGATCGGCGGCAACCCCGTCCGCCCGGACGCTGTGGACCTGCGCTGGGTCTCGGCCATCCTCTACAAGAACCAGACCGTGGAGGAAACCGGCGTCGCCGCCGGGGTCCTGGACCACCCCGCCAACGGCGTGCACTGGCTCGCCAACAAGATCGCCGCCCACGGGGACGGGCTGAAGGCCGGAGACATCATCCTCGCCGGCTCCTTCACCCGGCCCCTCTGGGTCTACAAGGGCGATACCGTCCACGCCGACTACGGACCCCTGGGAGTTGTCACATGCCGATTCGAGTAGAACCCGCCCCCACGTTCCGCGACGCCCTGCGCGACCAAACCGGCGCTGCCGGCCGGCCGCTGGCCGGAATGTGGGTCTGCTCCGGCAGCCCCCTGGTGGCCGAACTCTGCGCCGGTTCCGGCCTGGACTGGCTGCTGGTCGACGCCGAACACAGCCCCAACGGACTCGAATCCATCCTCGCCCAGCTGCAGGCCATCAACGGCTACCCGGTCAACACCCTGGTCCGGCCGCCGGTGAACGACACCGTGCTCATCAAGCAGTACCTGGACCTGGGCGTACAGAACCTGCTGATCCCGATGGTGAACTCGGCGGCCGAGGCGGAAGCCGCCGTCGCCGCCACCCGGTACCCGCCGCACGGCGTCCGCGGCGTCGGTTCCGCCCTGGCCCGCGCCGCACGCTGGAACCGGGTCCCGGATTACCTCGCCCGCGCCTCTGAGACCATCAGCGTCACCGTCCAGATCGAATCCACTGAAGCTGTTGACGTCGTGGAGAACATCCTGGCGGTGGACGGCGTGGACGCGATCTTCCTGGGACCGTCCGACCTCGCCGCCTCCATGGGTCTCCTGGGCCAGCAGGAACACCCCCGAGTGCGCGCCGCCGTCGAACACTGCCTCACCGCTGCAGCTGCCGCGGGCAAACCTGCAGGGGTGAACGCCTTCAACCCCGCCACCGCGCACCACTACCTGGCCGCGGGGGCGGCATTTATCCTGGTGGGCGCCGACGTGGCACTGCTGGCCCGCGGCTCGGAGGCACTCGCTGCGGACTTCATCCGGCCCGACGGCGGCGGCTCCCCGTCCGCGGGAGGACCCCCTGCCGCTGGAGGCACCCCTGCCAGCTACTAACCAGCTCCTGTAGCCGTTTGCCACGAATGGTCGCTATTGAACCTCTTATAGCGGCCATTCATGGCAAACGGGCGCGACATAACGGCCATTCATGGCAAACGGGCGCGACATAGCGGCCATTCGCCACAGAGGGTCGCTATGGAACCTCCCATAACGGCCATTCGTGGCGAACGGGCGACCCCGCGGCCGGCTGACTCCTAAGCCCCCTGCCGGGACTGCCATTCATGCTCAAGGATGGCGTAGACAACTTCCGTGGCCCACTGGCCCTTGTAGTGCCACTTGTCCACCTGGGTGGATTCCCGCCGCATGCCAAGACGTTCGCACAGCGCCGCAGAGGCCGTGTTGAGCGCGTCGAGCTTGGCATCAATCCGGTGGAAGTGGAGCTCCTCGAAGCCCAGCTTCAGCAGGGCCCCGGCGGCTTCTGTCGCGATGCCCTTGCCGCGGGCTTCCGGGGCGAGGCTCCAGCCGATCTCGGCTTGGCCGCAGCCCGGCAGCCACTTCAGTACCACCTCGCCGAGCAGTCCGGGCGACTCCGCGGCCTCGATGGCCAGGCAGATCCAGTCGCCCTCCTTCTCGAACACGAAGTTGGCGTACTTGCCCACGGACTCCATGGACTTGGTGTAGCTCTTCGCTTCCCCGGGCAGGAACCGCGCGGTCTCGGGCAGCGAATGGTAGGCGTGGTACGCGTCCAGGTCGCCGGCCTCGAAGCGGCGCAGCAACAGCCGTTCGGTCCGGAGGGGTAGCGGGAGCGGTATGGGTTCCGTCATGCCCCCAACGCTACCCATCGATTGCTCCATGGGCGCCCTTTTGACCCGCCAGGGCTATTTGCGGTGAGGTACTTCTGAGTTTTAGATGTTGACCGAGCCGAGCTGGCCCGGGCGCCCGAACGTTTGGGGCATGGCCTTGGAGGCATCCCGCAGGGTTTGCCGGAAGCCGAGCATGGCTGGCGTCGACTTCCGTCCTTTGAGCTGCCCGAGCAGGATCCGGCGGACAGGGACGGGGATCCGGGGGTCGAGCGGGACGAGCCGGACGTCGTCGCGCAGATTTGTGAGCGACAGCCGGGGGGCGAGCGCCACGCCGAGCCCTGCCGCCACCATTGCCTGTGCTTCCTGATAGTCATGGGCGTCATAGGAGATGTCCGGAGCGAATCCTGCAGCGTGGCAGCTTCTGGTCAGCACGTCCGCCACGGGGTGCCCGTCCGCGCGGATGATCCAGCGGGCCGCAGCAAGCGAGCTGAGGTCCACGGGACCGCTGCGCCCTATGTCGCTGCTCCCCGCCACTACAAGGACGGTGGGATCGTCCACGAGCTTTTCGGTCTCGATTTCATCGTCCGCGAACGGGCTCCAGTCGTATTCCCAGAGAAGGGCCAGCTCCACCTCGCGCATGAGCAGCAGCTCCCGCAGCGGATCCCGCAACGCACTCTTGACTGACACGGAAACGGCGGGATGCTCCCTGGCGAACTGGGTCAGGACCAACGGCAGTAGCGAGGCGGAGGCCGTGGGAAAGGACCCGATCCGCAGGCTGCCGGCTCGTAGCCCGCTCAGTGCCTCAAGGTCGGACTGGGCGCCCGCCAGCTCACGTCGGATGGACCGGGCCCTCGCCACCAGGGCAGCCCCCGCATCCGTTAGAACCACGCCCCGGGCGTGCCTCTCAAAGAGGGTCTGCCCAGCTTCCGCCTCGAGCCGGCGCATTTGCTGGGAGACCGCGGACGTCGTGTACATCATGGCCTCGGCCGCGGCCGTCAGGGATCCATACTCGGCAATTTCAGCGAGCAGAAAGAGGCGGCGAACATCAAGCTCCATGGAACAGAGTGTAGTTCAAGTTAAGCCCTGCAAAGAAAACGAACATTGTGCTGAACTCTCCAAACCCCGAAAGTTGATATGACCGAGGCCACACAGGCGCCGTGGCGGCCAGGACAACAACTACTTTCGAATCGAGAATCCATTGAGAATCCCAGCAACCCTGGTCAGGGGTGGAACCAGCAAATGCTGGCTGTTCGACGGCCAGGACCTCCCGGCGTCGAGGGACCAGATCGAGGCCCTCCTGATTGACACTTTCAACGCCGCGGACCCCCGTCAGATCGACGGCGTCGGCGGGGCCACGTCCACGACCTCCAAAGCGGCCGTCGTCTCGGCCGCCTCCGAGGACGACGTCGACGTTGACTACCTCTTCGCGCAGGTCGGCATCGGCGACGGCCGCGTCGAATGGGGCAGCAACTGCGGAAACTGCGCGACGGCCATTGCCCTCTACGCGGTGAGCCACGGCTTTGTGCGCGCTACACCGGGAACCACGCTCGTCCGGATGCGCAACCTGAACACCGGCACACGGCTCGAAGCCGACGTCAACACACCGGACGGGAAACTGCCGGCCTTTGGCGACGCGCAAGTCCCCGGCACCCTGGCCACCGGGGTCCCCGTCACCCTCGCCTTCCTCGACCCCGCCGGTGGCAGCACCGGTTCTGCACTGCCCACCCGGCACGCACGCGAAGAACTTTCGGTAGGTGGCCGGAATTATTTGGTCTCCATGATCGACGCCGGGGCGCCGATGGTTCTGGTGGCGGCCGCAAGCCTGGGCCTCACTGGGACCGAGAGCCTGGCCGAACTCTCGGATTTCGTGCCCGTGCTCACCGAAATCCGAAGCGCTGCCGCCGTGCGCATGGGGCTCAGGGCCGCGGGCTCACCGGTTGACCATGCAGTGCCCAAGGTGGCGATTGTTGGCACCGCCACGGACTTCGTCACCACAGGGGGCCAGCACATCAGCGGCTCGGCCTATGACGTCTCGATCCGGACGCTCTCCATGCACGCCCCGCACCCGGCCATCGGGCTGACGTCCGCCGTCGGCGTCGCCACGGCTGCCATCACCGCAGGAACGGTAGTCAACGCCGCCCTGGCTCGCGGGGCGATTCAGACACCTGCCGACGCCACTACCCACCTGCGGATCGGCACTGCCGCCGGCATCATCGCCACGGTCGCCACTGTGGACCCTTTCGGGCGACCTGCCCGGATCGGACTCGAGCGGGCCGCCCGCGTCATCAGCGAATCCATCATCTTTACCCGTGCGACCGCCACCGTGCGGGCCAGCGCCTAACTGCGCACGAACAGACCAAGACAAAGGAGTCGGACAATGAAAGTCACTTTGGAGAACATCGACCTGAAATACGGCGATACCTACGCTGTCAAAGGCGTCAACGCCGAAATCGAGGACGGGCACTCCCTGGTGCTGCTGGGCAAGTCCGGCTGCGGCAAGACCAGCACCATGCGCTGCATCGCCGGGCTGGAAACCCCTGTCCGCGGCAGAATCACCATCGGAGACCAGGTGGTGTTCGACAGCGAAAAGAACATCAATGTTCCCTCCCACAAACGCAACGTGGGCATGGTCTTCCAGTCATACGCCGTATGGCCGCATCGAACTATCTTCGAAAATGTCGCCTTTCCGCTTCAAATGAAGAACCTGGGCAAGAAGGAAATCACGGAGCGCGTCGACGAGGCACTCCAACTCGTGGGTCTGGACGGGTTCCAGAAACGCGGCGCCAGCCTCCTCTCCGGAGGCCAAATGCAGCGAGTCGCCCTGGCCCGAAGCCTCGTGATGCGCCCCAGCGTCCTGCTGCTGGACGAGCCCCTCTCCAACCTTGATGCCAGACTCCGGGACCGCCTGCGGATCGAACTCCGCGCCCTGCAGCAGAAGCTCAACCTGACCTGCGTCTACGTCACCCACGACCAAGGCGAAGCCCTGGCCCTCGCGGACCGGATCGCACTCATGCAGAACGGCAAGCTCGCCCAGGTCGGAAGCCCCGGCGAAATCTACGAGAACCCGGCCAGCGCCTCCATCGCCGACTTCCTCGGGGTCACCAACATCTTCCCGGTCCTCACGAACGGGCACCCCGGAACATACAAGATGGCGGAACACAGGCTCGAACTGACCACAGTCGACGACACGCCGGACGGTGACGCCATCAAGGCCTGCATCCGCCCGGAAGACGTCATCGTCTCCGCTCAGCGGCCAGCCGCTGACTCCAACAACTGGGCCGGGGAAGTCTCGGTGGCCAGTTACCAGGGCTCGAACGTGCGCTACCTGATCGAGCTTGACGGCGGCCCCGCCATTGAGGCCCTCGTTTCCCGCCGCGACGGCCCTCCAGCCGGAAAGGGCAACAGGGTCTGGGTTACAGCGAGCCCGTCCGACATCCAGATTCTCCCCGCCGAGGTGGCCTGATGTCCGCCGCCACTACAGACCTCCGCCAGCAACGAGATCAGCGGCCAGGAGGGCCGCCCCGTGAGAAGCCCAGTCCGCAGCCCCGACGCCGGATGGGCGGTCAACTTGGCCACCAGTTCAGGAAGTCAATGCCCACGTGGCTGATGCTGGCTCTGTTGGCCATCCTGATCCTCATGCCCGTGGCCCTGATCCTGATCTCTGCATTCAGCAGCTCAACACCCCGGCCAGGTTCGATCGGACTCAGCGGGCTGACGCTGGAGAACTTCAAGATCCTCTCCTCCCACCAGTCGGTAACCGCACTGACCAATTCCCTGGTGGTGGCAACATCCGCTTCGGTGTTGGCCATGTTCATCGGTGGAACCTTGGCCTTCCTCGCGGCCAGGACAAACATCTGGGGCAAAGCTGTCATCTACTTCATCGGCATCGCCCCGATGTTCCTGCCCTCCCTGGTGGGCGCACTCGCCTGGTCACTGCTGGCCGGGCCCGCCACGGGCTACCTGAACCTGCTCACCCGCGGCATCGGCCTGGGCAACCTCTTCAATGTCTACACGATGCCCGGCCTGATCTTCGTTCTGGCCCTGTACTACGCACCGTATGCGTTCTTGCTGATCCACGGCGCTATGACCCTCATGAACCCTGATCTCGAGGAAGCCGCCAGCGTCCACGGCGGCTCTCTCGGCAAGATCCTGAGCACCGTCACCTTCCCTCTGGTCACTCCAGCGATTCTCGGCTCCGGCGTGCTGATCTTTGCCCTGACCATGGAAAACTTTCCAGTCGCCCAGATGATCGGCACTCCGGGACAGATTGAAACTCTCCCCACCTTCATCTACCGCCTGATGAACTCCGCACCGGCACGAGGCAACGAAGCCGCAGCGGTCGCCGTCGTCCTGACCGTCGTCCTGATTGCCGTCACCGCAATCCAGCAGCGGATGGTGATGAAAAGGAACTTCACCACTGTTTCGGGCAAGGGCATGAAGCCCCGCATGATGGACATCGGCAAGCTCCGCGGCGTGGGCCTGAGCTTCGCGCTGGGGTACTTCGCCCTGGCAATCGTGTTGCCGGTGGTGGCTTTGCTTCTGGCCTCATTGCAGTCCTCGCCCTATGTATCGAACCTGGGCCAGCTATTCGGCGAAGATGCGCTCTCCTTTTGGTCGCTCTTTCAGACGCTGCAGTCCGCCGCGTTCCTGGACGCGGCGCGGAACAGCGTGATGGTGGCTGTCTGCGTAGCAGTCCTGGGTGCCGCGCTGGCGTTCTACCTCAGCTACATCGTGTACCGGACCAAAACCCCGGGCCGGAAGAGCTTGGAATTCGTGGCAATGCTTCCCCTCGCCATCCCGGCGATCGTCATGGGCCTGGGCCTGCTCTGGACCTGGCTGGTACTGCCGCTCCCCGTGTACGGGACCATCGTGGTGCTGATTATCGCGTTCATCGCGATCTACCTGCCCCAGGGGTACCGGGGCATGTCCGCAAGCATCCTGCAGGTGGACAAGGACCTAGAGGACAGCGCAGTGCTTCTTGGCTCCACCAGGGCGCGCGCGGTCTCCTATGTGACGCTGCCGCTGATGAAGACCGGCGTTATGTCCACCGTCCTGCTGCTGCTGATGCTGGCGATGCGGGAACTGTCAGCGGCTTTGTTCCTCTTCACCTCCAACACCCGGCTACTGGCAATTGTGGTCTTCGACAACTACGACAACGGCGCGCTGCGCTCCGCAGCCTCGACCAGCCTGCTCTACATCCTGGTCATCCTGGCCCTGGTCGTCCTCGCGAAGGCCTTTGGCGCCCGCGCAACCAATGGAGAAGCACGATGAAAAACATCCTCAAGACAACAACGTCGGTGCTGGCCGCCGCCGCACTGGCGGTCACCGCCGGCGCCTGCAGCGCCCCCAAGACCGTCACTCTGGTCAGCAAGGCCGAATCCCTCTCCACCACCTCCGACCTCGTGATCGACGGCCAGACCGTGGCAGACAGCGAGCTGTTCGCCAAGGCCAAGGCCGAGGGTTCCATCAGCCTCTACAGCGGCTATGTGGAAAACAGCGAGAAGGAAGTCATCAAAGCCTTCACCCAGGACACCGGAATCAAAGTAAACCTGGTCCGGCTGGTGCCCAACCGTTTGCTGGAACGCGTGCTCAGCGAGCAGGGCGCCAAGAAGCTGGGGGCCGACGTCATCCGCACCTCCGAGTTCTCCTCGGTATCCGCCATGAACAAGGCCGGCGCCTTCACTGCGCACAAGGTGCCCAACTTCGACCAGTTGGACGACACAGTGAAGAACGACGGCGGGAAGTTCTACCGCGTCTTCGACCCGGCTTTCACCTTCGCCTACAACACAGCCCTGGTCAGCGAGGCCGACGCCCCAAAGTCCTGGCAGGACCTGCTGGATCCGAAATGGAAAGGAAAGATCGGCACCACCCAGGTCGGTGCCGGCGGCAGCTCAGCATCCCTCGTGCGCTTCCAACTCGATGCCCTCGGTGAGGACTACCTCAAGGGGTACGCAGCCCAGCAGCCAAGGATCTTCGATTCCTCCGGCGCACAGCAGGAAAGCCTGTCCCGCGGTGAAATCCAGGTAGCCACCGCCGTGGTCAGCAGCGTCAACATCGCAGCAAACAACAACGCGCCAGTGAAGTTCGTAGTCCCCACTGAAGGATTCGCGCTCTACGACTACTTCCTGGGCATGACCCCCACAGCCCAGCACCCGGCCGCCGCCCAGCTGTTCATGAACTGGAACCTCAGCAAACGCGGAGCCAGCGTCTTCTCCCAGATAGGCGAATACCCGGCCGATTCAACCGCCCCGGCCCCCACGGTGATGGATGTCCAACTGCCAGCCATGAACACAGGACTTCCCCGTCGTGGAACCCCGGAGGATCTGACCCGCAACGGAAAGGAAGACCAGGCCACCTGGAACCGGATCTTCGGCTACATCGGCTGAACCCCGCAGACTGCAGCGGGGCGGCCAAGGCGATCACTCGGATCGCCGACTCATCGCAACGACGGCCGCCCCGCTGTTTCAACGCCCTCTCCCCGAGGCATCCGGCCGCACCGCCGCGCCCCCTCGCAGGAGCTACTCTCTGAGGAGACCACCATGACTAAGACTGCGCGCCGCGCCCCTACCCCAGTGGCAGAGACTCGGGACGACGGTCCCAAGCGTCCTATCCGCCGCCGTATCCTACTGATGGCGGTGGCCGGTTTCGCGATCCTGGGACTGGCCGCCCATCTGCTGGGGGGTGACATCTTCAACCCGGCGGCCAACACCAGACCGGAGACGACCATGACCGCTGTCCAGATCATCCCGCTCGTCATCCTCGTCATAATGTTCATCGTCGCCACAAAATGGCCTCTGAACATCGGGGTGATGGGTCTGGTCGCATCCTTCGGCGTCGGTTATTTCATGCTCGGAATGACTGACAGGGAGATCCTTGCGGAATTCCCTGCCAGCATCGTTCTGACGATCATCGGAGTCACCTACTTCTTCAGCATGGCCCAGAGGAACGGCACCATCGACGTCATCGTCCAGAACTGCGTGCGCCTCGTCAGGGGCAAGACGCTGCTGCTGCCCTGGGTGTTCTTCCTGCTCGCGGCCGCGCTCACGTCACTGGGCACCTTCTCTCCTGCCGCCGTCGCACTGCTGGCACCGGCGGCCATTGGATTCGCCTACGAGTCCCGCATCCATCCTGTACTGATGGGCGCGTTCATCATCAACGGCGCCCACGCCGGCGGGTTCTCCCCGCTCTCCGTGGCTGGCGTGTTGGTGCATGACATCGCGCTGGAAAACGGATTTCCCGTCTCCCAGGGCGCACTCTTCGTTGCCAGCTTCGCCCTCAATCTCATCCTCTCCGTACTGACCATCGTTCTGTTCGCCCTCCTCGGCAAGCTGCGCGACGGCGAAAACGGCCAGCATGCCGATCTAGATACCGCCCGGACTAGCCGGCCCCGCGGCCAGCAGATCCTCACGCTGGTGCTGATCGCGGTGATGCTCGGATGCACCCTGGGTTTCCACATGCCGATCGGCTTTGTAGCCCTCTCGGCCGGACTCCTGCTGGCGCTGGTAAACATCAAAGAACATCAAACGTTCATCGGCGGCATCTCCTGGTCCACGGTCCTGCTGGTGGCGGGCATGATCACCTACGTTTCCCTACTTCAGCACGTCGGCGTCATCGACACTCTCGCCGAGCAGGCTCTGGCCTTGGGTGCCCCGCTGCTGGTCGCGCTTGTCCTCTGTTACGTGATCGGCGTTGGCTCAGCGTTCGCCTCGTCCACGGCGCTGCTGACCGCGTTCATCCCTCTGGCGGGTCCGCTGCTGGCCACCAGTTCACTGAGCGCCTCCGGAACGGTCGCGGCACTGGCCATCGCTGCCACCGTCGTGGACGTCTCCCCCTTCTCCACCGACGGCGCGCTGGTGGTAGCCAGTGCCCGCGCGAACGACCGGCAGCGGGTCTACCGCCAGCTGATGGCCTACGCGGGCGGAGTGGTGCTGGTTGCCCCGGCTCTTGCCTGGGTTCTGCTGGTACCCACCGGCATCATGTAACCGGAGCCGCCCGTTGCCTATCACGGCGCGGCGGGCCCGCTTCCTCCCCAGTTAGTTAGTTCGGAATGCCACCACCGGCACCTCCACAAGTGCAGTTATGGGCCGTGGAAAAGGTCAAGCGGCCATTTGCGTCAGATGGGCGGCCGGGAGGGATCAACGGATGAGGCGAACCGTCGCCAGTCCCACCACGGGTCAGACAAAGTGGGATTGGCGTGGTTCATTACCCGGGGCGAGTCTCGCGGCTGATGAGTCGTGGTTCGTCGTCGGCCGTCGCGGCGGGCGGTCCCTGCCACATTTGGATGAAACGCGGCAGGCCCTTGCCTCGCTCTGATTCCCAGAACAGACACCGGAGACGGGGGTTCCTTCCAGAACTGGACCAGATGCCGCTCGAATGGTGACTCCACGACCTCGTCAAAGGCTGCGTCCCGCCCGCTGGCGTGGAGCCGCACACGGTAGCTGCCCATCTCATCACCCACGATGGTCCCGACGTCCTGCCTCTCAAAGCCAACCGGCTGGTTGGAGGAGGCCTGTCCCTCCGGGAACGTCAGGGACAGCTCGTGGATGTCTTCCCATCCGGGCGCGGTTGCCTCCGGTCGGGCGTCGAGGACCTCGACAGTCAAGTCAATGGGCCCTGAATACACCCCGGTGGAAACCAAAGGCGCCATCAGCGGGGCCTCCTGATTCTCTCCGCGCACCGCCGCCTGCAGGGCAGCGAAAGGGTCTGCCGGAGGAAAAGGCTCTATAACGAAGTCCACGACATGGCCCTATGCACTGATCACGAATGAAGCGGATCCGATCACGGGCCCTGCCTCCCAAGCGTTTGAGCCGCCAAAAGGGCCGTTACGGAGCAACCGATGAGACGCTGACGACGGCGGACGTGGCCTCGGCGATGGCACGCTCCTCGTCGGTGGGCACCACGAGCACCGGGATGGCCGAGGACGGGGAGGAGATCACGCGGGGTTCCTTGGACCGCTCCCGGTTCAGGCCGGTGTCGAGCTCCACGCCCAGGGCGCCCAGCCGCTCCGCCACGAGGGTGCGGAACTGGTGCGAGTTTTCCCCGATCCCGGCGGTGAAGACGAGGGCCTTCGCTCCTCCGACGGCCACGTGGTAGCCGCCGATGTACTTCGCGAGGCGGTAGGAGGCGACGGCGAGCGCCATGGCGGCCTTGGCGTCGCCGGCTTCCGCGGCCTCCACCACCGAGCGCATGTCGTTGTTGCCGGCGAGGCCCTTGAGCCCGGACTGGCGGTTGAGCATGGAATCGAGGTCCTCCGGGGACCAGCCTGCCCGGCCGAGGAACACGAGGATGGACGGGTCCAGGTCACCGGAGCGGGTGCCCATCACCAGGCCCTCCAGCGGGGTGAAGCCCATGGAGGTATCCACAGAGTGGCCGCCGCGGATCGCCGTGACCGAGGCCCCGTTGCCGAGGTGGGCGATGACGGCGTCGAACTCGTCCACCGGGACATCCAGCAGCGCCGCCGCCCGGTGCGCGACGTACTCGTGCGAGGTGCCGTGGAAGCCGTAGCGGCGGATCCCGTGGTTGGTGTAGAGCTCGTCCGGCACCGCGTAGCGCCAGGCGTGCTCGGGCAGCGTGCGGTGGAAGGCGGTGTCGAACACGGCGACCTGCGGCATGTCCGGCCACTTCTTCGAGATTGCACGGATGCCGAGGACGTTCGCCGGGTTGTGCAGGGGTGCCAGCGGGTTGAGCCGTTCGATGGCGCGGGTGATCTCGTTGTTGACCAGGACCGGCTCGGCGAAGCGCTCCCCGCCGTGCACCACCCGGTGCCCGACGGCGTCGAGCTCCCGGCCCCCAAGCGCCTTGTGGATCTCCGCGTCCACCAGTTCCAGGGCCTCCGCGTGGTCGCGGGGGCCCTCGGGCGGGCCGTCGCCCTCGCCACCGCTGCCCATTCCGATCTTCTCGACCAGTCCCTCGGCGAGCACGCTGCCGGCCTCGACGTCGCGGACCTGGTACTTCAGCGAGGACGAGCCTGAGTTGATAACGAGCACGAGCATGGGGCCTCCTACGCCTTGGCTTCTGCGCTGACCCCGGAGGGTGCGTCGGGACGGGCATCACGCCGGAGCCTGGCGGAGCGCTCCGTGGGACCCACTATAAATTGCCGGACCGGCACGGGAGCCCATTCGTTGCGAAAGCCGGGTTGGGCGCCTAGATTTGGCGGACCAACAGGACAACTCACGAAGGGACCTCCATGTCTGACGACACGACCCAGCCAGAGACCACCGAGCCGGCCAGCACCGAGCCGGAGAGCGGTTCCGGCAAGCCGGATCCCACCGGCGTCGAAGGCGCGAACCCGGCCCTGGACGACACAGGCCACCTCAAGGCCGCCGAGACCGGGGAAGCCCCCGAGGCCCCCGAGAACCTGGAGGACCTGGATCTCACGCCGGCCGGCCTGGCCGATGAGCCCGCCAAGCAGGAGGAAACCGACAGCCCGGTGGCACCGGAAAACAGCTGACAATGTATGTTCGGTTGCCCCGGCATTAGCGGCCGCCTCGTCGTGGGCAGCTGACCCGGCAACAGCTGACTAGGCATGCGCAGCCGCGGGGGCCAGCGCGGTGGCGGCCTCCGCCGACTGCGCCTGGACGGCGGTGATGGCCACCGTGTTCACAATGTCCTCCACCGTGCAGCCGCGGGACAGGTCGTTCACCGGCTTGCGGAGTCCCTGCAGGACAGGCCCGACGGCGACCGCCCCGGAGGACTGCTGCACCGCCTTGTAAGTGTTGTTGCCGGTGTTGAGGTCCGGGAAGATGAACACGGTGGCCTGCCCGGCGACTGTCGACCCCGGCATCTTGGACTGGGCGATGGCGGCGTCCACGGCGGCGTCGTACTGGATGGGGCCCTCGACGGCGAGGTCCGGGCGGCGCGCCTTCACCAGTTCGGTGGCCTGCCGGACTTTGTCCACCGCCTCCCCGGTGCCGGACCCTCCGGTGGAGTAGGAGAGCATGGCCACGCGCGGCTCCACACCGAACTGGGTTGCGGTCTCGGCCGAGGCCAGCGCAATGTCCGCCAGCTGCTCCGCATTCGGGTCCGGATTGACCGCGCAGTCGCCGTACACCAGCACCCGGTCCGGCATCAGCATCAGGAACACGGAGGAGACGATCTTCACGCCGTCGCGGGTCTTCACGAACTCCAGTGCGGGGCGGATGGTGTGGGCGGTGGTGTGCGCGGCGCCGGAGACCATGCCGTCCACCACGCCCAGCTGCACCATCATGGTGCCGAAGTAGCTGCCATCCAGCATGAGTTCCAGCGCCCGGGCGAGGTCCACGCCCTTGTGCGCCCGCAGCTGCGCGTACTTCTCCGCAAACTGCTGGCGCAGCTCCGACGTGGCGGGGTCCACGATGTTCATGCCGGAGAGGTCGACGCCCTGGGTGGACGCCAGCTCCCGGACCTCCGACTCGTTGCCCAGGATGGTGAGCTCGCAGACGTCCCGCCGGTGCAGGATTTCGGCGGCACGCAGGATCCGCACGTCGTTCCCTTCCGGGAGGACGATGTGCCGGCGCTGCAGCCGGGCGCGCTCGATCAGGTCGTGCAGGAACCTTAGCGGCGTCATCCGTTCCGGCCGGGGCAGGTGCAGCCGTTCCAGCAGCTCAGCCTCGTCTACCCGCTTGGACCACAGGCCCAGGGCAGAGGCCACCTTGCGGCGGTGCCCGGACCAGATCTCGCTGCGCACCTCGGAGACCCGCTTGGCGGTCACGTAGGTGTCGTCCGGGGCGGCAAAGATCGGGAACGGGGCCTGCGCCAACAGCGAATAGATGGTGGGGTCCGGGGCCAGTCCGCCGGTGAGGATCAGGGCCGACGGGACCGGGAACTCGGGCGAGAACGACGAGGCCAGACAGGCGACCAGCACGTCGGCACGGTCACCGGGCACGATCACCAGCGCGCCGTCGTCGAGCACGTGCAGGAAGTTGGCCACGCTCATCGCCGCGACCTTGACCGAATGCACGTCGCGTTCCAGGTCAGGCAGCCCGGCCACCTGGCCAAGACCGAGGGCTGACGCGACCTCGCCGGTGGTGGGCCGGGCGATCGCCTCCAGCTCCGGCAGGACATACACGGGCCGGCCCGAGGCGCCGGGGCGGACCTCGGCGGCGATGGCCTCCAGGTCCTCCGGGTCGGCGCGGTTGACCATGATGGCCAGCAGCGAGCAGCGTTCAGCGACGAGTTCCTTGCGGGCCACCTCGACGGCGTCGACCGTCTCCGCGACGGTGCGGCCCTTGGCGCCGACGACGGCCACGATGGAGGCGGCCAGGTTGTTGGCCAGCCGGGCATTGAGGTCGAACTCGACGGCGGCGTCCTGGCCGGTCAGGTCCGTCCCCTCCACGATGACGACGTCACAGTACCGGGACATCTCGGCGAAGATCTCCACGCAGCGGGCGTCGATCTCCTCGCGCTTACCCTCGGCCAGCAGGCTGCGGACGTCAGCGTAGGTTAGCCCGCCGCGGCAGCGCTGGTCGTCAAGATCGAACCGGGCCTTCATCAGGGCCACCATCGGGTCCGAGGCTGCGTCGTGGCCGTTGACCACGGGCTTGAAGAAGCCGATACGGTCCGCATGGCGGTGCAGGGTGTCTGCGAGGCCCAGCGCTATGAGTGACTTCCCGGAGCCCGGGGTGGTCGCGCTGACGTAGATTCCTTTGGCCATGGTTCGCCCTTAGGTTGTGCCGTGGTGGTGCTCGGTCCCTCCATACTTTCACTTGTTGCAGCGGTTTTCCCATGCGGCGCCCGGAGGACTCGGCCGCTTAGTGCCCGGATTGGATCGCCGCGAGCAAGGCTGTCCCGTCGGGGCTGCCGAGACCGGTGCAGGGATCCCAGCCGGCTGCGGCCCGGTACGTGCCGTTGTTTCCCGTAGTGATGTCGTGGAACCCGGCCGTCCGGCTGTAGAGCAGAGGCTGAATTTGGCCGAACCGCCGGCCGGTTGACTGGGCTAACAAGGCGATCAGTGCTGCCCAGAGAGGTGCGACGGCGCTCGTGCCGCCGATAACCATGTCTTGTCCGTCAACCCTGACCCTGTACCCGGTCTGCGGGTCAGCGACGCCGCTAACGTCCGGGACACCGCGGCCATGGCCCCCGGGCGCGGGCTTCGGTACAGGCTTCTTGTGCCGGGCGTTGGCGGCCAGGCCGCCCTGCCAGGCCGGCCTGGGGAACGTGTCGCTGTAGCCTCCCCCGGTGGCGGACTGCGGTCCGTCATTCCAGACGGTCTCTGATTTAATCCTTCCGGTGGCCGGGTTGGCATCGAGACGGGTGCCGCCGCAGGCCAACGCGTGCGGACTGGAGGCCGGAAAGTCCGCGTGGTCTTTCCCGTCGGTGGCCGCGTCGGCGCTGCCGTTGTCCCCCGCCGCTGCGGTGACGGTCACGCCCAGCGCCGAGGCGTCGGCAAGGGCCTGGTCAAACACGGTGCGCGCCTGTACCGTCCAGGCGTCCTCGTTCTGACCCCAGCTGATGCTGATGGAGGTCGGTGTCGGTGCGGCGTGGGAGGCGTTGATGATCGCGTCGAGGAACCCGGCGTCAGTGTTCGGAGCGAAGTAGACGAGGACGTCCGCCTTCGGTGCCAGGGCGCCAACGACTTCGATGTCGAGCAGCACTTCCCCGTCTGCCCCCGTCGGGTCCTGCCCGGGCTGGTTGGCGGCGCCGTCGACTCCTACCGCGGTCACCTTTGGTCCGGGGATCCCCAGACCGCCGAAATATGCATCGAGGTCCGCCTGGCCGAAGCCTCCGCCGAGTTCGATGATGGCCACGCTCTGGCTGCTGCCGTCCGCGCCGGCAGGGAAGTTATAGATTCCGGCCAGTTCAGGCGGGGTGTAGCTGGTCCCGGCTGCGGCCAGCGGGATCGCGTGGAACTGCGCTCGTGCCTGGGGGCGGTCGTCCAGGCCCAGAACGGCCGTGACGATTCCGTCCAGCGCTGCCGGGATCTGCAGGCCTCCGGTCCGGTGCCGGTGGGTGATGTCGTGGCCGTGGGGTCCGCTGCTGGTCACTTCCTCCAGGCTGGTGGCGAAGATCCGGCTCAGCTGTTCGACAGTTCCGGCCAGCCGCAGCCGGCGGGAGACCGGGTCGGCTTCGAGGATTTCCGCTCCGAGCCGCGTGAACGTATCAGTGGCCAGGTGCAGGTCCTCAGCGGAGGCTCCGTGCCGGGCCGCGAGCTCGTCGCGCGACATCGGTTCGGCGGGCGCCTCGGTCAGCGGTTCCTGCCGGCGCAGGATCACGGTCACCTCAATCCTGCGGGAGGGATCGACGGGCCCGTGCGTGGCCTGGATCCTTGCCGCCGCCGGGCGTTCCGAGCCGGCGAGCGGGACGCTGCCCTCGGCGTGGTTCGGTGTGCTGTTCTGATCAGACATGAAAGTGCTCCGTTCGTGGGACGGTCAGCGTTTCTGGCGATACTCCACTCAATTGGCGAAGCTCCGGTCAAATAGCGGTTGACCGGAGCTTCGGACCATTATGAGTGGCTGAACCTTGAAGTTGGCTGGGAATGCCGGACGGCTATGCCGTAGCCAGCGCGGCGGCCCTCAGTGGACAAGACCCGAGACGAGGTTGATGACGGTGGCCAGGACGATGGCACCAAGGACATAGGAAATCAGTGCATGACGAAGAACGGTGTACCGGATGGCGTCGGTTGTCAGGTCGGTGTCCGCGACTTGGAAGGTCATGCCGATGGTGAAGGAAAGGTAGGCGAAGTCCGCGTACCGCGGCGGCTTCTTTTCGTTGAAGTCCACCCCGTCGCTTTCGCGGTAGTAGACGGTGGCATAGCGGAGCGTGAACAGTGTCTGCACCAGGAGCCAGGACAGCGTGATGCTGCCCAGCGCCATAGCAATGATGGCCGCCTTCAGCCCTCCCTCGGCGGATCCTGCTTCCAGCAGGATCAACGCGACACCGCCGAAGCTCCCCGCCGTGGCCACCAGGACTAGCACGTCCGAGACGACGCGGCCCGGATCTTCTCCCCGGGCGCGGGCGCGGGCGTGGGCGGCAGTGCCGGTGGCGTCCAGGCGCCCGATCACTGACCATACCCAGATCAGGTAGGTAAGCGAGGCGGCAGCCCATCCCAAGGCCGGGGCGTAGGCCCAGGAGCCGAGATTGCCGACCGCCAGCGCGACGCCCAGGCCGACTGCGGCCATGGCGGCCAGCCGCACGCCAGAACGGTGGACTGGTGTGCTGAAAGAAGAAATACTCATTGGCCGATGATGACATCCCAAGCTGCGCAGCGTCCCTCACGCATCATCCGCCCCGGGGACCGAGTCCACGGCGTCTTTGAAACATGGGCGCCGGTACGCGTCGATTGGTGCGAATATTGATCTGATCTTCATGGTGATCGTGAAGTCCTCCGTCGTTACGATTGGACTTGAATTGTTGAAGAACCGCAGGCCGAAGGTGGGCGACCCGGAGCGATGATCAGAGCAGCAAGAGGTGGCTGGGTGATGGTTTCCAAGGTCCAGGGAGTGGCCTGATGGCCGGCAACGGGCCCTCCGATGTCCCTGAGGTGTCTCCTGCGCCGCCCCCATCCTTCAGCTCCAGAATGGCCCTTCTGTGGGCGGACGGCCTGGGGCGGGCTGGCATCCGGGCGATCCAAGTACTCGCCCTGGTGGCGCTGTCCTGGGTGGCCGTTACGGTGGCGGCCAGAGTTCCTCTGGTGACCATTCCCGTGCTGATCGCCCTGGTGCTGGCCTCGGCGATTGCTCCTGTGGTGCGCTGGCTGGCGGCCCATGGCTGGCCCCGGGCGGCGGCGGTACTCGCCTCGTTCCTGGTGATCCTGGCGGTGGGGGCCGGCATCGTCGGCGGCATCGTCGTCCTGGTCCGGCAACAGGCCGGGGCGCTGGCAACCCGCGCGGAGGCGGGGATTGCCCAGCTCCAGGACTTCATCACCACCGGACCGGTGGCGCTTTCCAGAGAGCAGATCAGCGCGGCCCAGACCGAATTCCAAAAGTTCCTTTCGGGAGGCAACCTGGGGGCGGACGCCCTTACCGGCCTGCGGACGGCCGGTGAAATAGCGGCCGGGACCGTCCTGACAGCCGTGATCCTGTTCTTCTTTCTCAAGGACGGCGAGAAGATCCGGGGCTTCCTGATCGGATTCCTGCCCGCGAGCCGCCGCGGGCGAGCACAGTTGGCTGCGGATCGCAGCATTGTGGTGTTGGGAGGCTACGTCCGGGGGACACTCGTCATTGCCGCCATCGATGCCGTCATCGTCCTTGTGGGGCTGCTGATCCTCAGGGTCCCGCTCGCCGTGCCCCTGGCGGCGGTGGTCTTCCTAGGCGGGTTCGTCCCCATCATCGGCGCCACAGCCGCCGGCAGCCTTGCGGTTCTGGTGGCCCTGGTGGAGAACGGCCCAGTGACGGCACTGGTGGTCCTGGGCCTCCTGATCGTCGCACACCAGTTCGAGCACCACATTCTGCAGCCCCTCTTCATGGGCCGCGTCCTTCGCATCCACGGCCTGGTCATTATCCTGGCCCTTACAGCGGGGGCCACACTGGCCGGCGTGATAGGCGCCCTGCTCGCCGTCCCGCTCGCCGCCGTCGGATGGACGGTCCTCCGGACCCTCGCAGCACACGGGTCCACGGATTCCTAGGGAACTCCCAGACGACGTCGGCCCGGCCCCTCGGCCAGTCGCCACCATCCACAGAGGGAACGGCTGCCTACCTTGTGGAGGTCAAACACCTCCGCGCAGGTGCTGCTTATTCAGTTCGTCGAGCTGCTTCAGCCGTGTGATGCCCCGCGGTGGCAGGGCCGCGCGGGCGAAGGAGATTGGCTTGCCGAGGCCGATCAGCAGCAGGGCGGTCCAGTCAACCTGCCAGGCGCTTACAACAACGTCAAGGGGTGGCACCGGTCCATGACAGCGCCGCAACCTTGGGGGGACGCCCACTCAGATTCAGTTGGCCACGGGACTTTGTCCCCTTGCCTCTCCGGGTCCCACCGGCCAGCGTGAGGTGTGCGGGCGCTTTGCGGCCGGTGCCGGCCGATGCCGGCCGATGCCGGCTGCGGGGCAAGCGGGATGCCGACCAGCGGGTGGGCCGGGCACAGGTGCGACCAGCGGAGCGAGGAACCCATGGAAACGCTTCATGTTGAACTGCAGGACATCGGCGGCACGGCCTGGTGGGTCCGCATACTCACCACCCTCTCGTCCCAGTCGGGCAGCATGCAGTATCGGTTCGTTGGCCGTGTGGCCGACGAAGTCCGCTACTCAAGCTCCACCTTCATGTCCCCGACGCCGGTCTCGCCGATTCCGCCGGAAGAAGAATGGGCCCCGGGACTGAACCGCAGCCTGGAAGAGCTCGTCAGCGACATCCGGCACGACGGATGGACCCAGACCGGCCGCGGCAGCGAACCCTGGTCCCTGACGTTCGAACGGAACTGACCCCGGGCCCTCCACCGGCAGTAGGCGTTCCCGCCCAAATCCGGTGACGCTCCGTGCAGGTGCTCCCGGGCGCGTTTTGCGTGCTTGCGGCTCGTCTTGAACGCCTTCCGAGCATTTTCCGAAGGCTTCGCCGTGTCCGCCGACAGCTTCATCCGGCCGCCGGCTCTTGACAGAAGCCCCCTAAATGGGATTACCTAATGAACATTCGGTAAATAAAGCTGGAGGCAATGACGCATGGCTGAACTGACGATTTCCGGTGACACCCACCCCATCCTTAAAGACGACTACGCGTCGGAGTGGATGGGCATCGAAGTTGTGGCGCTGGACGACGGACATGCCACGATCCGCATGAAGCTCCGGCAGGAAATGCTGAACGGGTTCGGCATGGCCCACGGCGGAATGATCTTCGCCTTCGGCGACACAGCCTTCGCCTTGGCCTGCAACCCCGCCAACCCGGAACCGGCTGAGGAGGGGACCATTACCGTTGCCTCCGGCGTCGACATCAACTTCCTGAAGCCGGCGTTCCGCGGCCAGGTCCTGACCGCCGTCGCCAACCGCCGCGCCAGCACCGGACGCAGCGGACTGTACGACATCCAGATCTACGCCGCCGATCCCGGCGCCGGCGCGCCTTCGGCGCCGCAGTCGGCACCCGCCGGCCCGGCTCCCGCCGTCACGGTTCCGACCGCCACGGTTCCGGGCGAACTCCCCACCGACACCCTGCCGGGCGAACTCGTCGCCGAGTTCCGCGGCCGCAGCCGCACCATCTCCAAGAAATAGAAACAGGGAACCCCAGATGACCCAAGAAACCGTCGCCCCCACCAGTGATGCTGTCCTGGACCGCGAAGAAATGATCTCCCGCGACGAGCTCGAGGCACTGCAGCTCACCCGCCTCCAGCACACCGTGGCCTACGCCTACGACCGCGTTCCCCTGTACAAGCGCAAGTTCGACGAACACGGGGTCCACCCCACCGACCTCCGCGAGCTCTCGGACCTGGGCAAGTTCCCCTTCACCACCAAGGAGGACCTCCGCCTGGAGTACCCCTTCGGCATGTTCGCCGTGCCGCAGCACGAGGTGGCCCGCATCCACGCCAGCTCCGGCACGACCGGCCGCGCCACCGTCGTCGGGTACACCAAGAAGGACCTCGCCGACTGGGCCAAGCTCGTGGCCCGCTCGCTGCGCGCCTCCGGCGTCCGTCCCGGCATGAAGGTCCACAACGCCTACGGCTACGGCCTCTTCACCGGCGGCATGGGCGCCCACGCCGGCGCCGAGGCCCTGGGCTGCACGGTCATCCCGATCTCCGGCGGCCAGACCGAACGCCAGATCACGCTCATCCAGGACTTCAAGCCCGACGCGATCCTGGCCACCCCGACCTACCTGCTGACCATTGCCGACGCGATGATGAAGCAAGGGATCGACCCGGCCTCCACCTCGCTCAAGTTCGCCGTGCTGGGTGCCGAGCCGTGGACCGAGGAAATGCGCCACGAGCTCGAAGTGATGATGAACATCAAGGCCTGTGACATTTACGGGCTCTCCGAGGTCATGGGGCCCGGCGTCGCCGGCGAGGCCGTGGAAACCCAGGACGGCAGCCACATCTGGGAGGACCACTTCCGCCCCGAAATCATCGACGCCTTCGACCCCACCGTGGTCCTGGGCGACGGCGAACCCGGCGAACTGGTCTTCACCTCGCTCACCAAGGAAGCGCTGCCGATCATCCGGTACCGCACCAAGGACCTCACCCGCCTGCTGCCCGGCACGGCACGGCCCGCGCACCGCCGCATGGGCCGCATCACCGGCCGCAGCGATGACATGATCATCCTGCGCGGGGTTAACCTGTTCCCCTCGCAGATCGAGGAAATCGCCCTGCGAATCCCCGAGCTGAGCCCGCACTTCCAGCTCGAACTCACCCGCCCCGAAGGCCAGCGGATGGACCAGCTGACCGTCAAGATCGAACGCCGCGAGTCCGTCACGATCGAGGGTGTCGCTTCCGCCGCCAAGGTCCTGCAGCAGCAGATCAAGATCCACGTCGGCTCCTCCTGCACGGTCGACGTCGTCGAGCCCGGCTCCCTGGAGCGGTCCAACGGCAAGCTCCGCCGGATCTACGACATGCGTCCCAAGGCCTGACCGCACCATGTCCAGCCCGCCGGCCGGCCCTCCCGGGCCGACCCGGCGGGCTGACTGATCCCCCGATCGTGAGAAACTAGCGACTATGCCCACAACAGCAAACAGCACCAAACGCGGCCGTCCCGGCTATGACCAGCAGTCCGTGCTGGTGATCGCGGTCGACGTCTTCAACCGCCACGGCTACGACGCCACGTCCATGGGCATCCTCGCTGAAAACCTGGGCATCTCAAAGTCCGCCATTTACCACCACGTGCCGTCCAAGGGCGACCTCCTGAAACTCGCGCTGGACCACGCCCTGGGCGGCCTCGAGGCCATCCTGGACGAGCCCCAGGCGCAGACCGGCACCGCCGAGGCCCGGCTCGAATTCGTCCTCCGCGAAACCATCTCCGTGCTGGTGGAGCGGCTTCCGTTCGTCACCCTGCTGCTGCGCCTGCGTGGCAACACCGAGATCGAACGCGACGCGATGGAACGCCGGCGCACCTTCGACCACAAGGTCGCGGCCCTCATTTCCGCCGCCCGCGACGAGGGCTCGCTCCGCCAGGACATCGACCCCCGCACCGTCACCCGGCTGCTCTTCGGCACCATCAACTCCATCGTCGAGTGGTACAAACCCGGCGGCTCCCTCTCCCCCGAGAAGCTGGCCGACGACGTCATCACCATGGCCTTCCACGGCCTCCACGTCCCCCAGTAGGCCGGTGGTTCGGGGCGCCGCGAAAATCCCATTGACCGTGCCCCGCTCCCGGGCCACGCTGGGAGGATGGCCACCAGATTATCCCGGGTGCTCCTGGGCACTTTCCCCCAGCTGCGGTACGAGCCCACTGCCAAAAGGGTCCGGGCAAGCCTCGGCCGGACCGCCGTCGTCGACACGAGACAGGCCTGCCTGATTTGGGAACCGCGCCGGATCACCCCGATCTTTGCCGTGCCGGAGCAGGACCTGCTGGCCAAACTCGCCCCGCCGGTTCTGCCGGCGGCGCCGGTCCACGAGCACCCCGTCGCCATCCGGCAGGGCGCCGCCCCGACGTCGCTCGACCCCGGTACGGCGTTTGGCAAGCACACCTGCGCCGGCGAGGAACTCGACGTCGTGACCCCCGCGGCGACGGCTCGCCGGGCCGCTTTCCGGCCAGAGGACCCCGGCCTGGCCGGCTATGTGGTGCTCGATTTCGACGCCTTCAACTGGCTGGAGGACGATGAGGAGATCATCGGCCACCCGCGGGATCCGTTCCACCGCGTTGACATCCGCGCGTCGTCCGTGGACGTGGAGGTAGCGCTCGACGGCGTCACGCTGGCCCGCACGAATGGCGCGCAGTTGCTCTACGAGACGCTGCTGCCGGTGCGGTACTACATCCCGCCCGCGGACGTGCGGCTGGACCTGCTGGAGGAGAGCCCCAAGCGGACGGTCTGCCCGTACAAGGGCCAGGCCAGCTACTGGAGCCACCCGGGTTCCCCGCAGGGCCGGAACATCGCGTGGAGCTACGACCGGCGGTTCCTCGACGCCGCGCAGATCCACGGCCTCATCAGCTTCTTCAATGAGCGGGTGGACCTGAGGGTCGACGGCGTGCTCCAGTCCCGCCCCGTGTCCCCGTGGTCCCGGCCGGACGGCCCCAACGGTCCCGACGGTCCCTGACGGCCGCGGGCAACTCGATCCCGCCTGACGCAGACCGCTACCGAACCGACAGGAGCGCTTTGTCGCACGAAAGGACCATTAGCTAGTAGACGACCGTCCCGGTGGAATGCACCACGGTTCCGGTGCTTTGGCTTCGTCCGCTGATGTCGATCTGCAGCTGGCTGCGCTGCAGGGGCGCCTCCAGGGCGGAGGAGAGTTCCCGCAGGGTGGATGTTTGGATGCGGTGGATGACGTCCTGGACGTCGGCCCTGTCATTGACCGTCACCCTCAGGCTCAGGTCGGGGGCTTTGCCCGTTCCTCGCAGCAGGACCGCGGAACTGACGACACCGGGCAGGGCGTTGATCCGGCTTTCGACGGCAGCAGCGAGAACGGAGGGGTCGCAGAGGGTGAATCCCTGACTGCCGTCGTCATGGAGGCGGTAGGCGCGTGCCGTGTTTTTCCGTGGGATCTGGGCGATGATCCACAGCAGCCCGAGCACCGCCATGATGACGCCGAGGATCAGTAGGGTGGCCGCCACCCACGGCTGCGCGAAGAACGCGTGCAGGTCACCGGTGACGACGGACTCCCAAAGGCGGGCGGTGTTCAAAAGTGCGTGCAGTGTCCCGTTGGACTGCAGCAGCAGTCCGGTGCCGGCAGCCAAGGCAAGGATGCCGAGAATGGCCAGCCAGATCCGGTTCAGGGTTCCTGCGGTCTGTCTCATCGGAAACCATCCTTCAAATAGTCGCGGCGGGCGGGTGCGCGAATGGTCTCAGTCTCTGGACCGGACCGTGGCCGTAACCTGCGGAACCGGGGAGAGCCCGGTTTCTTCCAGACGGGCACGGACAGCGTCGGTGATCCTGGCACGCAGGTCCCCGGGCTCGTGCAGGGAAGTCGTCACGCTAAGGTGGACGCGCCGGGTGGTGGCTGTCGCTGCGGCCGAGCCGACGCCGTCGATCTGCAGGCACCGGGCTTTCGCCAGGCGGGCGACGGCGCGGCGGGTCATCACTGTTTCCCGCTCCTGCTCCGGCGGCGCCTCAGCCCCGGCGCCGCTGCGGGAATCATCGATTGTGAGGGCGTTGAACCCTCCGGGAATGCTGGCGCACAGCAACAGGATCACCCCCGCCACGACGGCGGCTATCCCGATCTGCCGGATGACGGGATCATTCCACGCCAGCACGGCGAGCCAGTCGCGTGGTCCCTGCAGCAGGCTGGGCCACGTGCCGTTGACCAGCCGGGTGATGGCCAACCAGACTAAGGCGACGCCGGCGGCCAGCAGCAGGATTCCGGCGATCAGTGACGGGACGGCTCGGCTGGGCCGGTGACGCAGGCGCGAGGACCGCTGGCCGTGCCGGCTCATAACAACTTCCTTCGTCCGTTGGTATCGGTGGTCAGCCACGAGATCCTGATATCGACCTGTCGGACGTCAACTCCGGTCAACTCCGTCACCCTGGTCCTGATCCGGCCGCGCAGGGCCTCGGTGGCCTGGCGTAATGGCACCGGATACGGCATCCCGACCTCGACGCTTAGAGTGGCGATGTTCCCGCTGAGTACGACTGATGCCTTGGGCCGGGCGGAGAGATCAGGACGGGTTCCGATGCCCAGAAATCCGCCGGAGGAACCGCCGGCGGAGGATTCGTCGCTGGCGACCTGGGCGGCGATTTTCTCGATCACCCTGGCCGCCAGGACGGTCTGCCCCCGCGTGCCCGTCTCGACGAAGTCCGGGCCAACGTCCCCGGCCCCAATCAAGGAC
>NZ_MQTS01000097.1 GCF_020532825.1 Arthrobacter sp. SO3
TTTTCCGGGTCGCCGAGGACGGCAAGGCCCTGACGATGGCCATCCTGGAACCGGGCGCGGTGTTCGGGGAGATGATGCTCATCGGCCAGCGGATGTATGACAACTACGCCGAGGCCATCGAAGACGTAATGATCTGCCAGCTCAGCGTGGACGAGGTCGAACGGTTCCTGCTCTCGGACCCCCGCATCGCCATCCGCATCTCCCGGCTCCTGGGTGACCAGGTCGCCCGCCTCGAAGAACGCCTCACCGACCTGGCGCTGCGGCCGCTGGCCGCCCAGGTGGCCTCCACGCTGCTCAAACTCGGCGAAGCCGCCGGTCCGCCGCGCTTCGGTCAGGCCCGGACCATCCACCTGACCCACGAACAACTCGCCGGCCTGCTCGGCACTTCCCGGGAGGCGACCAGCAAGATCATGGGTGAGCTCACGGCCAAGAAGGCCATCCGCCAGGGCCGCGGACGGATCGTCATCCAGGACCGCGACATCCTCCGCAAAGCCGCCAGGAGCACCTCATGATCACCGCCACGTTCCACGGCCAGGTGATCGCCCGCACCGAGGAGACGGTCTACCTCGAAGGCAACCACTACTTCCCCCCGGACTCCATAGTGCCGGACACGCTTCAGGGCAGCTGGGTCCGGACCTTGTGCTTTTGGAAAGGCATCGCCCGCTACCACCACGTCCGTGCA
The DNA here is from genome assembly GCF_020532825.1 of Arthrobacter sp. SO3. Taxonomy (GTDB): domain Bacteria; phylum Actinomycetota; class Actinomycetes; order Actinomycetales; family Micrococcaceae; genus Arthrobacter. Next base: position 683 of record NZ_MQTS01000097.1, read on the forward strand.
GGAGGTCACCGGGCACCGAACGCCGCCTGGTCCTACCCGCGACCGACACCCCTTGCCCGGAAAATCAAGAACCACGTCGCCTTCGCCCCCGGCGGGGGCGTCATCGTCAGCGACGATACCGCCTAACCGGCACCGTCACCGCGCTCGGACTCACACCCCAGGACCCATCCCCGCAGCAACATTCTCTTCTACCCGAATCTGGAACGCGATCACCGGTTGACCGCTCCTACAGCGGTCATAACACCGCCCTGCGGAACTGCGCCAGCCCACCACGGAGGGCCCATCCAGGACGCCGTCACACGCGGGCCTGCAGCCAGCAGCCCAACTCTCTCCCCATGTGTACCTGGAAGGGGCGCTCCCACGGACCAGACATAGGCCGCGGACCGAGGAGTATTCTGTGAATAACCGTCCAGCAAGGAGGGGTCGAACATGGACGCAAGTTCGATGCAGGGTTCATCAACCGGGCCAGGCAATGGCCCGCGTCCAATGAATCAACCGGTTCCTTCCAAACCCAAACGTCCTCCCCGGAAACAGGCCCCGGACCCAAGCCGGGACGCTGAAGTAACGCGGGCCGGGATGATCTGGGTTGCGGTCAGCGCCGGCCTCATCTTGCTGGTATTACTCATCATCTTCATCCTGCAGAATCAGGACCGCGTGACCGTGCACTACCTTGGTGCCGCCGGCGAGCTATCCCTGGGAATGGCGCTTTTCATCGCAGCCGTGGCCGGCGGAATACTCGTAGCGATCGCCGGGGCAGCACGGATCCTCCAACTCAGAAACCAACACAGGCACCGGCCCGGCGGATCCTTGCCGCCGTCGAACCGGCCCAAGCTCCCACGTGGGCAATAAGCTTCAAGCGCGCCGATTCCACCTTCGCGGAGACCACCAGCGCGACAAACCGGGCGGTGATGGCTGCCCTGGACCCGGGCAAGTGCGTGGACGCTGCAGGCCACGGAGGCCTGCAGCCCGCGAGGAGAACCATCACTGTCATGCCTTCCCGGAAAGGGACGTCGGAGACGAAGCGGACGCCAGCCAGGGTTGGGTCGCGCAGCACTGCGAGCTGTCAGGCGCCGCTGGTTAGGCCGCATCGCTGGAAACCCAATCGAGCCCGGGTTTACGGGCCCGCACACGGCTGCCCGCCAAAATTCAAGGAGGCAGGTATTGGGCGCCCACTGCCAGGACAAGCTTTGACGAGACCCTGACGAACCCTAGCGTCGGACATTTCACCTTTTCACAAGCCTCCCCTCTTTGATCTTCAGGGTGAACGTGCGGCTCGGATCGAGCGCCGAGACCAGCCTTATTTTCGAGCCCGGAGAGATGTCCCCGTCCAGGGACACGATCGTGGAATTCCACTCCGGGTACGTCGCGGCCGTCGTCAGGAGCCGCCAGACGGTGTCCGCGCCGGCATTGATGGTTTCAGCGATCCGGGTGGTGCGGCTGAAGGTCTTGCGTGTGGTGGTGGCGGTTCCGTCAGGGATGTCCGACATGAGGTCTCCAGTTTCTTTAAAGTTGCGTGTGAAGCGCCGCTACATTCCGGGGATGTGCTGGGCCTCGTGAACTTCGATTTCGCAACCACCCGGCATGTTCACGTGCGGGTGCTGCTTGGCCAGTTCCACGGCCGCCTCGAGGTTCTCGGCCTCCAGGATGCTGTATCCGGCGACCTCACGCTGGCTCGGCGCCGTGGCGCCGCCGGGGGAAACGCGGACGCCATGGGCGAGCGGAGTGCCGAAGTCGACCAGTCCGTCGCCGACCTTGCCGGCCCAGGCGTTCCACTGTTCCATGACGGCGGCCATGTCCTCCGGTGCGGGCGGAGCGGCCTCGGCGGGGGTCATCGGGGCGTGGTAAATGAAGACAAACTTGGACATGTCGTTCCTTCTTTCGTGATTGCTTGTTGGGGATGGTTGGAGAAAACGTCAGACGGTGATGGTCCGGCCGGTGAACGCGATCAGGCGCTCCAGGCTTCCGGCCGTCTCGGCAACCGGAGCCGCGGCCGCAAAGCTCCCGCTGGAACGGACCTGATCGGAAATGGTCACCCGGGCGAGGCCCTCGACGTAGCCGGTAACGACGTCGGAGACCACGAGTTTCTGGCCGGTGGCCGTCGCGAAGTCCCAGGCGTGCACCAGCAGTTCCAGGTTGAGAATGCCGGCTACCACGGTGGCGGGCAGTTCCGCGAAGCCCATGTCGATGGTGCCTTCGATGCCGCGGCGCGTGATCGCCTCGAGGGTGGGCTGCGCAAGTCCGGCGATGCGCACCTCGGGTGCTGCGTCGACGTCGTCTGCCACGTCAGCGCCGAGCGCCCCGCCGATCTGCTTGAGCGACCCGGCCAGGTGCCCGAGCAGTTCGTGGGCGGTGAACTCCTCGCACGGGGTGGCTTTCTCCCTGTCTTCCGGGGTGAACTTGCGCAGCACGCCCAGGAGCACGGCAAGGGATGCGTCGGCGGCGCTGAAGTGATCGATCGGATCCGGAGCCGCGGACCACTCGTCCGGTCCGGCGCCGGCCGCGGATGACGTTTCGGCGAGCAGACGGTCCAGGTAGTGGTTCCAGCCTTCGGCGTGGGCAACGGCCTGTTCGGCCGTCAGTCCCTCGTGCACCAGACGCAGCGAGGTGCCGTCGGCGTCGGGCTCCAGTGTGATCGTCACGGTGGATGCACCGGGCGCCAGGTCCATCCCGGATTCCCAGCCCCAGGTGAAGACGATGCGTTTGCCGGGCTCGATCTCCTGGAACGTGCCGGCGGCGTGGTGGCCGGGGGTGACCGTCCAGCGGTATTCGCCGCCGATCCGCAGGTCAACCCGGGCCGCCACGGTCTGCCAACGGCGCAGGCGTTCCGGCTCGGTGATGAGCGCGAACGCCTCGTCGGCGCCCACGGGCAGGTGGATTGTCTTATCGAAGCTCATTTGATGGTCCTTTATCTTGATGTGAAGTATCCGGCTGGGTGCGGTGGTGTTGCGGCGGTCCGTGACGCTGCCGGGCCAGGGCAGCGGAATCGGACGCCAGCAGATCCAGTTCGTCAGTCCAGAACTGCTCGACGAGATCCCGAAGCGTGCCCATGCCCACGGGGTTGAGGCGGTAGTACCTGTTCCGCCCCTCCTTCCGCGCAGCCACCAGGCCGGCCTGCTCCAGCAACAGCAGGTGCTGGGAGACAGCCGAACGGCTGACCGTGAAGTGGGCGGCCAACTCCCCCACCGACTGTTCGCTGCGTGCCAGAAGATGCAGCAGCCGACGGCGGTTCGGCTCCGCGGCGATCTCCAAGGCATCCAACATAGACAAAACGTTAGTGGCTGCTAACGCATTGCGCAAGACCCCAATGCCTAAAGGCGAGGCTGAATGCGATGTTCCGGGGCGACACCTGCCGAGTGGGCGCGACCGCGGCGGTTGCCTTCGGGGAGCAAGAGTTCCGGGCGGCCCGGCTGCTGATGGCCGCCGGGCCACACGACGTCACTGGCGGCATGAACCTGGAGGTGGTCGGCATGTGAGCGGGAACCGGGGCGACGTCCTCGTGCAAACACCCTAGCGACCTCAAAGCCGAGGATCTGGGCCGCCTGGGACTTCGCCGGGCACCGGCAATTCGTCTACGTCGCCCGCGCTTCTGCGATTCAGTTGCGGAAGGGCCTAATGGTCCGCGCTTTCAAGGATGGGAGTTCCGCGGGTGGACCGAGGAACTCGCCGGCAAGGACCTACTCGCGCCCGAGGTGGCGGTGGTGCGCGCTGGCGGTGACGGTGGGGAACTGAGCAAGGCGGGCGGCCAGCGCCTGGACGCAGCGGTCCCGGAACTCCGTGGCCCTTTCCGAGTCCACGCCGTAATCGCGCACCTGAGGATCCACGCCGGTCAGCGGCTGGAGTTCCGGAACCCAATGCGGATTGGAGATGAACCGGACATCGGCGACGTGGTTGGCATCCAGCGGCGACCCGTATTTGAAGCCGAAACTCATGACATTGATCCGCACCACGATCGTTCCTGTGGCGGAGAATGCCGAGGTAACGGCGGTGGAAAGGTTGCGGACGTTCATGTCCGTGGTGTCCAAGACGACGTCGGCGGCGCTCGTGACGGCACGCAGCACCTCGCGTTCGGAGCTGATGCCGTTCAGCGTGCTGCAGATGATGCCCAGAAGCGAAACCGCAGTGATGCTCGCCACCGTCACCACCCACAACCTCGCGATCGGAGTCGGAGTCGGCGTTCTCGTGGCCATGGTGATGCTCGCCACCGTCACCACCCACAACCTCGCGATCGGAGTCGGAGTCGGCGTTCTCGTGGCCATGGTGATGTTCGCCCGCCGGGTCGCCCACTTCGTCACCGTCGAACGGACCGTCAAGACCATCGGCGGCCACGAAACAGCCACCTACGTGGTGGACGGCGAACTGTTCTTCGCCTCCTCGAACGACCGCTACACCCAGTTCGAATACGCGCTGGACCCCGAGCACGTCATCATGGACATGCACGCCAGCCACCTCTGGGATGCCCCCACCACCCACCATCGCCGCCCTGGACGCCATCACCGAGAAATACCACCACCACGGCAAGGACGTGAAAAAATCGTCGGCCTCAACGACGCCAGCATCCTGATGCGCGAACGTCTCGGCGGAAAGCTCGGCGCCGGCCAGTAGGCTGCGCTCAATAGCTCAAGTCCATGGCACCTTCCGGGAAACCGGGAGGTGCCCTGTTCATCAGGTGGGGAAACACCTGAGGACACTCCACTTCGGTCTCGGGTGGTCCTCGCTGGGGGCGATGAGCAACCCGAGCATTAGGTCCGGCTTCAGGCATGCCTGATGGTCGACTCAAGCCAAGCGCGGACGCAGGCAAATGACCGGTAAGGAATCCGGACGTATGTGCGTGCTCATAGGTAACTGCAGATGAGTCCGGCGTCACAGGTTGCGGGGTCGCCGGCCGCAACCGCCGCGTGTGCTTCGGCCATGCCGTTCCTAAGTGCAGTCAGTTCCGCGATCTGGGCGTCAAGGGCCGCCAACTGGTCGGCAAGGGCGTCCCGCACGTGCGGGCAAGGTGCGTTTCCGGGGTCTCGGACGGCGAGGATGTCCCGCAGCTGGGAAACGCTGAGCCCCGCGGCGCGGCCCCGGCGGATGAAGTCGAGACGCCCGACTGTGTCAGGTGCGTATATCCGATAGCCGTTTGCTGCGCGTTCTGGCGCCGGGAGCAGGCCCTGCTCTTCGTAGAACCGCACGGCCTTCGTACTCACTCCGGCTGCGGCTGCGGCACTTCCGATCAGCATCGCCGTCCTTTCTTGGTTCCACTGGGCGCGCACGCGACCGGGGAGCTGTGTTCCTTGAGCTCTCCACTCTAGGGACGGAGCACGTCAGCGTCCACGGGCGGACAGCGTCTCCTCGCCATCGCGTGGGGCTATCCGACATCGGTCGGCCCGTGAACCGGTGGTCCCCCGGTTCACGCGTTCGCGATGGCTTCAACACAGGACTGGCGAGAGCCCGTCGGTCTTGCTGCACTTGACCTTCCCCTATGGGGGAAGGTACAGACTGGGTCCAGATCAACGGGCAGGACCCCTTGAGGGGCTGCACCGGCCCGCGGCACTGGCCTGGGGTCGTTCCAACAGAATTTGGAGGCTTTGTGACTGACACGGCGGCATTTGATTATGATCTGGCGGTAATCGGGTCAGGTGGCGGGGCCTTTGCCGCCGCGATCCGGGCCACGAACCTGGGTAAGAGGGTGCTGATGGTGGAACGGGGCACCGTCGGCGGGACGTGCGTGAACACGGGCTGCGTACCGTCCAAGGCCCTGCTTGCCGCGGCCGAGGCCCGCCACGTAGCGCTGGACGCCTCAGGCCGGTTTCCCGGCATCGACACCTCGGCCGGGGCGGTGGACATGTCGGGTCTGATCGGGGGGAAGCGGTCCCTGGTGGAAGGGATGCGCTCTGAGAAGTATGTGGACCTGATCGCCGATTACGGCTGGGAGATGCGCCAGGGCGAGGCCATGTTCGCGGGGACCCCGGGCGACCCGGTCCTGGACATCGTCTCCCCCGGCGGCGCCCGGACCTCTGTCCGTGCCTCCCACTATCTCGTTGCGACCGGGTCAGCCCCGTGGGTACCGGAAGTCCCCGGACTGGAGGACACCGGTTATCTGACGTCGACCACGGCGATGGAGCTGGACGAGGTTCCGGAGTCGCTGCTGGTGATCGGCGGCGGCTACGTCGCATTGGAACAGGCCCAGCTGTTCGCACGGCTCGGTTCGAAGGTGACAATGCTGGTCCGGTCCCGGCTTGCCTCGTCGGAGGAACCTGAAGCCTCGCTGGCCTTGATGGGTGTTTTCGCGGATGAAGGGATCCGGGTGGTGCGCCGCGCCACGCTTTCCACCGTGGGCACCGACCCGGGAACCGGCCAGGTGGTGGCGACCGCGGCGGTTGCCGGCGGGGAGGAAGAGTTCCGGGCGGACCGGCTGCTGATGGCTACCGGCCGACGCGCCGTCACCGGCGGCCTGAACCTGGAAACGGTCGGCGTGGGGACCGGGAACCGGGGCGAAATCCTCGTGCAAAACACCCTCGCTACCTCAAATCCGAGGATCTGGGCCGCCGGAGACGTCACCGGGCACCGGGAATTCGTCTACGTCGCCTCGGCCCACGGGGCCCTGGCGGTGGAAAACGCATTCACTGACGCCGGGCGCGAGGTCGACTACCGGCACCTGCCCCGGGTCGTTTTCACCAGTCCGGCGCTGGCCGCCGTCGGAATGACGGATCAGCAAGCCAACGGCGACGGGATCCGCTGTGAATGCCGAGTACTTCCACTCGAATTCGTGCCCCGGGCGTTGGTCAACCGGGACACGCGGGGCTTCATCAAGATCGTCGCCGACAACGAAACAGGCCGAATCCTGGGAATCACAGCCGTCGGAAAAGACGCAGGAGAACTCGCCGCCGCCGGCGTCTACATCGTCGAGGCCGGAATGACGGTCGATCAGGTCGCGAACCTGTGGGCCCCCTACCTGACCATCGCCGAAGGGATCAGAATCGCCGCGCAGTCCTACAACACGGACGTATCGCGGCTCTCATGCTGCGCCTCGTAACGCCACCCCCCGGCCAGACCGGCCGTGTCCGCGGGTGTCATTGACGGGCAAGCCCCTGGCCGGCAGGGCCGGCAGAGACACACTGACTGAACAAACACTCTTGATGCTCCCGCCCCATCAACCACCACCAACCCACCAAAGGACACAGAAAATGACCACCAAGAACGTCACGGACGACTCATTCGCTGAAGACGTCCTCCAGGCGGGCAAAGCCGTCATCGTCGATTTCTGGGCAGACTGGTGCGGGCCCTGCCAGAAGGTATCGCCCGTGCTGGATCAGATCGCCGTCGAATACGCGGACAAAGTCCAGGTCGTCAAGGTCAACATCGACGAAAACCCTGCCGTGGCTGCGAGCCTGGGAATTACGTCGATCCCTGCCATCTACCTTTTCAAGGACGGCGAACACAAGGCGTCCGTTATCGGCGCGCGGCCCAAGCAGTTCATTGAGAAGGAATTCGCGGACTACCTGCGCTAAGCCCCGCACCCGCCGGGTCCGGGAAAGCAGGACGGATCCGCGAGCCGCTTCCTTCTCTCCAAAGCCGGGGCGGCAGACTTGAGCTGGCGACCTGCACACCACCACAAGGAGAACCCATGACCACCACCCCGTCAGTCATCATCTTTGATGTGAACGAAACCCTCTCGGATATGTCCCCCATGGGGGCGCGCTTCAGCGAGGTCGGGGCGCCGGCTGAATTGGCGAAGCTTTGGTTCGCGACGCTGCTGCGCGACGGCTTCGCACTGACCGCCAGCGGCGACAACGTCCCGTTCGCCGCGATCGGGACTGCCGTCCTTCGAGACCTGCTGGCCGGGGTGGAGCTAAACCGCGCCCCGGATCTGGCGGTCGAACACATCATGGACGGCATGACCGGCTTGGAGGTCCACCCGGATGTCCCGGAGGGGGTGCGGGCACTCTCTGCGGCCGGGTTCCGGCTGGTCACCCTCAGCAACGGCTCGGCCGGGATCGCCGAGAAGCTGTTCAGCGAGGCAGGGATCCGGGAAGAGTTTGAGTTGCTACTCTCGGTCGAAGATGCTCCCGCGTGGAAGCCTTCGCGCGCGTCCTATGAATATGCGGCCACCGTTTGCGGGACTGATCCTGCAGGCATGCTGCTGGTGGCCGTCCACCCGTGGGACATCCATGGTGCGGCCCGCGCGGGGCTACGCACGGCGTGGCTGAACCGGACCGGGGGAAGCTACCCGGAGCACTTCGAGGCGCCCGAATTCACCGTGAGCGCCCTGACCGGGCTCCCCGAGGCGCTGGAAGCAGCAGCCTGAGGGTGCTGTGACTACGTTTCCTCTATTTGATGAATCCTCTGTCTTTGAGCCAGGCAGCGGCCGCGTCCCGTGGGTTCGTTTTTCGGTTGCCGGAGACGTCCCGGTTCAGCGTCAGGAGATCAGCGCCCGGTGGAGATGACTGCGGTGGCGGTGTCCGCCGTGGTGGGCCCGCCGGGATCCGGCTGGCCCGGGACGAGGGCCCGCGCGGAGACCGGGATCGTGAGCCGAACGGCATCGCCGGCGCCCAGCGGCCGGCCCCAGGGCGCCTCGGTCTGAAGTCTGATGCCGGATGCGTCAACGGTGACCAGCCGGCGGGGCCCCAGCACCCGGATGTCCGTCACGATGCCGGGCACGCCGTACTCGGCAGAGCTCCGGGTATTGTCCTGGATGCTGATGCTTTCCTGCCGGATGACCAGCACGCCCGGGCCGTCGGGCCAGCCCGTGTCCGCGGGCAGGCCCAGGTCTCCCAGCGCCGAATAGTGCACTCCGTCCCGGACGGTTCCCGTGATTTCGTTCGTGCCGCCCATGAGCCGGTGGACTTCCAGGGATACGGGTCGGGAGTACAACAGGTCGACGCGGTCGTGCTGGAGCAGCCTGCCACGGCTGAGCAGGGCGACGCGGTCGGCGACGGCGGCCGCTTCCTCGCGGTCGTGGGTGACCATGAGGATGGTGGGGGCCAGCCGCTCCCGGAGCTGTACCAGCAGCTCGTGCATGGTGGAGCGCAGTTGCGGGTCGAGGGCGCTGAAGGGTTCGTCCAGGAGCAAAATGGCAGGCCGGGCGGCCAGGGCCCGGGCGATGGCCACCCGCTGCGCCTGCCCGCCGGAGATGGCCGTCACGGGACGGCGGCCGTACCCTTCGAGCTGCACCAGGTCCAGGAAATGCGCGGCATCGGTCCGGGCTGCCCGGCGGCGGACGCCGCGGACGGTCGCGGCGAAGGCCACATTGTCCAGGACGTTCAGGTGGGGGAACAGCAGCGGGCGCTGGGAGACCATGGCCATGCCGCGGTGTTCGGGGCTGACCCGGGCCAGGTCGGTGCCGTGAAGAACGATCCTTCCGGCGTCCGGGGCTTCGAGTCCGGCCACGGCGCGCAGCAGCGTACTTTTCCCTGACCCGGAAGGCCCCAGGACGGCGGTGCATGAACCGCTCTCCAGGGCGAGGTTCACGTTGTTCAGGACCGGCGCTGATGAGCTGCTGAAGGACTTTGAGAGTCCGTCGATAACCAGATCGTTGCTCATGAAAGACCTCCCGGGGGTTTGCGTGCGAAGAAGCCAAGACCCAGCAGCAGGATCAGCGGCGGAAGGACGGCCGTCACCGACAGCACGGCAACGACGGAATCGTTGCCCGTGCCGGAAGCGGCCGAAGCGACGAGCATCGGAACGGTGATGAACGCGCCGCCGCCGACCAGAAGGGTGATGAGGTAGTCACTCCAGCCGATGAGGAAGGCCAGGAAGGCACTGCGTGCCAATGCCGGGGCGAGCAGTGGCAGGTGCACCCGGGCAAGGACCTGCCACCGGGTGGCTCCCAGGGTGCGGGCCTCCTCTTCAAAGCCCAGGTCGTGCGAACCGTAGGCCACGCGCATGGTGTAAGTCGTGTAGGGCAGGGCGTAGACGCTGAGGATGAGGATCACCCCGGCCAGCGGCGGGACCTGCAGCCTCAGGAGCAGCACGTTGAGCCCGAAGGCCGCCGCGAACGCCGGGAGCGCCAGAGGAGCAAACAGGACAGCGTTGACGGCCGCGGGGAACGGGACCCGGTGGTAGGCCAGGGCCCGGGCGGCCAAGGCGCCGAGCGGAGTGGCGACGGCGCTGACCGCCAGCCCCAGGCCCAGGGAACGGGCGAAGGCCGGGCCCGCGCCCTGGGCCAGGGCCGACCGGACGCCGTCCAAGCCCCAGGCCTCGGGCAGGGCGGCCGGATAGGACCAGCGGTCCGCGAACAGCCACAGGCCCAGCGGTGCCAGGGGAAGGAGAAACCACACTGCCAGGGCCAGGGCCAGTAGGGTGCGTCCCACCCGCCCCGGGGTGCGGGAGATCCGCAGGGCCGAGCCGTCGCCGCGCGGTGGCGTCCAGGGGGTCCTCGGGCCCGGAGGAAGTGTCACCGCCATAGCGGAATCCTCCTCAGGAGGGCGAACGCGGCGAAGGCAGCCCCGAAGGACACAATCGCGGTGACCACGGCGAGGGCTGCGGCCTCGGGCCGGGACGTCAGGGACGCGGAGCTGAAGACCCGTAACGCCATCACCGGAAGCGGTTCGGGAGAGGGCCGGCCGAGCAGCCAGGCGACCTCGTAAGAGCCGAAGGTATAGACGAAGACGATCGTTGCGGAAACGGTCAGCGCCGGAAGGCTCAGCGGCAGCAGGACGTGGCGGAGGCGCCGGAGGCGGCCGGCTCCCAGGAGGGCCGCCGTTTCGTCATAGCCCGTTGAGCGGGTGATCAGGGCACCGGTAACGACCAGGGCGATGAAGGCGGATTCTTTCCAGCTGTAGTCGGCAATGACCGCGAACCACCAGGGTCCCCCAACCAGCTGCGGCCAGGCCTCCCCCGCCCCGGTCAGCCGGGACAGCACTCCGGAATCTGAGAGCAACAACCCCACGGACGCGGCCCCGACGATGTGCGGAAATGGAATCGTGAGGGTACTGACGGCGGCAACGACCCGGCCGCACCACCGGCCCTGGACAATGATCAGGGCGGCCATGAACCCCACGGCGGAGGCGGCGATGGTTGATGCCGACGCGATGGCCAGGGACAGGCCGACGGCAGAGGGAAGGTCCGGGGCCACCGTGGTGTATGCCTCCAGAGTCAGTGACGGGCTGCCGGCCAGCGGCAGAAGGCCCAGGCTCTGGGCAGCCGCGGTCAGCAGCCCGCCCAAAACGACGAAGGATGCCATCAGCACCGCCGGGGCAGCCATCAGCCACGGCGGCAGGCGCCGGCCCGAACTCATGCGGGCAGGGCTGGAGACCACGGTGTCACCGGCCCGTCAGGATCTGGCGCCGCCAGGCGTCGTCGAGTTCCGGCACCCACGCGGCGGCAAGTTCCGGGTTGGCGTTTTTCGAGAGCACATCGTAGGCGGGCACCACCGGGGATGGCGGCAGGGCCTCGAACATGGCCCGCTGCGCGGCGCTCAGCGCGGCCGGGTCAAGAACCGGGAACTGGCCCCAGACCCGAGGGTCCGCTTTGGCGGCCTGCTGCTCCGGTGAGAGCGCCAGGTTCGCGACGACCATCGCCCCCGCCTGATGCCCGGAGGTTGACGGGATAGCCAGGAAGCTCGCGTTCCCGACCGTGCCCTCCTCCAGGGTGAGGACTTTCGTGGCCGCCGGGTAGGTGCCGTCGGCGACGAGTTTGGTTAAGGTGGCCGGGCCGTACGTCATGGTGAAATCGACCTGCCCGCCGGCGTACAGGGCATCCAGCTCCCCGGATGTCTTCGGGTACGTCTTCCCTTCGCGCCACAGCGACGGGGCAAGGCCGGTGAGCGTGTCGAACAGGGCCGGGGTGAGCCTGTCGAATGCTTTCCGCTCGAATCCGAGCGGCACGTTAGCATATCCGCCGGAGACGCTGTAGAGCACCTGCCTGGTGAAGACGGAACCGGTGAAGTCCGGCGGCGCCGGGTACGTGAAGCGGCCCGGATGGGTCCGGGACCAGTCCAGCAGCCCTGCCAGGGTCTTCGGCGGGTCGGTGACGGTGGCGGAGTTGTACGCGAAGGTGAACTGGGCCTTGCTCCACGGCGCTTCGCAACCCTCGACCGGTGCCCCGAAATCGTTGGCCAGCAGCGGGTCTGACGCCGCGGTGAGTGTCATGTTGGGCAGCATCGACGTCCAGCCGCAGGACCAGGCCCCGGCCTGTTTGCCGGTGCCGAAGTTATCGCCATTGACCCAGACCAGATCGACGGCACCGTCCCGGGTTCCGGCCTGCACTTCGGTCAGGACACGGTTCATGGCGTCTTTCGTATCGGCGACCGGGACGCGTTCGAGCGTGACACCTTCTTTCGCCGCCGCGGGTTTAAGCGTGTTGTCGACGTAGGAGTTGCCTTGCTTGTCGCCGCCATACATCCACAACCGAACGGTCTGGCCCTGGGCGGCGGCGGTGACCTGGTCCCAGCCGGTGAACCCGGCCTGGGCGGCTGGAGGGGCGGCGCAGCCCGCCAATGCCAGAGCAGCTGCCGCGATCGCGGCAGTACCGGACAGGATTGTTTTGGTGCGGAGGGTAAAAGTCATTCCTGCGGTCCTGTCAGAATGTTGAGCGTCATTAGCGGGGGTCGCCGGTGGGTGGCGGCTGTTCTCACGGCCGCGCTGTTCCGGCCGCCGCGGCGAGGGTGACGGGGCGGAGCGGGAGCATCCTGCGTAGCCCGGCGTTTTCTGCCGCGTCCAGGGTCGAGTGCTGGACGCAGGCCGGGACGAGCTTCCCTGTTTCGGGGTGACTCATCGCGTACATGCAAGCGCCGAGGCGTTCCTGGGTTTCCCGGATTTTGGGGTCATCACTGACCACGCCCTGCTCCATCAGGGCCCAGGCCGGTGTGACGTCGGCGGCGTCCATGAAGTTGTGCACCACGAACGTTTTGAACGACAGCCGGCGACGCCAGGCGGCGCATGCCACCGTAGGAAGTCCGCCGGCCCGGTGCACGAGGCGTCGGGCAAAGGAGAGGATGAGGGGAACGTCGCCCGGGTGGGCCAGGAGTGCCCGGAGGATTTTGGTGCCCACGATCCACGCCGGGGTGCCGCCGAAATACATTCCGCCGTAGTTTTTCAGGAGGCTGTCTCGCGCGGCGAGGTCCCGCGGGTCGTCCGGGTCCAGCAGTGCGGTGAGTCCGGTCCCGGTGCTGAGGGCGACGGCGGTCCGGTTGCACCGGGTGTCCCCGAATTGGGTTCCCTGCCAGGGAATCCTGTGACCGGCGCCTGCTTCGATGCGGGACCAGACCGCGTCGATGGTGATCTCCTGGAAGTCCTCGGACCATCTCCGGTCATCCCCGATGTAGGCGGCCGGCTGGAAGGAGAGCATGTCGTACGGCATCTTCAGGACCGCCTTGGTGACCTCGGCGACCTGGTCGACATTGGCCGGGGTGACGGTCATGTTGTGGGCAAGGTAGGAGCTGATGCCGTGGTCGTGTTTGAGGGCGACGAACATTTCAGCGAACCGGGCGCGGAACGGGTTCAGTTCGGCTTCGTTGCGGGGGCGCACGGCGCCGCGGCGGCCACGCATCAGTGAATCGAAGTGCGCGGCAAAGGACACTTTCCGGAACCGGGGGCTGCCGTCATGGTCCAGGGCCACATCCAAAAGGTAGTCGTAGTCGAAATCGCCGTGGGTCATGGACATCGGTTCGCGGCCGTTGGCGTGCATGGCCTCCAGCGCCGCGGCGTGGTCCCTGGCCGGAAGCAGACTGACTTCCCCGCCGATCAGCTGGGCATGGGCGCGGGGGCCCCGGACCCGGCGCAGGAACTCCATCTGCTTCCTGACAGCGGCGACGGTGTGGCCGCCGTCGATCCGGACCTTATTCGCATCCGCCGAGTGGTAACACGGCGAGCAGGTCAGATTGCATTTGGGAAAAACGCCGTGGGTGCCTTCACAGCCGACGGCGCTTCGTCCCAGCAACTGCGCCGGGGTCTTCACGTGCCCGGGGAGCCCGGCCCAGCGCCGATCCATCGCGGCCCTGCTCTCCGGGTGGACGGGGCGGGTGAGGAGTTCGACGCTCCGGAGGAGGACTGCGATCTTCATGGTTCTCCTGCTGGTGGGGAGACTAAGCGGCGGACCGGGCGGCAGGGTGCCGTGAGCGTGGGGAAGGTGGGAACGGTGGAAGGAAGCATCCGCCGCCTTCCACCTTCCCGGTATCTCAGGCGGTCAGTTCCGGGACTGCGGGCAGGTCCAGCTCGGTTCCGGCGTAGTGGTTGAAGTAGTTGGTGAACAGGTTGGCCGCGATGTGGGCGAACGCCTCGGACAATTCCTCGGCGCTCCAGCCGGCGTCAAGGGCCGCCTGCCAGGTCGCGTCGGAGACGTTCCCGGTCCTGGCCGCGGCTTCGCGGGCGACAAAAGAGATCGCTTCGAGTTTGTCGTCGAAATCCACTTCACCGGCGCGGATCGCGAGGATCTGCTCGTCGTCCAGCCCGGCCCGGCGTCCCGAGAGGGTGTGGGCGGCCTGGCAGTAGTCACAGCCGTTCTGGTTTCCCACGGCCAGGGCGATCGCCTCCCGGGTGCGGGCGTCAAAGCTGCCGTGTTCCGCGATGGCGGCGGACATCCCCATGTAGGAAGCGATCACAGCCGGTGAGTGGGCCATCCCGGCGTGGATGTTGAGCAGTTTGCCCATTTTCTGCTCCAGTTTCCGGGCGATCCCCTGGGATGCTTCGGGTGCTGTGGCAACGGTGTGGGCGGGAATGCGTGGCATGCGGGTACTCTCTTATCTTTTCGATTTACAAGGACAAAACTGTGCGGCGGGGAAAGCGACAGTGGCGCGGCTGTAGACGCTCAGGGATGTTCGCCGCTGACGATGACGCCTCCGCCGGGGGCGAAGGCGATGTGGCCTTTGATCCTCCGGGCCAGGGGTGTCGGCCGCGGGTAGGACCAGGCAGCGTTCGGTGCCCGGTAGTCCGCTGCGCGGACGTGGTGGTAGCGGGCGACACCCTTCCAGAAGCACAGGGTCCGGACCCGGCTGGCCTCCAGCGCGTCCGGCACTACGGACTCCGGAGGAAAGTAGTGGTTGCCCTCCAGATAGACCGTCTGCTCCGAGCGGGCGATTACCTGGCCATGGAACGTGGCGGTGATCATGAAGAGCTCCGGGCCAGTTTGCGCAGGACGTCGCGGTCCTGGATAACGATGCGCCCGCGACCCTGGCGGATGGCCTTTTTGGCCGTGAGCTCACCCATAATCTTGCTGGTGGCCTCCCGGGACGCGCCCAGGAGGCCGGCGAGCTGTTCATGGGTCAGGTGGATGGTCCGGGCCTGCCCGAAGCGCGGCGGGCCCGCGGCGTCGCCGAGTTTGAGCAGGGTGGAGGCCACCTGGGCGGCCAGCGGCCGCAGCGCCAGGTCGGTCAGGCGTTCCTCGAGGCGGGCGACCTGTTCGCCCAGGAGCCGGGAGATGCGGATGGCGATGCGGGGATCCGAGAGCAGGAACCGCTCGACCTCATCGACGCTGAGCTGGCAGATCGCCGAGTCTTCGATGGCCTCGGCATAGTTGTCATACATCCGCTGGCCCACGAGCATCATCTCCCCGAACACCGCGCCCGGTTCCAGGATGGCCATCGTCAGGGCCTTGCCGTCCTCGGCGACCCGGAAAA
>NZ_MQTS01000098.1 GCF_020532825.1 Arthrobacter sp. SO3
GTCGTTCGGTGTGTGTGGTAACCACCAACCTAAGAGGTCTTCACCCTTTCACCGTGTAACCAACGTCCTGGCTGAGTACACCTAGTCCTTGGTCCTGGCCCGGCTGGGCTGCACCCGCGTCGGCTCGCCCGGCATCTTCGGAAAGTCCGGCGGGAAAGGCATCTCCCCCAGCCCTGCTGCGAGGTCCCGCTCCCACCACCCCAAAAGGATGTCGATCGTGCCCGGCTTCGCGTGCATGTCCGCCCACGGGTCCCCGATGGCCTTGAGCCGCTGCGGCACCGTGGTGATGGTGAAGTCCTGGGTGTCGACGTGCTCCAGTTCGTCCCAGCCGATGGGGCACGAAACTGTCGCGCCGGGCAGCGCACGCGGACTGTAAGCTCCGGCCATGGTGCGGTCGCGGTTCGCCTGGTTGAAGTCGACGAAGATCCGGGTTCCCCGTTCCTCTTTCCACCACGCGGTGGTGACCGCCTGCGGCATCCGGCGCTCAAGTTCGCGGGCGGCGGCGATCACGGCGTGCCGCACCTCGAGGAACTCATGGCGGGGTTCTATCGGGGCGAACACATGCAGTCCCCGGTTGCCGGAGGTCTTGATGAACGACTCCAGGCCCGCCTCGGACAGCACGGAACGCAGTTCCTGCGCGGCAGGCACAGCGTCCTCGAATCCGGTGCCCGGCTGCGGGTCGAGGTCGATCCGGAGCTGGTCCGGGTTGTCCGGGTTGCCCGCCCGCGAGGCCCAGGGGTGGAACACCACCGTGTTCATCTGGACCGCCCAGACCGCGGCGGCGATCTCGTCAATCACCAGCTGGGGATGCGAGCGGCCGCTGGGGTAAACCACCATCACCGAGCGCACAAAGTCCGGGGCGCCCCTGGGCGGATTCTTCGAGAAGAATTGCTCGCCCTCGATGTCGCCGGAGAACCGCTGCAGAGTCACCGGACGGTCGCCGTTCGCCGCCAGGAAACAGTCGCCGACGTCGATCATGTAACGCGCGAGATCCAGCTTGGTCAACCCGAGATCCGGCCAGAGGACCCGGCCGGGGCTGGAGATCCTCAATTCGCGGTTGCCGCTGGGGCTGCTGACAGTGACGGTGACTTCTTCCCTGGCCATGGGGACAAGGTACCCCCGGACACGGGTCAACTGAATAGCAGGTCGTGCACAACCACTGCCTGCTGACCGTCCGGGTGCTGGGGACTAGGGTGAATCATGGACACCACGCCGGCCCGGGACGGCCGCATTACGTCCCTCTACACCGACCATTACGAACTGACCATGCTGCAGGCGGCCCTTCATTCCGGGGCTGCGGAGCGGAGAACCGTCTTCGAGGCGTTCGCGCGGGCCTTGCCGGAGGGCCGCCGGTACGGCATCGTAGCCGGGACCGGGCGGCTGCTGGAGGGCCTTGCCGGCTTCCGCTTCGGCCCGTCGGAGCTGGAGTTCCTGGACCGGACCGGCGTCGTCAACGCGGAAACCTTGGCGCGCCTCGCGGACTTCCGGTTCTCCGGCGACATTTGGGGCTACCCCGAGGGAGAGGCGTATTTTCCCTACTCCCCCGTCCTGATCGTAGAATCCAGCTTTGCCGAAGCCTGCATCCTGGAGACGTTCGTGCTGTCCGTCCTCAATCATGACAGCGCCATCGCCTCGGCGGCCTCCCGGATGGTCAGCGCGGCAGCAGGAAGGCCTTGCCTCGAGATGGGTTCACGCCGGGCGCAGGAGGAAGCCGCCGCCGCGGCTGCCCGCGCCGCCGTCATCGCGGGCTTCGCCGCAACGTCGAACCTGGAAGCCGGCCGGCGCTTCGGGCTCCGAACGGTAGGCACAGCCGCGCATTCCTTTACGCTCCTGCACGACACCGAACAGGACGCCTTCCGGGCGCAACTGGACTCGCTGGGGCCCGGGACCACCCTCCTGGTGGACACTTACGACGTCGAAGCGGCCGTCCGGACCGCCGTCGAGCTTGCCGGGGACCAGCTGGGGGCCGTGCGGCTCGATTCCGGTGATCTGCTGGCGCAGGCGAGGTGGGTCCGCGAACTGCTGGACAGCCTGGGCAACGTCCGCACGAAAATCGTGGTCACGTCCGACCTCGACGAGTACTCCGTTGCCGCCCTGCGGGCGGCGCCGGCCGATTCGTATGGCATCGGCACGGCGCTGGTCACCGGGTCCGGCGCCCCCACCGCCGGGATGGTCTACAAACTGGTCAGCCGCACCAACGACGCCGGCGAGTTCACCGCTGTGGCCAAGAGCTCCAAGAACAAGATCAACGTCGGCGGGCGGAAACATCCGGTACGCAGGCTCGACGGCTCCGGCACAGCCACCCACGAAGTTCTGGGGCTGGGCCGCCTGCCGGCGGACGAACCCCACGCCAGGCCACTGTTGGAGCGGTTCATCCGCGGTGGCGAACTCCTGCCGGGATGGACAGGTCCGGAGGCCGTGGCACGGGCCCGGCTCCGGCACACCGACACCATGGCAGAGCTGCCCGCCATCGTGAACCGGCTCCAGCGCGGCGAACCCGCGATACCGACCATCTACGCGTGAGGCAGCCGCCTGGCGTGCCGAAATCCTGCCGGCGTCACTGCGGCCCGGCCTGGGGTGCCGTTTCGGCGCTCCAGTTCGTCGGTGACGAGCCGCAGCAGTTTCCCTGCGGACTCCGAGAGGTCCCTGCCGTTGTCCGGGGAGGCCAAATCAACGCACTGCAGCAAGGCCGAGCGGAGCCGCACCAACTGCGAGGAGGGCACCAGGGGCCAACGGCGAAAGGAGTCGAAAATCAATCCGGCACCATGGGCGGGGGCAATGGACCCGTATCCGCCGGCCAGTTCCGGTCTCATGCCGCCCGCCCCCGGCCGGTCTGTCCGGCTCCGAGTAGATTGTTCCCGTGCCATCCCGAATCCCGGATCATGGCCACGGCTTGGGGATCTGCGGTAGTCAGCTTCCGCAGGTCCATAACAACGTCGAGGCCATACCCAAAGGAGCCTGCCCGATGGGCGACCGCGATAAGGCTTGGAACATTGCGGACGGTGAGTCGGCCCACCGGTGAAACGAGTGCGGATTCCGAACTGAGGTCGACAGCGACAGTGATGCCGAGTTTGCTAGTCATAATAAAAAGATCCCCTGCGAAGCATGAACGGCCGACTGTATGACCACTTCTAGAATAGCCAAAGTGCCGTGAGCCGCGTCACAATCACGTAACAGCTGCCGGTAAATCAGCTCCGGTTCTTGGTCCTGGCGGTCGCCGGGGCCGTCCTCGGGTCCTCCGGCCAGGGATGCCTGGGGTACCGGCCGCGCATCTCGGCACGGACCTGCGCGTAAGGCCCGGACCAGAACGAGGCGAGGTCATCCGTGACGGCCAAGGGCCGCCGGGCAGGCGAGAGCAGATGGAACAGCACCGGCACCCTGCCGCCCACAAGGCGCGGCGTCCGGTCCCAGCCGAAGCACTCCTGAAGCTTGACGGCGACCACCGGGCGTGCGCCCTCGTCACCGACTTCGGGATAGTCGATTTTCACCCAGGAACCGCTCGGCACCTCCAGCCGCTCCGGGACCAGCTCACCGAGCCGGGCGGCGTCGGGCCACGGCAGCAGGCGCCGCAGCGGGTCTGCCAGGTCGATCCCGCTCGTGGAAGCGCCGCGGGCCAGCGCCTCGAGTTCCGGGGCCAACCACTCGTCGAGGCGGGCCAGCAGTGCCGGTTCGGACACGTCCGGCCACGGGTCCCCGAGTTCCCGGTGCACCAGGGCAAGACGGCGGCGCAAGGCCCCGGCCGCCGGCGACCATCCAATGGTCCCAAGCCCTTCCTTCGCCAGCGCCCGGGCGACTGCCGCACGGCCGTCGGCGGCGGAGGGACGGACCGGCGTGGAGGAAAGCACGATCGCGCCCAGCCGGCGTTCCTTCCGGGCGGTCACCCTGCCCTGGCTGAACTGGGCCTCCACGGTGTCAGCCAGGAGGTGCCGGGCGGCGGCCTCGGCCGTCTCCGCCGTCAGCGGGGCGGCGGAACGGATGACGGCGCCGGTGCCGGCCGCGTCCCGCCCCTGGGCCCGGGAGACCTCAGCGACGGCGAGCCATTCGTGCCCGGACAGCGAGCTTCCGGCCGGAAGACCGGCCCGTGTCCCGGAGCTGAGCAGGTAGCGCTCCGGCCCGTCACCGGGGACCCGGCGCGCAACACGGTCCGGGAACGCGAGGGCGACGACGAAGCCGACTGCTTCCCGAGGCGTGACCCCGGCGGTCAGGGGACGGCGCCGCACGCCGGAACTCTCCTGCCGTGCGATCGCCTCCATCCGCCGGACGTCCTCCTTCCAGCGCCGCGAGGCCGGCTCCTTGCCCGCGCGCAGGGAAGCCAGGAGGCGCGGGAGATCGGCACCCGGGGCGCGCTGGTCGCCGGCGACCAGCGCGACGGCTTCCGCGGCGGTGCGTGCGCCCACGGCTGCGGCCCCGTCCAGCAGGGCGCGGGCCAGCCGGGGATCGGCGGGAACCCGGGCCAGCGTCTTGCCGAGATCGGTGGCGAGTCCGTCCGGAGCCACCGCACCGAGTTCCCGGAGCACCTCAGCGGCCTCGTCCATAACGGCCTGCGGCGCCGCGTCCGGAAGAGCCAGTCCCCGGCCGCCGGGCGATCCCCAGCAGGCGAGAATTAATGCCGCCCCGGTGAGGTCGGCCACCGCAATTTCGGGTGTCTGGTGGGCCGGTGCGGCACCGAAGGTCTTCTGGTCGTAGCAACGGACCACACGCCCCGGTCCCTGGCGTGCCGCCCGCCCGGCCCGCTGCTCAGCGGAAGCGCGGGAGCAGGACACGTTCACAAGACCGGACATGCCGCGGCTCGCGTCCCGCCGGGGCTCGCGCGACAGGCCGGAATCGATGACCAACCGGACGCCGGGAACGGTCAGTGAGGATTCGGCGAGCGACGTCGAGACGATGATCCGCGGGCTGCCGCCGGGCTCGCGTCCTGCGACCGCGCGGTCCTGCTCTGCGGGGCCGATCTGCCCGTGCAGCTCCAGGACCTCCGCCCGGGTCCTGCCACGCAGGCGGCCTGCGACGTAGGAAACTTCCCACGCCCCCGGGAGGAACACCAGGGCATCGACGTCCAGGCCCGACGCCAGCGCACCGGCGTGGGAGGAAGCTGCGGTGTCTGCCACATGATCAAGGAAGGCGCGCGTCACCCCCCGTTCGTCGAGCCGGGGCGCCCCCGCCGGCACCCAGTCCACCTCAAGCGGATACAACGCGGAAGGACAGTCGACGACGGGCGCCGGGCCGCCAGAGTCGTGGTCTTTCGCGCCGCTGTCCCCCAAGTCCCCGCCCGCGCCTAGGAGTGCGGCGAAACGCGGCGCGTCCAGGGTCGCTGACATGGCGACGAGCGCGAGGTCGCCTCGCAGCTCGCGGACCTCGGTGAGCATGCCGAGCAACAGGTCGGTTTCGAGGCCGCGTTCGTGCACCTCATCGAGGACCACGGCGCTGGCGGTTTCCAGTCCCGGATCCGCGAGGAGGCGGTTCAATAGGATGCCCGGGGTGACGAATTCGATCAGGGTGCCCGGGCCGGCCAGGCGTTCGCCGCGGACCGTATAGCCGACGCGTTCCCCGAGCCGGCTGCCGTCCAGGGCCGCGAGGCGCCGGGCAGCCGAGCGGGCGGCCACCCGGCGAGGCTGGGTGACAATGATGCGCGGCAGTGCCCCGCCGGTCAGCTGCCGGCCATCTGCCATGGCGAGGTTGGCCAGCAACGGCGGAACCAGGGTTGTTTTGCCTGTGCCTGGCGGCGCCTGCACCACGGCGGTCGCGGAGGGGCCTCCGGTCCGGAGCGCTTCGGCCAGCTCGTCCAGCGAGTGCGCGAACGCCAGACCGGACCCGATGACCCCCAGTTCGAAGGGCGCGGGTGGAGAGGTCAGCGGAACGGCCGGAGAAGTCACGCCTCCATTGTGCCTACAAAGCTTGGGCAGCGCGTTCCGCCCGGGGGGACCCCGGGACTTTTGACTCCTGCGGCGCCACGACCAGCGGGCGTAGTTTGGGGCATGAGCGCCTCCGGAATGCTCGAGGTAGAGCGAAAATACGACGTCGGTGAAGATGACAAATGGCCGGCCCTGGCCTCGTTGCCGGGAGTGGACCGGGTGGGGCCGCCCGAGGAAGAATCCCTTGATGCCGTCTACTTCGATACCGCCAGCCTGGACCTGGCCTCCCACCGGATCACCCTTCGCCGGCGGACCGGTGGACACGATGCCGGATGGCATTTGAAACTTCCCGTGGCTGTGGGGGAACGTCAAGAGTTCACGGCGCCGTTGGGAACGGACCCCGAGGCGGTTCCCCGGCGCCTGCGGCAGCTCGTGCGGGTCCACACGAGGGACCTGGACTTGATTCCGGTAGCCAGGCTGAAGACCCGCCGCACCGTGCAGCGTCTCTTCGCGGCCGATGGCAGCGCCCTTGCTGAATTCAGCGATGACCGGGTGGAATCCCAGACCCTGCTGGAGCCACATGCCCACGCCACTTGGCGGGAATGGGAAATCGAACTCGTCGACGGTCCCAAGCGGCTGCTCAAGTCCGCAGACTCGCTCGTGGCCGCGACCGGCCACCAAAAGTCGGCGCTGCCATCCAAACTCGCCCGCGGCCTGGGCGGACAGTATCCTCCGGGCAATTCGGTGGCCCCCGAACCGGAGCCTGAGGGGCCGGCCTCGGCAGTGTTCATTTCCTACCTCAGCCAGCAGGTCGAGGCATTGAAAAAACATGACCCCGGTGTCCGGGAGGACACCCCGGATGCCGTGCATCAGCTCCGGGTGGCCGCGCGCCGGATGCGGTCCGCACTGGCCACCTTCCGGTCACTGACCGACCCTGCAAGGGCCGGATCGCTGCGCTCCGAACTGCAGTGGCTTGCGGGCGCGGTGGGTGGGGCCCGGGACAACGAGGTGATGCGGGACCGGGTGCTGGGCCTGATCAACTCTGAACCGCCCGAATTGGTGCTGGGCCCGGTTGCTGAGCAGGCCGAGGAGCACTTCGGTACGGACGCACGTGCTGCCCGTGCCAAGGGTCTCGCTGCATTGAATAGTGCCCGGTACTTCCGTCTTCTCGATGCGCTGGATGCTTTCCTGGCCGAACCGCCGCTGAGCGACACCGCAGCAAAGGAAGCCGTCCGTACGGTGGGCCGGCTCGTCGAGAAGGAACGGAAACGGTTGAAAAGGGAAGTAACTTCTCTCGACGTCGATCCCGCCGATCCAACCTTCGACGCCGCACTCCATGAGGTCCGGAAGAGTGCCAAGCGACTGCGCTATACGGCGGAATCGTCGGCCCCGATATTCGGGAAGCGGGCAACCACCCTTGCACGGGCCGCAGAGGAGATCCAGGAGAGTCTGGGCGATCATCACGACAGCGTCGTCACCCGTGAGCTGCTGCGCAAACTCGCCGCTGAAGATGCCGGCGCCAATGCGTTCACTTACGGGCGGCTGCACGCTCTGGAACAACAGGCGGGTGAGGAAGCCCGCGAGCGGTTCCTCCGCACGTGGCGAACATCGCCGCCCGAGCCCCTGAGCTGGAAATAGGAAACTCCTCTTTATGCTGCCACCTGGCTGCCGTGGCGGGACAGCATAAGCGTCTTGGCTTGGTGGCGAAGTTCCCGCC
>NZ_MQTS01000099.1 GCF_020532825.1 Arthrobacter sp. SO3
ACCCAGCGGGGGCCGAAGCCCCGGATCACGATCGTGCGGGGCTCGTCGTCGTCGGTGTCGAAGTCCAGCACCCCGGGGTCATCGACAGCGGCCAGCTCCCCCATGGCTTCCGGGGCCGCCTGCGGGGCGGGCGCGCCGCCTCCCAGCCTGCGGACCAGGTCCACCTCGAGCCGGCTCTCGCTCAGGTGCTCCACGCGGTCACGGCCCCATTCGACCACGGTCACGGCGCTGTCCATGGTGTTTTCCAGGTCGATGTCGTCGATTTCCGAGGCCGAACCCAGCCGGTACGCGTCAACGTGCACCAAGTCCGGTCCGCCCGGCCGGGGGCCGTCGGGAAGGTTCGGGTGGATACGGACCAGCACGAAAGTCGGTGAGATGATGCCGGCCCGGACCCCCAGGCCCTCCCCGAGGCCCTGGGTGAAGGTTGTCTTGCCCGCGCCCAGCTCACCGGTGAGGACCAGCAGGTCCCCGGCCTGGAGCTGGGCGCCGAGGCCGGCCGCGAGGGCGTGGGTCTCGTCCGCGGTCCGGACTTCCAGGGTCCGTTCCCAGGCTGCCGCGCTCACGGCCGGGACTCGTCGCCGGCGGGCTCTTCATTGATGTAGCGGCGCGGCACCCGGGGGCTGATCCGGGTGACGATCTCGTAGTTGTTGGTGCCGGCCGCCCGGGCCCAGTCCTCGGCGGTGGGGCCGCCGTCGGCGCCGTCACCGAACAGGACCGCCTCCGCGCCGAGGACGCTGGGCCCCCCGGTGGAAACGTGGAGCGGGCCGAGGTCGATCACCATCTGGTCCATCGCGATGCGTCCCACGACCGGGTAGTTCACGCCGCCGACGCGGACCGGTCCCCCGGTGGCGATCCGCGGGACGCCGTCGGCGTAGCCCAGCGGGATCAGCCCCAGGGTGCTGGCGCTTCCCGTGCGGTAGTTCAACCCGTAGGACACGCCCTGGCCGGCCGGGACATCCTTGCAGTGCGAAACGACGGTGCGGACGGTCATGGCGGGGCGCAGGCCCAGCTCTTCCGAGCCCTGCCCTTCGAACGGGGAGAGCCCGTACAGGCCCAGCCCCACGCGGACCAGGTCAAAGTGGGTATCAGGGCGGGACAGGGTGGCCGGGGTGTTGGCGAGGTGCCGCACCTCGGGATCCACGCCGGCGTCCTGGGCGATGGCGAGGGCTTCGCGGAAGGCCGCCAGCTGCTCGTCGGTTTCCGGGCGCTCGGGTTCGTCGGCGACGGCCAGGTGGGAGAAGATGCCCACCACCCGCAGCAGGCCCTGGTCCTGGTATTCCATGGCCTCGCCGACCAGGCTGTCCCAGGCATCCAGGGTTGCACCGTTGCGGCCCAGCCCGGTGTCCACCTTGAGGTGCACCCGGGCGGGCCGTTCCTGTTCGCGGGCGGCTGCCACAATGCGTTCGAGTTCCCAGCCCGAGCAGCCGATGTCGATCCCCGCGGCCACGGCGGCGGCAAAATTGCTCTCCGGGGTGTGCAGCCAGGCCAGCAGGGGCGCCTCGATGCCGGCGGCGCGCAGGGCCAGGGCCTCGGAAATGTGCGCCGTTCCCAGCCAGTGGGCGCCGGCGCTGAGCGCCGCGCGGGCGACGGGGACGGCGCCGTGGCCGTAGGCATCGGCCTTGACCACTGCCATCACCCGGGCCGGTGACGCCACGGCCGCCAGCCGGCGGACATTGTGCCGGATGGCCTCGAGGTCGATTACCGCCGAGCGTTCCTCGGCGAAGGCTGGCGGAGCCTCCGGGACGGGCTGGAAGTCACCTGTTGCTGCTGGGTAAGTCACTTAACGATTCTAGGGGTGGCAGCGCATCCGGCTGAATTCGGCCCCCTTTCGGGCCCCGCGGCAGCACCCCGCACC